>RFXW01000017.1 GCA_009921245.1 Candidatus Fonsibacter lacus | reverse complement strand
GGGTTGTGGGGTCGGCTTACCACCGTGGCCGCCGTGGGCGGCAGCTGGAGCGCGGTGGGTGGACACAACCCTTACGAGCCCTTGGCCTTGGGGTGCCACGTGCTGCATGGCCCCAACGTGCACAACTTTGCCGAAGACTACGCCGCCTTGGCCACGCTGCCAACCTGCCACCCGGCGCACGATGCAGCCGCCTTGGCGCGGGCCGTGGCGTCTGTGTGGGACACCACCGGTTCGCGGCCTGGCGCCTCAGCCACGCCGTTTACACCTGAGGCCGCGCAAGCCATGTTGGCCGATTTGCAAACCGCTGCGGTCAGTGCGACGCGGTCTGCAGCGCCGCATCGGGCTTAACGACCTGCAGGGCCTGCCACATCGCGCTGCGAATACGGTCCAGCGCGGCCTGGTTTTGACCCTCAAAACGCAGCACCAGCACCGGCGTGGTGTTGGATGCGCGAATCAAACCAAAACCGTCTGGCCAGTCGACGCGCAAACCGTCAATGGTGCTGACCTGCGCAGGAGCCTCAAAGGCGGCTGACTGCACCAGCTGCTGCACCACGCGGTGCGATTCGCCCTCGGCGCACACCACATTGAGTTCGGGGGTGGATACGCTGTCGGGTAGGGCATCGAGCACAGCGTTGGCGTCGGGGTCACGACTTAAGATGGCAAGCAAACGCAACGCGGCGTGGGTGGCGTCGTCAAAGCCAAACCAGCCGTCTTTAAAAAACACGTGGCCGCTCATTTCACCCCCCAACGGGGCGCCGTTGTCTGCCATGTACGCCTTAATGAGTGAGTGCCCGGTTTTGTACATGTCGGGTATACCGCCCGCGGCCTGAATGAATGGCGCCAAACGCTGGGTGCATTTCACGTCGAACACAATACGCGCCCCAGGGTGGCGTTGCAACACGTCTTGTGCAAACAACATCAGCTGCCGATCGGGGTACACCATGCGGCCAGCCCGTGTGACCACACCCAAGCGATCGCCGTCACCGTCAAACGCCAAGCCCAGCTCGGCCTCATGGCGCGTAACAGCTTGCACCAAGTCGGCAAGGTTTTCGGGCTTGCTCGGGTCGGGGTGGTGATTTGGAAAATGCCCATCCACCTCGCTGAACAACGGCACCACCTCGGCGCCAAAGGCGCGCAAAATATCGGGCGCCGAGGCGCCGGCCACGCCGTTGCCGCAATCCACCACCACACGCATGGGGCGGCTTAAGTCAAGACCTTGGCGCACGCGTTGCGCGTAGGCGGCATTGATAGAAAGCAGCCGCACCCGTCCAGGCGCGGCAGGCGCAACCGGCAAGGGCTGTTGCATCAGGGTACGCAAGCGCTCAATGGTGGCACCGTAGATGGCCTGCCCAGCCAACACCATTTTGAAGCCGTTGTCGTCTTTGGGGTTGTGGCTACCGGTGATTTGTATGCCGCTGGCACACACCGTGTGCGCCGCAAAGTAAAGCATGGGGGTGGTCACCATACCAATGTCAACCACGTTCACACCACCGGCGAGTAATCCTTGGATCAATGCGGCGCTTAGCGTGGGGCCGCTCAATCGGCCGTCGCGCCCCACCGCCACCTCGGCCTGTTGATGTTCACGCGCGAGTTGAGCAAACGCGTATCCCAGCGCGTGCGCAAAATCGGTGTTGATGACCTCGGGCACACGCCCGCGAATGTCGTAGGCTTTGAAGGCGTGGGGAGCAAATTCAGGCTGCATGGCGCGATGATACCGAGGCTGGATTAACGGCGCCGCACCCGGCTGACACCCGGTACCGCCTGCAGCGCTGCGACCACCTGAGGCAGCGCCTTGGCGGTGGTGAGTTGCAAGGTAAATGTCATGTGTGCCACGTCTTTCACCGAGGCCGTGTGCAGGCCCACCACGTTGATTTTGAGGCGCGCCAAAGCGTCGCTCAGGTCACGTAACAAGCCTTGGCGGTCGCTGGCGTGCACCAGCACGTCCACTTGGTACATGGCGTCAACGTGCCCAGCGCGTTCGCCCCAGGTAACGTCGATCAGCCGCTGGGCATGGTGCCGCTTTAACGCAAGCAGCTCGCGGCAATCGTTGCGATGAATGCTCACGCCACGCCCACGCGTAACAAACCCAGTGATCGCATCCGGTGGCGCTGGGCGGCAGCACTTGGCCAATTGGGTCAGCAACGAGTCCACGCCCACCACCAGCACGTCGCCGGTGGGGGGTTTGGCCTCGGCGCTGCGTTTGAGTCGCGCTGCATCGTCAACCTCTGGTGTTGCCGCCGGACGCCACAGCGCCTCAATGGCGCGCAGCGATAGCTCATCTTTGCCCACCAGCTCAAACAAATGCGCCGCGTCACCCAAGCCAAGACGTTGCGCCAAATCGTCGAGTTTGAGCGCGGTTTTACCCTCGCGCTGCAGCAGTTTTTCTACCAAGTCCCGGCCGCGTGCCATGTTGGCGTCGGCCGCTTGGGCGTTGAACCAGGCCCGCACTTTGGCTTTGGCCCGCGCCGTAACCAAATAACGCCCTTCACTTAACAGCCAATCGCGCGAGGGGCCACCCTCTTTCGCTGCCACCACCTCCACCGTTTGCCCGTTTTGCAAAGGGGTGCTGAGCGGCACCATGGCACCGTCGACCTTGGCACCGCGGCAACGATGCCCTAAATCGGTGTGCAATCGGTAAGCAAAGTCCAGCGGTGTGGCCCCCAGCGGCAGCTCCACCACACGCGCTTGCGGGGTGAGCACGTAGATTTGATCGTCAAACAAGCCCTTGCCCGCTTCGGTTAAATCGCTGCCCCACGCCAGCAGTTGACGCAGCATGGCGAGTTTGTGGTCGTACGCCGAATCGGCCTTCACGCCGGCGTAGCCCAGCGCCCCGGCTTCTTTGTAGGCCCAGTGCGCGGCCACGCCCAACTCGGCGTCGGCATGCATGGCGCGCGATCGAATTTGAATCTCCAGGCTGCGGCCTTGGGCGTCGCGCACCACGGTATGCAGCGATTGGTAGCCATTGGCTTTGGGCTTGGCAATGTAGTCGTCGAATTCGCTGGCAATGGCGGCAAACTGCTGATGCACCCAAGCCAGCGCGGTGTAGCAGTCGTCGCGCGCGGGTACCACCACGCGCAATGCCCGTATATCGTGCACCGCATCAAAGGTTAGGTTTTTGCCGCGCATTTTTTTAACAATGCTGTGAATGTGTTTTGGCCTCCCGCTCACGGTGGCCTGTAAACCCAACGCCGCCAACCCCTGTTGCACTTGGGTGCAGCGTTCTTGAATATATACCTCGCGCTCATGGCGTTTTTCGTCTAGGCGCTTGGCGATGGCACGGTACACGTCGGGCTCGAGTATTCGAAACGCCAAGTCCTCGAGCTCCCACTTGAATTGCCAGGCGCCCAACCGATTCGCCAGCGGCGCGTACACCTGCAGCACCCGCTGCGCCAGCGGCGCCGCCGCTGGGTGTGGGTGCGACACCAGCCAGCGCAGGTGCTCCAAAATCGAAGCCAAGCGCCACCACACCACCCGCACATCTTTAGAAAACGCCAGCAACATTTTGCGTACCGTTTCAAGCTGCAACTTGGCCTGGCTGTCGTCGCCCGCGTTGCCTTGCGATTCACGCGCCTGACGCTCGGTTTGGCGCAGGGCCCAAGCGTCCAGCGCGAGTTGCGCCACCTCGGCCGAAAAACGCTTGGGCAGGGCATCACGCGGTTTTTGCAGGTGTGCTGCGGCGTGGGTGGCGTACACCGCGTCGCGCAGCACGGGGTCGGCGTCCAACGTGGCCAGCAAGGCCACGACCCGGTCGGCGTGTGCAAGCTCGGGTTGGTTCGCAAAGGTCACCGCGTCGGTTAAGAGCGCGGCGGCCAAATCGCGGGCGGTCATGTTGAATGGGCCAGCAAAAAATCACTCACCCACTGCACCTGGGTCGCATCGACCAAGGTTGGGGCATGACCGACATCGGGCACGGTGCGCAGTGTGGCGCACGGGCCGCGCCGCGTCATGGCCTCGGCGGTGGCCGGCGCGAGCAAATCCGAATGTTCGCCGCGCAGCAACAAGGTGGGGCAGCCGATGGCGTCATACATGGCCCACAACGCTTGTTCAGCCGCTTGCGCCGCGGCGTCCATACTGGCCGGCATGTTGGCAAACGCGTGCCCAATGGCTGGGTCGTAATGCAGTTGCCAGCCGCCCGCGGCGGGCCGCAACATGGGACGCGACAGCGCCAACCACTGCGCCGGGGTGTGCGCACCAAACCCTTGGTGCAGCGTGGCCAGGTGGCGCACGCCTTGGTCTTCGGTGGCAAAGGTGGGGGCTTGCCCCACGTACGTGCCAATGCGCTGCAGCGCGGGCCACTGCAGACTGGGCCCCACGTCGTTGAGCACCAGGGCGTGGGCCTGAGCGGCGCCACTGCCCAGCAGCACCATGCCAATCAGACCCCCCATGCTGGTGCCCACCCAGCTCAATCGTTGCGGTTGCAGGTGGGCAATCAACGCCACGGCGTCGGCCACATAGGTGGGCACGGCGTAGCGCGCCGGGTCGCTGAGCCAATCGCTGGCGCCACGACCGGCCACGTCCATGGCCACCACCCGCACATGCGGGGCGAGCGCCTGCGCAAGCGCATCAAAATCGCGCCCTTGCCGCGTCAGGCCGTGCACGGCCAGCACCACATGCTCAGGATGGCTGCAGGCCGCGTGTTGCCACTGCCACCACGCCACGCGCCGTTGGCCACCACTTTGCAAGTCATCTTTCAGGACCAAATGGTGTAATGTGGGTTGGATCATGGCGTGGCAAGGTCGGCCTCTCGGGCCGTATTAAGTCAGCTTATCGTACTAGACTTCGGGGAACGAACATGCAATTTTTACAAGGCAAAACGGCGTTGGTAACGGGCTCAACCAGCGGCATTGGTTTGGGCATGGCCCACGCTTTGGCCAGCCACGGTGCCAACCTGGTTCTCAACGGCTTTGGTGACGCTCAAGCGGCCTGCGACGCGGTGTCCAAGCACGGCACCCAGGTCATGCATCACCCGGCTGACATGACCCAACCCACTGAAATCGAGGCAATGATGGCCGAGGCGACGGCGCGCTTGGGTCGGGTGGACATTGTGATCAACAACGCCGGTATCCAACACGTGGCGCCACTGGCGTCTTTCCCCACCGAGCGCTGGGACGCGGTGATTGCCATTAACCTGAGCAGTGCGTTTCACACCACGCGCTTGGCGCTGCCGGCCATGATCCAAGCGGGCTGGGGGCGCATCATCAACATTGCCTCAACCCACGGGCTGGTGGCCTCGGCGCATAAGGCCGCCTATGTGGCAGCCAAGCACGGCATCATTGGTTTAACCAAAGTCACCGCCATGGAAGCCGCCAACAGCGGCGTAACGTGCAACGCCATTTGCCCAGGGTGGGTACTAACGCCTTTGGTGCAGCAACAGGTGGCGGCCAAAGCGCAGGCGCTGGGCATCACAGAGGACGAAGCCAAGCGTCAATTGGTGGGCGAAAAACAGCCGCAAACCCAGTTCACCACGCCCGAGCAGTTGGCCGAAATGGCGGTGTTCATGTGCCGCGACGCCGCCAGCAACGTGCAAGGCGCGGCTTGGACCATGGACGGTGGCTGGACCGCGCAGTAACGCACCGACCCAGAGCCGGTTTAGCCGGCCTGCGCCAACAGCAGCACCACGTGCGCTTCCATGCTTTGGCTTTGTCCCACCGGCCCCAACCCTTCAGCGGTTTTGGCCTTGATGTTCACCGCCTCGGCCTGCACCTGCAACAGCTCGGCCACGCGTGCGCGCATGGCGGCTTTGTAAGGCGCCAGTTTGGGCGCCTGCGCCACCACGGTGATGTCCACATTCACCACCTGCCATCCGTGTTGCCCTACCTGCCGTACGGCCTCGTTCACAAACCCCGACGACGCCGCGTTGCGGTGGCTGGGGTCGGTGTCGGGGAACAGCGTGCCAATGTCGCCCAAGCCTGCGGCGCCCAGTAATGCGTCGACCAGGGCGTGCAACACCACGTCGGCATCGGAGTGGCCGTCCAGGCCGTGGCTATGGGGCACCTCCACACCCGCCAACCACAACGGCCGACCCGCCACCAAACGGTGACTGTCCCAGCCGTGTCCAATGCGTAACGCGTGGTTCATGAGGTCTCCTGTTGCATGGCCAACCACGCGTGCGCCAACGCCAAGTCGGCTGGGGTGGTGATTTTGATGTTGCTGGGGTCACCGGTCACCAAGCGCGGTGCCAAACCCTTGGCCTGCATGGCCGACGCCTCGTCGGTGACACCAGCCCCAACCTCGGCCAACGCCTGGTGCAGCGCACCCAGCCGAAACATTTGCGGCGTTTGCGCCAACCACAGTTGATCCCGAGACGGCGTCTCCACCGCCCGCTGCTCGGTGTTGGCGCGCTTGAGCGTATCGGCCAAGGGCAAGGCCAGCAAACCGCCCACCGGGTCGTGCCAGCAGGCCTCGAGCAACCGGCCAATCAGCGCCGATGTGGCCAAGCATCGCGCGGCATCGTGCACCAGCACCCAGTCGTTGGCCTCAGCGCCGGTAGATAGCAAATGCGCTAGCCCGGCGCCGACCGAGTCGGCGCGGGTGGCGCCCCCTTGGCGCAGTATTTCGCAATCACTGGGCCAGTCCATGGCGTGGCGGTCGTTGGGCGCCAGCACCACCACCAACCGTTCAATGTGCGCCACGCCACGCAACGCGCGCAGGGTGTGTTGCACCACCGGCAAACCCTGCACGGATGCATACTGTTTGGGCTGCGCCAAGCCCATGCGCGACCCCACACCGGCACAAGGCACCACCGCATGGCAACGCGCGGCGGTGGCCGTAAGAGGGGCAGCGGCAGGGGTGCTCATGCCGGCATTCTAAAATCTGGCCAATGGATATCCCGAATCGGGTCGCCGGTCAGCGCGTGGCCTGCCCCATGCCGCCGCCCGACGCCGATGCGTTGTGGCTGGCATCGCTTACCCAACAAGAACACCAGGCGGGTCGTTTGGTGCTGGTGGTGTGCGCCGACGCGGCCGACTGCCAGCGGCTCAAAGACGGCTTGCAGTTCTTTTCTCCGGCCACGCGCGTGGCCATCTTGCCCGACTGGGAAACCTTACCGTACGACCACTTCTCACCGCACCAAGACCTCATCAGTGAGCGCTTGGCCACGCTGTGGCAGGTGCATCAACGCGCGCATCAAAGTGAACCGGTGCAGGTGGTGCTGGTCAGCGCCAGCGCCGTGCAACACCGGCTCGCGCCGCCGGCGTTTTTGGCCGGCTACACCTTTGCCTTTGCCACCGGGCAAAAGCTGGCCGAGTCGGCGCTGCGCGAGCAACTGGTCACCGCGGGCTATCGGCACGTAACACAGGTGGTCAGCCCGGGCGAATACGCCGTGCGTGGCGGCATCATCGACCTCTTTCCCATGGGCGCGGCAATGCCGCTGCGGCTGGATTTGTTCGACGACGAAATCGACACCATACGCACCTTTGACCCCGACACCCAGCGCAGCCTCTACCCCGTGCCCTCGGTGCATTTGCTGCCCGGGCGCGAATTTCCGATGGACGAGGCTGCACAAGCCATGTTTCGCCAGCGTTGGCGCGAACACATGGACGGCGACCCAACCAAAAGCCGGGTGTACAAAGACATGGGGCATGGCGTGGCCGCGGCTGGGGTGGAGTACTACCTGCCGTTATTTTTTGAATCCACGGCCAGCCTGCTGGATTACACCGGCGAAGCCACCACGCTGGTGCTGCACGGCGACGTAGACGGCGCCATGCAGCGCTTTTGGCAAGACACCCAGGACCGCTACCAACTGTTGCGCAGCGACCCCGATCGCCCGGCCCTGCCACCGCCGGCGCTGTTTTTTAACAGCGAGGCGTTTTTTGTCCAGGCCAAGCCGCTGGCGCAAGTGGCCCTGCGCCCAGCGCTTGAAGCGCCGCAGCAAGCGGTCAGTGCGGCATTTCCCGCATTGCCCGAACTTGGCGTGCTAAGAGACCACGACCAACCGTGGCAAAAGCTGCAACATTTTGTTAAGGCCCACAACACCCGGGTGTTGGTGGTAGCCGAGAGCCACGGCCGCAGTGAAAGCCTGGCCGATCATTTGCGCGGCGGCGGGGTCAACGTCCAAGCCTTTGACGACTTGCACGCCTTTTGCCAAGCAGACGCCAGCATCGGCCTATGCGTGGGTCAGCTCTCGCGCGGGCTGTGGTGGCAGGCGCGCGGGCTGGCGCTGCTTACTGAATCAGAACTGTTCGGTTTGCCGCCAGGGCAAAGGCGCGCGCGCCGACAAGAGCAAGCCAGCGACATCGACGCGCTCATCAAAGACCTGAGCGAACTCAACCCCGGCGACCCGGTTGTGCACAGCAGCCACGGCATTGGCCGCTACCGTGGGTTGGTAAACCTTGAAGTGGGACGCACCACCGAGGGTGACGTAGCAATGCAAGAGTTCTTGCATCTCGAATACGCTCAGCAAGCCACGCTGTATGTGCCAGTTAGTCAACTGCACCTTATTGCCCGGTACACCGGCGTGGCGGCAGACGAGGCCCCGTTGCACAAGTTGGGCAGTGGACAGTGGGACAAAGCACGGCGCAAAGCCGCCGAGCAGGTGCGCGACACCGCCGCCGAACTGCTTAATCTTTACGCGCTACGCCAATCGCGCCAAGGACACGCTTTTCGGTACCAGCCCGCCGACTACGAGCGCTTTGCCAACGACTTTGGCTTTGAAGAAACCGCTGACCAACGCGCTGCGATTCACGCCGTGGTGCAAGACATGATTTCGCCCCGCCCCATGGACCGCCTGGTCTGTGGCGACGTGGGCTTTGGTAAAACCGAGGTAGCCCTGCGCGCCGCGTTTGTGGCCGTGATGGGCGGCAAGCAAGTGGCGTTGCTGGCCCCCACCACCTTACTTGCCGAGCAACACCACCAAACCTTAAGCGATCGCTTTGCACGCTGGCCGGTTAAAGTAGCCGAACTCAGTCGTTTTCGCTCGGCCAAAGAAGCGCAGGCCACCCTTAAAGCGTTGGCCGATGGCACGGTGGACATTGTGGTGGGCACGCACAAGCTGATAGGCGGTACCGCATCGTTCAAGCGTCTTGGCTTGCTGATCATCGACGAAGAACACCGCTTCGGCGTGCGTCACAAAGAGGCGCTCAAAGCCATGCGTGCCGAGGTCGACGTGCTCACCCTCACCGCCACCCCCATTCCACGCACCATGGGCATGGCACTCGAGGGCTTGCGCGACCTGAGCGTAATCGCCACCGCCCCGCAGCGGCGTCTGGCCATCAAAACCTTTGTGCGCAGCGAAGGCAAAGGGGTGATACGCGAAGCCGTGATGCGCGAGTTGCAGCGTGGCGGGCAGGTGTACTTTTTGCACAACGAGGTCAAATCCATCGAACACCGTGCCGACGAGCTGCGCGCGCTGATTCCAGAGGCCAGACTGGCGGTGGCGCATGGGCAAATGCCTGAGCGTCAGCTTGAGCAAGTGATGCGAGACTTTGTGGCCCAACGGCACAACGTGTTGTTGTGCTCCACCATCATTGAAACCGGTATTGACGTACCCAGTGCCAACACCATTGTGATCGCGCGCGCCGACAAATTTGGTTTGGCGCAATTGCACCAACTGCGTGGGCGGGTGGGCCGTAGCCACCACCAAGCCTATGCCTATCTCATGGTGCCTGATATCGAAAGCCTCACGCGTGCGGCACAGCAACGACTTGACGCCATTCAACAAATGGAAGAACTGGGGTCAGGTTTTTACTTGGCCATGCACGACCTTGAAATTCGCGGCGCGGGCGAGGTGCTGGGCGAAAACCAAAGCGGCAACATGCTGGAAGTGGGTTTTCAAATGTACAACGACATGCTGGGCGAGGCCGTGGCGGCATTAAAGGCTGGGCGTGAACCCGACTTGCTGCGCCCGCTGGATGCCATAACCGACATCAACCTGCACACCCCGGCGCTGCTGCCCGACGATTACTGCGGCGACGTACACACCCGCTTGAGCTTTTACAAAAAGCTCGCCACCGCGCGCGCCCTGCCGCAACTGGACCGCCTGCGCGAGGAGCTGGCCGATCGCTTTGGCAAGCTGCCCGCAGCTGCGCTGATGCTGTTTGAGGTGCACCGCCTGCGCGTGCTCAGCGAACCGTTTGGTATCGTTAAAGTAGACGCCGCGCCGGGTGTGGTGCAAATTGTCTTCAAGCCCCACGCGCCTGTCGATCCCGCGGCGGTGCTGCGGCTGGTGCAAACCGAGCGCGAGATTCGCTTGGCCGGCAACGACAAACTGCGCATTGAGCGCGACTGCCCCGAACCCTTGCAGCGCGCGCAGCTGGTGCGCGACATCATTCGTCAACTGGGGCAGCCACTGGCCCAACCCACCGAACCTGTGACATGACCACCCATCCCTGGCCACCCCACGGTGTTGTGGTGCAAGACCTGCGCCAACCCCTGGCGTTGAGCAACTTCCGCCTGATCGCCTTTGACATGGACTCCACACTCATCACCATTGAGTGTGTCGACGAAATCGCCGACGCCGCCGGCCGCAAAGCCGAGGTCGCAGCGATTACCGAGGCCGCCATGCGTGGCGACATCACCGACTACAAAGACAGTCTGCGTCGCCGCGTGGCCTTGCTCAAAGGCGTACCCGAGCATTTCTTGCACGAGGTTCTCACACAACGGCTGCGTTTGTCGCCCGGTGCCACCACACTGATTCAAGCCTGCCAGCAAGCCGGCTTGCGCACCCTGCTGGTCAGCGGCGGCTTTACCTTTTTCACCGACCACCTGCAGCAACGCCTAGGCCTTGACTTCACCCGCAGCAACCAACTGGGCGTGGCCAACGGTCAGCTGACCGGCGAGGTGCTGCCGCAAACTTGGGGCGATATTTGTGACGGCGCCGAAAAGGCCCGTATGCTGCAACAAACCTGCGCCTCGATTGGTTGCTCACCCAGCCAGGCCATCGCGGTTGGCGATGGCGCCAACGATTTACCTATGATGAAACTGGCCGGGCTGAGCGTGGCGTATCACGCCAAGCCGGCGGTGCGCGCGCAATGCCAAGTGAGCATTGAGCAAGGTGGGTTGGACCGCTTGCTCGAGGTTGTCAGACCCTAAAGCACCGTGCGCTTGGCCTAAATCACCCGCGCCAACAAATCGGCGCCTTGTTGGCCGGTGATCACCGCTCGCACCCAGTCACCCGTTTTATAGAGTTTGCTGGCCTTGTCCACCGGTGCCAGCTGCAGCACACCGTCGACCTCGGGGGCCTCGGCGTAGCTGCGGCCTACACCACCGCGCCGCCCTTGCGCCTGCGCTTGATCCACCAACACCTGTACCTCGGTTCCTACGCGTTGCGCTTGCCGTTGCTGCTGCACGGCTGCAGCATGCGCCTCAAAACGCTGCTTACGCTGCTGCTGCACCTCGGGCGGCACCGGGTTGGCCAAGTGGTTGGCCGCAGCGCCGTTAACAGGCGAATACGCAAACACCCCCGCACGGTCGATTTGGGCCGCTTCAACAAACGCCAACAAATGCTCAAACTCGGCCTCGGTTTCACCCGGAAAACCCACAATAAACGTGCTGCGCAACACCAAGGCTGGGCATGTTTGCCGCCACGCCTCAATACGCTCCAAATGGCGCTCACCGCTGGCTGGCCGCTTCATGCGTTGCAACACATCGGGGTGACTGTGCTGCAGCGGAATGTCCAAATAAGGCAAACACACACCCTGCGCCATCAGCGGCAGCAACGCGTCCACGTGCGGATAGGGGTACACGTAGTGCAGGCGCACCCACGCCCCGTAGGGCTTGGCCAAATCGCCCAAGGCCTGCACCAAATCAAGCATGCGTGTCTTGACCGGGCGGCCTTGCCAAAAACCGGTTTGATACTTGGCATCGACCCCGTAAGCTGAGGTGTCTTGGCTGACCACCAACAATTCTTTTACCCCGTTGGCAAATAGGCGCTCGGCCTCGCCCAGCACATCGCCAATCGGGCGACTCACCAAATCGCCGCGCATCGAGGGGATGATGCAAAAGGTGCAACGGTGGTTGCAGCCCTCGCTGATTTTTAGGTAGGCGTAATGCCTGGGAGTGAGCTTGATACCCTGGGGCGGCACCAAGTCGGTAAATGGGTTGTGCGGCTTGGGCAAGTGGGCGTGCACCGCGTTCAGCACCTCATCGGTGGCGTGGGGGCCGGTTACCGCCAGCACCGCCGGGTGCAAACCTTGTACCCAGTTTTTGCCTTGCTCGTCTTGCCGTGCACCCAAGCAGCCGGTTACGATGACTTTACCGTTTTCAGCCAACGCCTCGCCAATGGTGTCAAGGCTCTCGCGCACCGCATCGTCAATGAAGCCACAGGTGTTGACCACCACCAAGTCGGCTCCCGCAAAGGTTTGGCTGGTTCGATAGCCCTCAGCGCTCAAGCGGGTAAGAATCAACTCGGAGTCGGTCAAGGCCTTGGGGCAACCCAAGCTTGCAAAGCCAATGGTGGGGGCTTGGTTCATGGCCGGCATGGTGCCAGCCACGCTGGCGCGGTCAAGGCGCGAGCGGACTGAGCATGAGAGGCTAGGGGAAAAGAAGGAAAGAGGGGCACGGGCGCATTTTACGGCGCCCGACGCGCCTCCCTTTCATGCCTTAGGTTGAAAACTGAAACACGCCAGGATCCAGCGCTGGCTGCGCGTCCACCTTGATGGTGCAGCCGGGTTCAAAACGCCCCTCAAGCAACTGCAAAGACAAGGGGTTTTCAATGCGCTGCTGAATCGCCCGCTTCAACGGCCGCGCCCCAAACACCGGATCAAAGCCTACCTTGGCCAACTCAGCCAATGCCGCCGGGCTCACCTCGAGCGCAAGGTCTTGAGCGGCCAGGCGCTGGCGCAAACCGTCGAGCTGAATCTGGGCAATCGCGCCAATGTGCTGCGCATCCAGCGCATGAAACACCACGGTTTCATCGATGCGATTGAGCAACTCAGGGCGAAACTGGGTTTTGAGCTCCTCCCATACCGCGTCTCGAATGTCTTCATGCGGCTGGCCGGCCATGCTTTGAATCAAATGCGATCCAATGTTGCTGGTCATAACGATCACGGTGTTTTTAAAGTCAACCGTGCGGCCTTGGCCGTCGGTAAGCCGACCGTCGTCCAACACTTGCAGCAAAACGTTAAAGACATCCGGGTGGGCTTTTTCGATCTCGTCCAACAGCACCACGCTGTAGGGCTTACGCCGCACCGCCTCGGTTAGGTAGCCACCCTCCTCGTAACCGACGTACCCAGGTGGCGCGCCAATCAAGCGGCTCACGGCGTGCTTTTCCATGAACTCGCTCATGTCCACACGCACCATGTGCTCCACACTGTCGAACATGAAACCGGCCAACGTTTTGCACAACTCGGTCTTGCCCACCCCAGTGGGGCCCAAAAATAAAAACGAACCGGTAGGACGATTCGGGTCTGACAAACCCGCACGCGAGCGACGTATAGCGTTGGAGACCGCAGCAATCGCCTCGTCTTGCCCCACCACCCGCTCGTGCAGTTTGGCTTCCATGTGAAGCAGCTTGTCGCGCTCGCCTTGCATCAGCTTGGACACCGGAATACCCGTGGCGCGTGCCACCACGTCGGCAATTTCTTCGGCACCCACTTGGGTGCGCAACAAGCGCCCCGCCTGGTCGTTTTTGCTGGCTTCGTGGGCCTGTGCTGCAGCCAGCTGTTTCTCCATTTCGGGCAGCTTGCCGTACTGCAACTCGGCCACTTGGTTGAATTCGCCCTTGCGCTTGAGCTCTTCAATTTGAAAACGTATTTTGTCAATCGACTCCTTCAGCGTGGCCGAGCCCTGGGCCGAGGCTTTTTCGGCTTGCCACACCTCTTGCAGGTCGGCGTATTCACGCTGCAGCCGCTCAATTTCTTCTTCCAGCAGCGCCAAACGCTTTTGCGAGGCGTCGTCGGTTTCTTTGCGCATGGCCTCGCGCTCAATCTTGAGCTGTATCAAGCGCCGGTCAAGTTTGTCCATCACCTCCGGCTTGGAGTCGATTTCGATTTTGATTTTGGCTGCCGCTTCGTCGATAAGGTCAATCGCTTTGTCCGGTAAAAATCGATCGGTGATGTAGCGGTGCGACAGCTCGGCGGCGGCCACAATGGCGGGGTCGGTGATGTCCACACCATGATGGACTTCGTATTTTTCTTGTAAACCACGCAAGATGGCAATCGTGGCCTCCACGCTGGGCTCGTCAACCACGATTTTTTGAAAGCGTCGCTCCAGCGCAGCGTCTTTTTCAATGTACTTGCGGTACTCGTCGAGTGTGGTGGCGCCAATACAGTGCAGCTCACCCCGGGCCAGCGCGGGCTTAAGCATGTTGCCTGCGTCAATGGCGCCTTCGGCTTTGCCCGCGCCCACCATGGTGTGGATTTCGTCGATGAACAAAATAATTCGGCCCTCATCGGCCGCCACCTCTTTGAGCACGCCTTTGAGGCGCTCCTCAAATTCACCACGAAACTTGGCGCCAGCGAGTAAGCCCGCCATATCCAGCACCAGCACCCGCTTGTCGCGCAGCGAGTCCGGCACTTCACCCGCCACAATGCGCTGCGCCAACCCTTCCACGATCGCGGTCTTACCCACGCCGGGCTCGCCGATCAACACCGGGTTGTTTTTGCTGCGTCGCTGCAGCACCTGTATTGCACGCCGGATTTCGTCGTCACGACCAATGACGGGGTCAAGTTTGCCTTGTCGCGCACGCTCGGTAAGGTCCAAGGTGAATTTCTTTAGCGCCTCGCGCTGCCCTTCCGCCTCGGGGTTGTCCACGCGCTGCCCACCACGCACCGCGCCCACCGCAGCCGCCAGCGCAGCGCGTGTGCCACCGTGGCGACGCAACAACTCACCCGCACTGCCTTTGTGTTCGGCCAACGCCAGCAAAAACGACTCGCTGGCAACATACTGATCGCCACGCTTGAGGGCGTCTTTTTCTGCGCCTTGCAGCAGGGACACCAAGTCACGCCCCACCTGCACCTGGTCCTGGCCCTGCACTTGGGGCAGCTGACGCAGCGCCGCCTCGGCCTCTTGAGTCAGCGCGCCCACCTGCGCCCCCGCACGTTGCAACAGGGCCGATGGGCCGTCAGGCTGACGAAGCATGGCCAGCAACAAATGCACCGGCTCGATGTAGGCGTGGTCGTTGGCCAGTGCCAAGCTTTGAGCGTCGCCCAAGGCCTCTTGCAATTTGGTGGTCAGTTTGTCTGCACGCATGGTGCCCCTCCTAATGATTCATTAGGACATCATATGGAGCGTCAGGCCAGAGATTTCAAGTCTGGGGCGAATCGGTGGCGTTGTTGGCCTCAATGCCCCAGCGCGCCAAGGCGGCGTCGTCGCTGGCCCGGGCGTCCACCCAATGGGCACCCTGTGGCGTGGATTCTTTTTTCCAAAATGGTGCTTGGGTTTTTAAGTAATCCATTAAAAACTCACACGCCTCAAAGCTTTGGCCACGATGCGCAGAGGTCACCGCCACCAGCACAATCTGCTCGCATGCTTGCAACGGCCCAACCCGATGAATCACGCGCGCGCCCAAGATGTCGAAACGATCGCGGGCTTGCTGCACCATGGCTTCGATGGCGCGCTCGGTCATACCCGGGTAGTGCTCGAGCTCAAGCTGTTGCACCTGCGCGCCGTTAGGGTATACATCGCGCACCGTACCCACAAAGCAGCACACCGCACCCACCCGACCGTCGCGGCCGCGCAGCGCGGCCAGCTCGGCGCTGACATCAAAGTCGGGCTGTTGAATGCTGACCACCGCGTTCATTGCTGTGCTTACCCCCCGGTTACCGGCGGAAAAAAAGCCACCTCGTCGCCGTCGCCCAGCGCCGCATTGGGCTGCGCCATCACCTGGTTGTGCGCCATGCGCAGACCCTTGGTGGCCAGCGCCGTGTGCCACGGCGCGCCGCGGGCACGCAATTCGGTCACCAAGTCGTTGAGGGTCGCTGCTTGGGTGACCCAGCGTTCGCTGCCGCAGCCCATGGTTTCGCGCACCGATGCAAAATACCGCAGGGTGAGCGTGCGGCCATCTTGTTCGGTTACCACGGGCCCATGCTCCAAGGTTGCTGCAAGGGCACCACACGTACCGTGTCACCGCGCCGAATCGCCTGACCAGGCGGGTTGTCTAATAAACCGTCGGCCCAAGCCAGTGAGGTCAATACGCCCGAGCTCTGGTTGGGATACAGCGTCACGCCGCCGTCCGCTTGCAGCCTTACCCTTAGCCATTCGCGTCGTTTGTCGGGGCGTGGCCAGTCGAACTGGGCCTGCCCTTGGCGGTAGGCCAGGCCACCCGATTTTGCACCTTGCAGGGCCTGCACAAAAGGCTGCACCAGGAGCGCAAAGGTCACAAAGCTCGACACTGGGTTGCCGGGGAGTCCAATGAAGTGCGCGCCCGAGGCTCCCAGCCGACCATAGGCAAACGGCTTGCCCGGCTTGATGTTGAGCGACCACAGCGTCAACTCGCCCAACGCCTGCACCGCTGGCTTGATGTGGTCCTCTTCACCCACCGATACGCCGCCACTGGTCAACACCAAATCGGCCTCCGTGGCCGCCTGCGCCAGCGCCGCTTGGGTGGCGGCCAAGGTATCGGGCACGATGCCATGGTCCAGCACCACGCATCCAGCCTGTTGCAACAGCGCCCGCAAAAAGTAGCGGTTGGCGTTGTAGATGGCGCCAGGCGCCATGTCCTGCGGCGCCACGCTGCCGGGCATCACCAACTCGTCACCGGTAGAAAACAACGCCACCCGCGGTGCCTGCCCAACCGTTAGGCTCGCCAGCCCCATGCTGGCGGCCAGACCCACATGCGCCGGCTGCAGCGGCGTGCCGGCACGCAACACCCGGTCGCCGTGGGCCATGTCTTCGCCACGGCGGCGCACAAACTGCCCCACAGGCACCGCCGCCAAGGCCGTGATGGTGCCGTCGTCTTGCACCTGTGCATCCTCTTGCATCAGCACCGCGTCGGCGCCATCGGGCATGGGCGCGCCAGTAAAGATGCGCGCCGCTTCACCCACACCCAAGGCGGTGCCCGCATGGCCTGCTGCGATCCGCTGGCTCACCGGCAACCGCGCGCCCACTTGCGCGTCGGCGGCGCGCACCGCGTAGCCGTCCATGGCGCTGTTGTCAAAGCCTGGCACGTCGAGCTCGGCCACCAAGTCTTGGCGCAACACGCGGACTCCTCAGTGGCGCACACCACCGCCGGCAAGGGACTGGCCTGCGCCAACAGCTGCTGCCAGGCATCCTCCAGCGCCATCAAGGGCGGTCGCGCACCGCTCATGCTGCGTTGGCCTCAATGTAGGCTTTCACTTGCTGCACGTCGTTGGCCATCAGTTGCACACGCTTGGGGCGCTGCTCAATGTCGTGCCAGCCGGCAGGTAAAGGCGGTGACACGCCCAAGGCTTCGTTGATGGTGGCGGCAAACTTTATCGGCAGAGCCGTCTCAAGCACGATCATGGGCTCATTGGGCGCTGCCAGCGCTTGCGCCACACGCACGCCGTCGGCAGTGTGCGGGTCGATCATCGCCCCACATTGCTGGTGCACCCACCGAATGGTGCTTAGGCGCTGGGCGTGGCTGCTGCTGCCACTGACAAAGCCAAAGCGTTGCTGCGTCAGCGCCAAGGCATTAGCCTCAATGGCAAACGCTCCCTCACGCGCCAACGTAGGGCCAAACCACTGCGCCACTTGCTGCGCGTCGCGGTTCACCAAATCAAAAATGAAGCGCTCAAAGTTGCTTGCCTTGGAAATATCCATGGACGGACTCGAGGTTTCGTGGGTTTCGGCGCTGGCGCGTGGGCGGTACACCCCGGTTTGAAAAAACTCATGCAACACGTTGTTCTCGTTGGTGGCCACCACCAACGTACGAATCGGCAGGCCCATCATGCGCGCCACGTGCCCGGCGCATACATTGCCAAAGTTGCCACTGGGCACACAAAAGCTCACCTTTTGATGGTTATGTTGGGTGGCCTGAAAATAGCCAGCAAAGTAATAAACCACCTGCGCCAGCAGGCGCGCCCAGTTGATGCTGTTCACGGTGCCAATGGCGTGGCGCCGTTTAAACGGCAAATCGGCCGATACCGCCTTAACGACGTCTTGGCAATCGTCGAACACACCCTGCATGGCAATGTTAAAAATGTTGGGGTCTTGCAAGCTAAACATCTGCGCTTGCTGAAACGGACTCATGCGGCCGTGCGGGCTGATCATGAACACCCGAATGCCACGTTTGCCGCGCATGGCGTATTCAGCGGCGCTGCCGGTGTCGCCACTGGTTGCCCCCAAGATGTTGAGCGAGGCGCCACGGCGTGCCAATTCGTATTCAAACAGCTGGCCAAGCAGCTGCATGGCCATGTCTTTAAAGGCCAGCGTAGGCCCGTTGGACAAACCCAGCAAGTGCAGGTCACCGTGCAACGGGCGCAGCGGCGCAATACGCGCGTCACCGCCAAACACTTCGGCGCTGTAGGTGCGGGCACACAAGGCGCGCAAATCGTCGGATGGGATGTCGTCGATGTACCGACTCAAAATGGCGTGCGCCAAGTCGGCGTAGCTTAAGCTGCGCCACTGCGTCAGCGTGGCGTCGTCAATATGCGGGTACGCCACGGGCATGTACAGGCCACCATCGGGCGCCAAGCCCTCGAGCAAGATGTCACTGAAACGGCGTTCGGTGGCGTCGCCTCGGGTGGAAACGTATCGCATCAGGCAAACACCTCACGCCGCAAACGCACCACGGGTTGCACCACCACATCCAGCGCCTGCATGGCGTCGATGGCCTCGTTCATCACCCCTTCCTGCGCCGCGTGGGTCAGCACAATCAAGTCGGTGTGCGGCGTGGCTTCGTCGCCCTCGGCTTCGTGTTGAATCACGGCGTCTAGACTGATTTGCCGCTGCGCCAAGATCGCCGTTAGTTGCGCCAACACCCCGGCTTCGTCACGCACGCGCAACCGCAGGTAGTAGCTGCTCACCACCTCGTCGTTGGGTAGCACCGGGCCGTCGTCTACCGCGCCCGGCTGAAACGCCAGCGCCGGGGCGTGGTGCACCGCGTCAGCGTCCAACAATCGCGCCACATCCAACACATCGGCCACCACCGCGCTGGCGGTGGGCTCACCGCCTGCGCCCTTGCCGTAGTAAAGCGTGGTGCCCACGGCATCGCCACACACCATCACCGCGTTCATGGCGTCTTCGACGCTGGCCAACAAACTGCGCTGCGGCAGCAATGTTGGATGCACGCGTAACTCCACCCCGCTGGGTACGCGTTTGGTAATGCCCAACAGTTTGATACGGTAACCCAGTTGTTCAGCGTAGCGTATGTCAGCCGCCTGCAGTTGACTGATGCCTTCGATGTGCGCCTTGTCAAACTGCACCCGCACACCAAACGCCATGGCGCTGACCAACGCAATTTTGTGCGCTGCGTCCACGCCCTCAATGTCAAAAGTGGGGTCGGCCTCCGCGTATCCCAACGCCTGGGCTTGTGCCAAGGCTTGAGCAAAGTCCAGCCCCTTTTGCCGCATCTGGGACAAAATAAAGTTGGTGGTGCCATTGATGATGCCCGCCACCCAATGAATGCGATTCGCCGACAACCCCTCGCGCAGGGTTTTAATGATTGGAATGCCCCCGGCCACGGCGGCCTCAAACGCAACCACCACACCCCGTTCACGCGCCCGAGCAAAAATTTCGTTGCCGTGCAACGCCAACAACGCTTTGTTCGCTGTCACCACGTGTTTGCCCGCGTCAATCGCCGCCAGTACCCATTGCCGAGCGGGCTCAATGCCACCCATGAGTTCCACCACCACGTCGACATCGGCATGCGTTGCCAACGCGTGACCATCGGCCAAAACCTGCACACCCTGCCCCACCACCCGCTGCGCCGCGGCGGTGTCGCGGCGCGCCACGGCCACGACCTGCAAGGTGTGGCCGCTGCGGCGTGTCATTTCACTTTGGTTACGCTGCACCAACTCGTAGACCGCTTGGCCCACCGTGCCAAAGCCCAGCAGCCCCAACCGAATCAGGCCGTTCGACGCCGTCATGCCGCCACCTTGACGGCCTTGCCCTGCCGGGCCCGATCCAAAAAACGTCCGATTCGACCGATGGCCTCGGTTAAGTCGTCTTCGTGCGGCAAGAACACCAGCCGGAAGTGGTCGGGCGTGGGGTAGTTGAAGCCACTGCCTTGCACCACCAGCACCCGTTCTTGTTCGAGCAAGTCGCAGGCAAATTGCTGATCGTCTGCAATGGGGTATACCTTGGGGTCTAGGCGAGGAAACATATACAAGGCCGCTTTGGGCTTGACCACCGACACCCCAGGGATGGCGCTCAGCATGTTGTAGGCCAAATCGCGCTGGCGGCACAGCCGCCCCGAGGGTGCAACCAAATCATCGATCGACTGATACCCACCCAACGCGGTTTGAATCGCCAACTGCCCGGGGGTATTGGCACACAAACGCATCGAGGCCAGCATGGTCAACCCTTCAATGTAGTCGCCGGCCAGGCGTTTGTCGCCTGAAACCACCATCCAACCGGCACGGTAACCACAGGATCGATAGTTTTTGGACAGGCCGTTGAACGTCACAAACAACACGTCTTCGGCCAAGGACGCCACCGACGTGTGCTGCGCACCGTCGTACAGCGTTTTGTCGTAGATTTCGTCGGCAAACACAATCAAGCCATGCTTGCGCGCCAACGCCACCAAGCCCTGTAGCACCTCGTCGCGGTACAACGCGCCGGTTGGGTTGTTGGGGTTGATGATCACCAAGCCTCGGGTACGCGGCGAGATTTTGCGCTCGATGTCGGCCAAATCTGGCGTCCAGTCGGCAGCTTCGTCGCACATGTAGTGCACCGGTGTACCGCCAGAGAGCGACACCGACGCCGTCCACAGGGGATAGTCGGGTGCGGGCACCAAGATCTCGTCACCGGCATTAAGCAACGCGTTCATGCTCATGGTAATGAGTTCACTGGCGCCGTTGCCAAGGTACACATCATCCACCGACACGCCCGCAATGCGCTTTTGCTGGCAGTAATGCACCACCGCCTTGCGTGGTGCAAACAAACCCTTGCTGTCGGTGTAGCCACCGGCGCTGGGCAGGTTACGAATCATGTCTTGCACGATTTCGTCGGGCGGCTCCAGTCCAAAAACAGCCAAATTCCCAATGTTGAGCTTGATGATTTTTTGCCCCTCCTCCTCCATGGCGCGCGCTTTATCCAGCACAGGGCCACGAATGTCGTAGCACACATTGGCCAATTTGGTGGATTTGGCGATCGGATGGGACATGGGCAAAGCTTTCTTGCAACAACGCAAATCAGGTGTAACCCTATAATTTCACCACACTTTGACAGGTGGCCCGCCCGCACCGCCCATGAAACTGCAACCCGACGCCGCCACCATTCAAGCCGCCACCGCCTACCACGTAAGAATCGACGGGGTGGACTGGCCAAGCGGGCTGCTGCTCGACGCACACCAACCGCCTCAGCCTTGGCCCTGGCACAACCTCTCCACCCTCAACGAGCACGCCCTGGAGCCACTGTGGCAAGGGCCGCCCGAAATCGTGCTGCTGGGCACGGGTGCCAGCCACCAGTGGCTGCATCCACGCTGGGTGGCGGCATTTGCCCAACGGGGCGTGGGCATCGAATGCATGGACTCGGTGGCGGCCTGCCGCACCTACAACGTGCTGGCGGGCGAGTACCGGCACGTGCGACTGGCCCTGCTGGCGCCGCCGCCTGAATGAGCGGCCTGTTGCGCGCCTTGCATCGGTTAAAATCGACGTTTTCAACTCAACAACACCGGCTGGGCGCGCGTGCCGCCTGTCTGGTACCCCACCCACATGGCAGTCGTACTAGAAAAACCTGTGCCTGAGTTTGAGGCCATGGCCACAGGCAACCTAAAAGTCAACAACCAAGCCTTGCTTGGCAAAACCGTGGTGCTGTACTTTTACCCCAAAGACAACACCCCTGGCTGCACCACCGAGTCCATGCAATTCAGGGACAAGTACAAAGACTTTGTAAAGGCCGGGGCGGTGGTGTTTGGGGTTTCGCGCGACAACCTTAAATCGCATGACGGCTTCAAAGCCAAACTCGAGCTGCCGTTCGAGCTGATCGCCGACACCGAAGAGAAAATGTGCCATATGTTTGGCGTGGTTAAAAACAAAATCATGTACGGCAAAAAGGTCAAGGGCATCGAGCGCAGCACCTTTTTAATTGGCCCCGACGGCGTGCTACGCGAAGAATGGCGCGGCGTTAAGGTGCTGGGCCACGTGGACGAGGTACTTAAAACGGTCAAGGCCTTCCAAAAATCCCTGGCCTAGGGCAAACCATAGGCGGGCAAGCCTGCACAACCCGGGTTTGTGTGCATAATGAGGCACATGTTTAGGAAGCGATCCCTTCACCAAACATCCCCACCACAAGCCGCCTGCGCTGTAGGCTCGCTGAAGCTTTTCCATTTCGGCCGCTTCGACATCGCCGCGCTCTACAACGCCTTCGGTGCCCTGGCCGAACCCGTGTACTGCACCAAGATCGCGTCCAAGCTGGTCCGCACATACACCGACCGGCACGGCCTCAAGGATCTCTGCCGGGAACTGATCGGCGTCGAGATTTCCAAGGAACAGCAGTCTTCCGACTGGGGCGCAGCCGACCTGTCGGAGCAGCAGATGAAATACGCGGCCTCCGATGTCCTGTATCTTCACGCGTTGCGCGAGAAGCTGAACGAAATGCTTTCCCGCGAAGGGCGCATGGACATGGCGCAGGCGTGTTTCGATTTTCTGCCTCAACGCGCGGAGCTGGATCTCGCGGGCTGGCCGGAAGTGGACATCTTCGCCCACTGAGGCCGGAAAAGGCGTTTGGGACGGATCACGTCTAAGGGGTCGCCGGATTCGCCGGATTCGGATAGGATGCCTGAAAGACACGATGTCGATAAGCGATTGATATTGCTGGATCAAAAATGGCGGATAC
>RFXW01000160.1 GCA_009921245.1 Candidatus Fonsibacter lacus | reverse complement strand
GTGCCCAGCGCTGGGCACAGGCCTGCGCCATATTGAAAAACTCAGGCACATGCCACGCAAATGCAGCATGCATGGCCTGATAACGGTCGTCTTTGGGGGGGTGCATCACGCTAGAATGCCACGAAAGCGGGTGTAGTTCAATGGTAGAACGGCAGCTTCCCAAGCTTTAGACGAGGGTTCGATTCCCTTCACCCGCTCCACTGGCGTTTGGCCCACACCAACTAGGCGCTCTCCCCCGTATCGTCGGGTGTGATGGCCGTAGCCACAACCTTTTGAATCCGTCGCCCCTGCAGCGCCAACACCGTCAGCCGCCAACTGAGCACGTCCACGCTTTGGCCCTCGGTAAGCAGCCGCCCCGCCAAGTACAACATCAAGCCAGCCACGGTGTTGTACAACTGCCTTGACTCTTCCGGCAACGCCTTGAGTTCAAGCCTAGCCTTAAGTTCCGACACCGGCATGGCGCCATCAAGCACCCAGCTGCCGTCGTCGTTGGCCAAGGCCCAAGCGTCCAGCGTTTCTTCTGGGTGCAGCTCACCGGTAATGGCCTCGAGCAAATCGCGCGGCGTCAGCAGCCCCTGCACCACCCCATACTCATCCACCACAAACACCACGCGCAACGGGGCGTCGCGGTACTGCTCAAGCAATTCCAGCCCACTAAGGGTCTCGGGCACAAACACCGGCGGCGTCAGGTCGGCGCTTAAGTCCTGGTCTGGCTGGGTTGACGCGCGATCCAATAAATCCGACACATGAATCACGCCCAGCACCCGATCGGGGCCGCCACGACACACCGGGTACCACGAATGCCCGGTCTCGCGTGTCAGCTCCAAGGCGTCGGCGGCGCGCATGCCAACCTCCAGCGTGTGCAAATCGGCGCGTGGCACCATGATCGACGCCAAGCTGCGGTCGTCCAGCGCCATGATGTTGCGCACCATGCGGTGCTCGTGCGCTTCAAGTACCCCAGCGCCCACGCTTTCTTCCAGCTGGGCTTCAATTTCCTCTTCGGTCACTTGCCGAACGTGGTTGTCGTCCAGTTTGAGCGCGCGCAACACGGCGCGCGTGGTGTGCGAGAGCAAATCGACAAACGGTTTGGCCAAGGTGGCAATCCATGTCATGGGGCGCGCCACCACCCGCGCCACCGCCTCTGGATACATTTGACCGATGCGTTTGGGCACGATTTCGCCAAATACGATGGTGACAAACGTAATCACCGTGACCACCAACGCCGTGGCCAACACCTGCGCCAGCGTCAGCTCAAGCCCTACCCGTGCCATGGCTTGGGCCAACCAGTCGCTGTAGGCGGCCTGGCCAATGATGCCGTTGAGCAAACCGATCGAGGTAATACCAACCTGAACCGACGATAAAAACTGGGTCGGCGCCTCCATGAGCTTGAGCGCGGCCTTGGCGCCGCCATCACCCTCTTCGGCCAAAGCGCGCAAGCCAGGCGCCCGCGCCGCGGCAATGGCCAGCTCTGACATGGCAAAGGCCCCGTTGAGCAGGACCAAAAACAATATAAGCAATATCTCCATAATCGTGCCATGGCACTTTACCTGATCGGCGACGTCCAAGGGTGCGACCACGCGCTGGGGCGCCTACTGAACGAATTGGCGTTTTCCCCAAGCCGTGATCAGCTGCTGCTGCTCGGCGATGTGGTGAACCGTGGACCACACAACGTGGCGGTACTGCAGCGGCTCATGGCGCTGGGCGGTGCGGCGCAAGCTTTGCTGGGCAACCACGACTTGCACTGGCTGGCCCTGGCCCACGGCGTGGGCCAACCAGGCAAGCGCGACACCTTGCACGACCTGTTAAGCCACCCCCAGCGCGCACCCATGGTTGAGTGGATGCTGCAACGCCCCTTGGCGCTGCAAACCCATGGCTGGCTGTGTGTGCACGCCGGTGTGTTTCCGCAGTGGAGTGAGGCACAAACGCTTGCATTGGCGCGCGAGGTGCAGCAGGTGCTGGCCGACCCCGCGCAGCGCGCGGCGTTTTTTCAGGGCATGTACGCCAACCACCCCAATCGGTGGAGCCCCGATCTCACCGGGGTGCCGCGCTGGCGCGCGATTGTTAACGCCCTAACCCGCATGCGACTGTGCAGCGCCGATGGCGTGATGGACTTTACGATCAAAGAAGACGCCGCCCAAGCACCCGCCACCTTGATGCCTTGGTTTGATGTGCCCGGGCGCGCCACAGCCCAAACACCAATCGCGTTTGGGCACTGGAGCACGCTGCGTGGCGCGCAACGCAACACCTTACTGCCGCTGGATACCGGATGCGTGTGGGGTGGCAGCCTAAGCGCCGCCGAGCTCTTTGCCAACGGCGCCGCGCCACGCTGGCACCAGGTGCCGTGCGACGCCGCCCAAAACCCCAACGGCTAGGTTGCTGCGCTGTCGGTGTCGTCGCCGGTGGGCGGTACGTCGTGCTTGCTGAACAACGCCGCCACCTTTTTGCGCGATCGGATGTTGGCCGATATCCCGCGCGGCTTAATGGCCGGGCCCTTGCTCTCCCACGCCGGTGGCTGGGTTGTGGCGGCGGGTTCGTAGGGCTTGTCAAACAGCGGGTCGTACGGCGCCTTAGGGGCAACAGCCGGTGGGTCACGCCGCTGACGCCGCTCACCCGTTTCGGCGCGATCACGCCATACCCGTTGGCCGTCGTTAAAGTGTTTGCCGCGCGGCGGTTGATCATCGGCCCACTCAATCGGCTCCAGCTCGGCTTTTAAACGAATGAGTTTTTCAATATCCGCCAGCTGACGCTGGTTCGACCCCGATACAAACGAAATCGCCAGGCCCTCGGCCCCAGCACGACCGGTACGGCCAATGCGGTGCACATAGTCTTCGGCGTTGAACGGCAAATCAAAGTTAAACACCGCAGGAACATCTTTAATATCCAGCCCGCGCGCGGCCACATCGGTGCACACCAGCAGCTGCACCTCCCCCGCCTTAAACGCCTGCAAAGCCTTAAGCCGCTCGTCTTGGCTTTTGTCACCATGCAAGGCCGTGGCCTGCAGGCCATCGCGCTCCAGCGCTCG
>RFXW01000159.1 GCA_009921245.1 Candidatus Fonsibacter lacus | reverse complement strand
CCTGGTGCGCTCTGGGCCAAGGCCTGCTCCAACACCGTTGTGGCACGCACCAGCGTACCCGCGCCAAACTTATCTTGCTGCGCCACCGCCGGCTGCAGCAGATTCACCAACACCTCACCGTGGCTTTGCGTCAGGCGGTCCACGCCAACCGGCACACTTGGCCAATTGGCCAGTACCAGCAACATGGCACCTACGGCCAACACGCCCGGGCGCCGCTGGCCCCAGGCGCAGGCCATCAAGCCGGCACCGCCCGCCATAACAGGCACCAAGCCCAACACCCCCAACCACGGCCCAGCGCTGGCCAACAGCGTATCCAACACCGGCACCGCCAGCCCGCCCCATGCAAAGCCAGTGAACCACGTGGCACGCATCCACTCGCTTAGAGTAAGGGCCGCAGCCAGCCCCAGGGCGCTGCGCCACGGCCCCGGACGTTGTCCCCAGGCCGCGTGCAGCAAAGGCCCTAAAGCCAAAGCTGGCTGCACCGCCAAGGCCGCGCTCAGCAGCAGCCACGCCAACCATGCCAGCGGCTGCGGCAAGCCCGCCACGTCGTGCATTGCGTGGGTCAGCCAACCCACCGACGCCAGCATCACCGCAACGCCATGGCACCAGCCCAACCAGGCCCGCGCGCGCCAGGTGCGCGCGCACCACAACACCCAAGCCAGCAACAACAGCGCCAGCCACTGCAGCCAAGCCACAGGGGCGCCATACAACAAACCCAGCGCGGGCGCTTGCAACGCTTGTTGGGTAAATGGCCACGCCAGCGCCCAGCCGGTGGCAACGCCCGACACCACCGCCCAAGCCGTGCTCACGGTTGCGCGGCGGGTCAGGGCCGCGGGTTTCATGTCACGGCGTCACCCAACACGCGCGCCACCTTAAACCAACGCACCGCGCCGCCGCGCGCCAGCAGCACCGCAAACTGCAGGCCTTGCACCTCAAACAACTCACCACGCTGCGGCACATGGCCCATTTCATGCGCAATCCAGCCGCCCACGGTATCAAAGTCGTCGTCAGGCAAATGCACCTCAAACGCTTCATTGATGCGGGCCAGCGCCGTATCGCCTGCAACCCGCCACGTGCCATCGGCCAGACTAAAAATGTCGCCGTTGTCCTCGGCTTCGTCAAATTCGTCCTCGATCTCGCCCACGATTTCTTCCAGCACGTCCTCGATCGTGATCAAACCAGCCACCTGCCCAAACTCATCGATCACCACCGCCAGGTGGTTACGTGTGGCGCGGAACTCGCGCAACAAGTCGTCCAGGCGCTTGCTCTCGGGGACAAAAGCGGGCGCACGCAACATGGCGCGCAAATGCAGCTGCGGTGAACGCTGCAATTTCAGCAAATCTTTGGCCAACAAAATACCGATGATGTTGTCGCGCTCGCCCTCGTAAACCGGAAAACGGGAATGCGCGGTTTCAATCACGGTAGCCAGCAACGCCTCGCGCGAGGCATTCACATCCAGCACATCCATGCGGGGCGCGGCCACCATAACCTCGCCCACGGTCAGGCTGGCCATGCGCAACACGCCTTCAAGCATTTGCCGCGCGTCGGGGGCAATGACCTGCTCCTCTTCGGCGTCTGCCAAGCTATCGAGAAGACCTTGGGTACTGGGCTTGCGCCTCAACCAACGCAGCCACTTGGGGCGCCAAGCCGGGGGGATAAAAGAAGCCACGGTGGCCAGCAGCGGGGTGCGCCGCGAGGCCGAGGGAGGTTCGTTCACAAAAATCGCATAATGCTGTAAAGGGCAAAGCATACCGCAAAACTCCCGCCTGTTCATCCATGACATCTTCATCTGGTGCGGCCCAAGTCAGCGCGTCCATCAAGGTTTTGGAGCGCGGTTGGCTCTCCAGCAACAGCGTGGTGCTACGCGGCGCGGCAGGTGCCGCGGTGGTTGATACCGGTTACGTGTTGCACGCGGCGCAAACCGTGGACCTGGTGAAAGAGGCTTGCGGTGGTTTGTCTTTGATCCAGGTTGTGAACACTCACTTGCACAGCGACCACTGCGGCGGCAACGCGGCGCTTCAAGCAGCCTTCGCCAGTGTGCAAACCTGGATACCCAGCCGCTCCGCCGAGGCGGTGCGCCATTGGAATGACGAGGCCCTGAGCTACCGCGCCACCGGACAGCAATGTCCGCGGTTTGCATTCACCCACCTGCTGCAGGCCAACACGAGTGTGCAGTTGGCTGGGCGGGTGTGGGATATTTATGCGGCGCCTGGACATGACCCGGACGCGGTCATGCTGTTCGAGCCGCAGACGGCGACGCTTATTTCGGCCGACGCACTCTGGCACGACGGGTTTGGTGTGTTGTTTCCCTTGCTTCATCATGACCACTCGGCCGTTGACGCGGCCCGTCATACCCTGCAAACCATTGCACAGCTGCAGCCTAAGGTGGTGATTCCGGGTCATGGGCCGCCCTTTGACGACGTGCAAGCGGCACTCGCACGCGCCAACGATCGGCTGGACTTTATCGCAGCCAACCCCGCAAAACACCGATTGCACGCGGCGCGCGTTTTAATTAAGTTCCACTTGATGCAGGTCAAACGGTTGCCGATGGACGCCCTTGTGCAATGGGTACGCGACACACCGTATCTGCAACTGCTTGCCCAAGACATGATGGGTAGCGCCAGCCCAGACGCCGCCGCTTGGCACGAATGGCTCGCAGGTTTACTCAACGATTTGGTGCGCAAACAGGCCATTGAGCTGGCCGAGGAATGGGTAACCGACCTGACATAAGCGCGACGCCGGTCCAAGGCCATTTAACCCAAAGAAAAACGCCCGCTGGCAGAGGCCAACGGGCGTTTTGAATAAAAGCCTGACGATGTCCTACTTTCACACGGGCATCCGCACTATCATCGGCGCTAAGGCGTTTCACTGTCCTGTTCGGGATGGGAAGGAGTGGGACCACCTTGCTATGGTCATCAGGCAAACCGTTTGACACCACGCGTATGCTGCGAGGCGTCCAATTTATAAAGTCGAATCAGCTACTTGATTGGTGTCGCCAACAAGTCGGCATAACAACAGTATTCTGAATAAACCCATGATCGCGAGGGATCAAGGTTATAAGGTCAAGCCGCACGAGCAATTAGTACTGGTTAGCTTAACGCATTGCTGCGCTTCCACACCCAGCCTATCAACGTCCTGGTCTTGAACGAC
>RFXW01000158.1 GCA_009921245.1 Candidatus Fonsibacter lacus | reverse complement strand
CAAACCCGGGGCTTGGATGCAAACGTTCAAACAGTTTTTGGCTTTTCCCATGCTTGCAACCTCGATTTGGTTGGTGTGGGTTCTGGGTCAACAAACCGGGATTGGTGGGGCTGCCGCGTTGTTGCTGTTGATGCTGGCAGTGGCTTGGGTGCTGTGGCTTTGGTACCGCGTGACCGCTCGACATTGGCGACTGGTTGGTTTGTTGTTGGTGCTGCTTGGCGCGTTTAGCCTATGGCCAACGGTGGTGCAGCCACTGGCACGCGCGGCGGAGCCGACCGTGGCCCAAGCCGATGCGCAGGGACGCTGGCAGGCGTGGAGTCAAGCCAAGGTAGACGCGGCATTGGCCAGGGGCGAATCGGTGTTTGTGGATTTCACTGCGGCCTGGTGCGTGACCTGCCAATTCAACGAGCGCACGGCCTTGGCCGCCCCCGAGGTGTGGCAACGGGCGCGCCAGTCGAACGTGTTGATGCTGCGTGCCGACTGGACCAGTCGCGACGATGCGATCACGCGTGCGCTGGCGGCACTGGGGCGCTCGGGGGTACCGACTTACGCGCTGTATCGACCGAATCAGTCACCGGTGTTGCTGCCGGAGTTGTTAACGACCTCCATTGTGCTGGCAGCCCTGCCACAATAACGCGATGAACACGCCCCTGAAAAACGACACCTTTTTGCGCGCCTGCTGGCGACAAAGCACCACACACACGCCCATGTGGCTGATGCGCCAAGCGGGGCGTTATCTGCCTGAGTACCGCGCCACACGCGCCAAGGCGGGCAGCTTCATGGGGCTGGCCACCAACGCCGATTACGCCACTGAGGTGACCTTGCAACCGTTGGATCGCTATGACCTTGATGCGGCGATTTTGTTTAGCGATATTTTGACCGTCCCCGATGCCTTTCATTTGAAGCGGGCGAAGGACCGAAGTTTGCCCAGGTGGTGCGCGATGAAGCCGCGGTACGCGCGCTGGCGGTACCTGATATGGCGCGCTTACGGTATGTTTTTGATGCGGTGAGCAGTATCCGACGGGCGTTGCAGGGGCGGGTGCCCTTGATCGGTTTTTCGGGTAGCCCCTGGACCTTGGCGTGCTACATGGTGGAGGGTGGTGGCTCGAGTGACTACCGTCATGTAAAAACGTTGATGGTGTCGCGCCCCGACCTGATGCATGCGTTGCTGGCGGTCAACGCCGACGCCGTGGCTCAGTATTTGAACGCACAGATCGAGGCGGGTGCGCAGGCGGTGATGGTGTTTGATAGCTGGGGCGGTGTGCTGGCCGACGGGGCGTTTCAAACCTTCAGCCTGGCTTACACGCGCAGGGTGCTGGAGCAATTGAAACCAAGCCACAACGGTGAAGCCATTCCACGGATTGTGTTTACTAAGGGTGGCGGGCTTTGGCTGCCTGAGATGGCGGCGTTGCCCTGCCAGGTGCTGGGGGTGGATTGGACCGTGAATTTGTCCACCGCACGCAAGCAGGTGGGGCAAAGCCACGCCCTGCAGGGGAATTTGGATCCGATGGTGTTGTTTGCGCCACCGGAACAGGTGGCCGAGCAGGCGCGGGCGGTGCTGGATGCGTTTGGCGCCCCCCACGTGGGCGACGGTGAAGGCCCCACCCACATCTTTAACTTAGGGCACGGCATCAGCCAATTCACGCCGCCGGAGCACGTGTCGGCGCTGGTTGAAACGGTTAAAAGTTATTCACAGGGACAACGCCAGCGTGCACCAAAATAGGGGCTTGGGATGGCGCCACAAGGTGCCGCACCAGGCGAGTTGTGCACAAAAATCCGAGGCATGCATACTCGACGTAGCAAATTGTTAAACCGGTCACAAACGCCATTGATTGGCTGCAAGCCATTGTTTTTAAAGACATTTTTTGCTATCCTCTGATCGCCACAAGAAAAACTTTGGTATGCCATTACGCAACATGGGTGTAATACGGCGGTTTTTTCAACAAAGATATCCACATGGTTGGAATCGACCGGAGCGCCCATTGAAAAATCAATGGGTTAAGGCCCAACCACACGAAGTTGCTTGAGTTTTGAGCGGTAACGTGGACCAACATTTACTTGACGTTTGGGTGCCCTTACCGGCGCACTCAGGGCAAGACCAGCCGCTGCGCTATGCCGCGACGCAGGCATGGCCGCACGGTACGCTGGTGCGCGTACCGTTGGGCAAGCGGCAGGTGTTGGGCGTGGTGACACGCAGCGAAACACCTCGCCCCTTTGAGGGCGAGATGCGCCAAGCCGAGGTGCTGCACCCTGACCTTGCGCCGTTATCAGCGCAATGGATGGACCTGGTGTGCTTTGCCGCAGGCTATTACCAGCGTACGGTGGGTGAAGCCATGGCCACGGTGCTGCCACCGTGGCTCAAACAAGTTAGCGCCAAAGCTTTGTCCAAGTACCTTGCCGAGGCCCCCACCCGGGAGCATGACAAGGCCGCGTTGGCCACGGCAACGTTACCCACGCCCACCACGGCGCAACACGCGGCGCTGGCAACCTGGCGCGGCGCCGATCGGCCTGTGCTGCTGCATGGTGTGACGGGCAGTGGCAAGACCGAGGTGTATTTACGTGCCGCCGAGGAGGTACTGAACCAGGACCATGCACAGGTGTTGGTGCTGGTGCCAGAGATCAACCTAACCCCGCAACTGGTGCAGCGCTTTGAGGCACGTTTTGGGGCGGCGACGGTGGCGGTGCAACACAGCGCCATGACGCCGGTGCAACGCCTAAGGCACTGGCTAAGGGGGCATACCGGCGTGGCGCGCGTGATGCTGGGCACACGCTTGGCAGTATTTGCCAGTTTGCCGCAATTGCGCGCGGTGGTGGTGGACGAAGAGCATGACCCGAGCTACAAGAGTCAAGATGGTTTGCGCTTTCATGCACGCGACCTGGCGATTTACCGCGGGCATCAGCTGCAAGGGCAGCACGACAGCGCACGCGCCACCCTGCTGGGGTCGGCCACACCGTCTTTAGAAAGCTGGCAGGCGGCGCAACAGGGGCGCTACGCACTGACTGAGCTTAGCCAACGGGCGGCGCACGCAGCCATGCCCGACGTGCACCTGGTGGACACCCGTCATTTGCCGGCCAACGACTGGTTGGCGCCGCAGGTGCTGGCGCAGCTGCACCAAGCCGTGAACCGTGGCGCGCAAGGGCTGGTGATGCTCAACCGCCGTGGTTACGCCGTGGCGCTGCGCTGCCCAGCGTGTGGCTGGAAAAGTGCG
>RFXW01000157.1 GCA_009921245.1 Candidatus Fonsibacter lacus | reverse complement strand
AAAACGTTGGCCGCATTGTGTACTTCGACTTTGACAGCGCTGCTGTAAAGGCCGAATCGCGCGAAGTGATCTTGGCGCACGCCCGTTATCTGCGTGCCAACCCAGAGCGTCGTGTGGTACTTGAAGGCCACACCGACGAGCGCGGCAGCCGTGAGTACAACGTGGCCTTGGGTCAGCGTCGTGCCGAGTCGGTCGCCAAGACCATGTTGGTGTTTGGGGTCAAAGCCAATGCCATGGAGTCGGTTAGCTTTGGCGAGGAAAAGCCGGCCATGCTGGGTTCCAACGAAGGCGCCTGGGAAGCCAACCGCCGGGTTGAAATCACCTACCGTTAATGATGCGATTGGGTCTATCAGGTTGTCGCCAAGTGGGTTCGGCCGTGCTGGTCACGGCTGGGCTGCTTGGCGGTTCAGCGCACGCGCAGCTGTTTGAAGATGTTCAGGCACGCAACGCCATTGTTGATCTCAGGCAATCGCTGACACGCCTGGAGCAGGCCCAAGACGAGATAAAACAGGCGCAAAGCCAGGCGCTAACCGACGACAGTTTGTTTCAGTTAACCGAGCGTTTGCAACGGATACAAGATGAGTTGGCGGTGCTTAGGGGCGCCAACGAGGTACTGGCTCGCGACAACCAACTGCTGCAAAAACAGCTCGAGGCGTTGCAAACCAGCCAAACGGCCTACCGCGAGCAGTTGGAGCAGCGCATGGCCAAGTTTGAACCGCAGCAAGTAACGGTTGACGGACAAACTTTTGCTGCGGCGCCCGAAGAAAAAGCGGCTTTTGAAGCGGTGCTCAACCAAGTGCGCGAAGGTCAATTTGCCGAGGTTGAGCCAGCGTTGGGCAGTTTTTTAAGTACTTACCCCGACACGGGGTATCGCTCGGCGGCCTTGTTTTGGCTGGGTAACGCACAGTACGCCAACGAGCGTTTTGAGGCGGCCAAGCAAACCTTTGAGCAGCTCATTGAAAGCGCACCCTCGTATACCCGTCTACCCGAGGCCGAGTTGGCACTGGCCAACAGCTTGATTGAACTCAAAGACCTAGAGGGCGCCAAGGCCCGTTTTAATCGGGTGTTGGTAACCTACCCCGGGACACCGGCGGCCGAGGTGGCTGCGCGACGGTTGGAGGCATTGGGAGCCAAAGCCACAGGGTAACGGCCCTGAACGGGGGGTAGAAACCCCAGTGCGTATGCGTTAGAATGCGCGCAGCACAAGAAAACAGGGCGGGCTGGCCAAGACCGCCCTTTTTTTTTGGTGAAACGCGTATTGGCTTGCACATTCATGCAAGCGAATGCGGTGGCAACACAGACGAAACGGTGGCCCGATGGCTTGGCAAGAGGCGGTGCGAGACGCGGTGGCGGCGCTAGGATTTGAAACGGTTGAGGTGCAACGCGCCACGGCCGGTTTATTGCGCGTCACCATTGACCGGCCGTATCAACCCGAAGCCGAAGCAGCCTTGGTAACCGTGGACGATTGCGAGGCTGTTACCCGACAGCTGCAGTGGCTGTTGGATGTTGAGAACGTGGACTATCAACGGCTCGAGGTGGGCTCGCCAGGCGTGGACCGATTGCTGCGGGACGAGGCCGACTGCCAGCGCTTTGAGGGCGAGTGGGTGGCGCTGATGCTGCATCAGCCCATTGGCACCGCCAGCGCGGGGGTGGGCGCGGCGCGCAAACGCTTTCGCGGTATTTTGCAGCGCAACGCCGAGGCGCCTGGGTGGTTGGTGGCTTGGCAAGATTTGCCCGCGGCGTCGCAGCCGGGGCGGCGGCCAACCCAGCGCACCGACAAGTTGCCGTGGCAGGTGTTGGCATTTGAATGGAGCGATGTGCGCGAAATGCGCTTGTCGCCAGAACTTGACTTTAAAGGTCGGGGACGCAAAGGGCCCGGCCAATCAATGACGAGGCAGGAAAGGGCAAAGGCATGAATCGCGAACTGTTGATGTTGGTAGAAGCCATCGCGCGCGAAAAAAATGTGGAGCGCGACGTGGTGTTCGCGGCGGTGGAGGCAGCGCTTGCCTCGGCCACCAAAAAGCTGTACCCAGAGGGTGCAGACATTCGTGTCTCAATAGACAAAGACACCGGCGAGAGCGAATCGTACCGCCGGTGGTTGGTGGTGCCCGACGAGGCCGGTTTGCAAAACCCCGAGGCCGAAGAGCTGCTCACCGAGGCGCGCGAAGAGATTGCCGACATCGAAGTGGGCGACTACCTAGAAAAGCCCAGCGAATCGGTGCCACTTGGTCGCATTGGCGCCATGGCCGCCAAACAAGTGATCTTGCAAAAAATTCGTGAAGCCGAGCGCGAGATGCTGCTCAACGAATTCATGGCGCGTGGCGAAAAAATCATGATGGGCGCGGTTAAGCGCATGGACAAGGGCGACATCATTGTGGAGAGTGGTCGTGTGGAGGCTAGGCTGCGTCGCGCCGACATGATCAGCAAAGAGAACTTTCGCCCCGGTGACCGCATCCGCGGGCTGATCACCGAGGTTGATACCACGCTGCGCGGCGCGCCCATTTTGTTGTCGCGGGCTGCGCCTGAATTCATGGTGGAGTTGTTTCGCCAAGAAGTGCCCGAGATTGAGCAAGGTTTGCTGGAAATCAAATCGTGCGCGCGTGACGCCGGCTCCCGCGCCAAAATTGCGGTGCTGTCGCACGACAAGCGCGTGGACCCGATTGGTACCTGCGTTGGGGTGCGAGGCTCGCGTGTGACCTCGGTAACCAACGAGTTGGCTGGCGAGCGCGTGGACATTGTGCTGTGGAGCGAAGACCCGGCCGAATTTGTGATTGGCGCTTTGGCGCCGGCCAACGTGCAGTCGATTGTGGTGGACGAAGAGCAAAGCACCATGGACGTGGTGGTTGACGAAGAAAACCTGGCCATGGCGATTGGCCGTGGCGGTCAAAACGTGCGTTTGGCCTCTGAACTCACGGGCTGGCGTATCAACATCATGACCGCCGATGAATCCGAGCAAAAACAAGCGCAAGAATCGCAGTCGGTGCGCACCATGTTCATGACCAAATTGGATGTCGACGAAGAAATGGCCGATATCCTGATTGCCGAGGGTTTTTCGAGCCTAGAAGAGGTCGCGTACGTGCCGATTCAGGAAATGCTTGAAATCGAAGGCTTTGACGAAGAAACGGTGGAAGAGCTGCGCACGCGCGCCAAAGATGCCGTGCTTAACGAAGAGCTGGCGCAAGAAGAGCGCTTTGAGCAGGTGTCGCAAAAC
>RFXW01000156.1 GCA_009921245.1 Candidatus Fonsibacter lacus | reverse complement strand
ATGGATAAGTTTTTAGACCCCGCCATATTGTTTTTTGTCTTCGGTGTGTTTGCGGGATTGGTGCGCTCAAACTTGGAGATTCCAGCACCCATCGCCCGGTTTTTGTCTCTTTATTTGTTGATGGCACTGGGCTTAAAGGGCGGGTTCGCCTTGGAGCGTTCCGGCTTTACGGCAGAAATTCTGGCCACACTCGGCCTGGCCGTTGCCTTGGCGGTCGTGGTGCCCGTTGTCGGGTACCAGTTGCTGCGGCGATTCTTACCCCGCTTGGACGCCGCAGCCGTTGCCGCCACGTATGGCTCGGTCAGCGCGGTCACGTTTATCACGGCCACGCAGTCTTTGGATCACCACGGAATCGCCTACGGTGGCCACATGGCCGCGGCCATGGCGCTAATGGAATCGCCTGCCATCATCTTGGCCATCGTGCTGGCCAACCGCGCACGCGCCGCCGCGGCCACCGGGCACGCGGTGGCACCTGTGCGCAAGGTGTTGCATGAGTCCTTTACAGACGGCGCCCAGTTGCTGCTTTTGGGCTCAATGGCCGTAGGGTATTTCAGCGGTAGCGCCGGCGAAACGCTGATGGCACCGTTTTCCATTGATTTATTTAAAGGCATGTTGGCGTTTTTCTTGCTCGACATGGGTCTGATGGCCGCGCGGCAAATGTCCAGCCTCAGAGATCGCTCGCTCACGGCCATCGTCTATGCCTTGCTTGCGCCGTTGGTTCACGCCAGCCTCGCCATGGGGCAAGTGCGTCTTATATTGCGGTGCCCGCCGTACTTCGACACTCGCTGCCTGAGGTGGCGCCAGGCGTTTACATGAGTATGTCGCTGGGGATCACGTTTCCGCTCAACATCATCGCAGGCATCCCTCTGTACACGGCCATGACGGGCTTTATGGCTTAGGACTCACCGAACCGGCTGGATGCGGTTAAACTCCGGCTCCGGCAGAAGGGGAGTAGCCCCCCGCGTCCTGGTCGTCAATACGAGAGCGCCTAATCGCCTCTCCGGCCCGACGGGCGATTTGCGTAAACGCAGACCGCGGCAAGACCTTCGAATCGCTGGCCATCCCGCTTCGGGTTGGTCTTGGTCACGACTCGGAGCACATGCATGGAATCAATTGGCAATTGGTGGATGTGGGCTGGCTTTGCCCTGTTCGTGGTCGCCGCCTGCGCGGTGGATTTACTGGTGTTGCAGCGACATGGGGCGGCACGTGTCAGCATGGGTCAGGCGCTGCGGTGGTCGGCACTGTGGGTGGCATTGGCGCTGCTGTTCAACGCCCTGCTTTGGTGGTACCTAGACACGCAAACCACCCGAGCGTTGGCGAATCAAAAGGCCGCTGAATTCTTTACCGGCTACTTGATTGAAAAATCTTTGGCGGTCGACAACATTTTTGTATTTTTGATGTTGTTTACCTATTTCTCCATACCCGCTGCGCTGCAAAAACGTGTGTTGATCTTGGGCGTGATTGGCGCGATTGTGTTGCGCGCGGTCATGATTTTGATTGGTGCTTGGCTGATTCAAGAGTTCCACTGGGTTTTGTACATATTCGGTGCATTCTTGCTCATCACAGGTATCAAAATGCTGGTGTTTGCGCAAAGTGAAGCCAATCTAGAAAACAATCCGGTGCTGCGTTGGATGCGACGGCACATCAATCTCACCACCAAATTCGATGGAGAAAAGTTTTGGATTGATCGCAACGCGACTCGGGTCTACACCCCTTTGTTTGCGGTCATGATTTTGGTCGGCATCACCGACGTGGTGTTTGCGGTGGACAGTATTCCGGCCATATTCGCCATCACACAAGACCCCTTCATTGTCATGACGTCCAATATCTTTGCGATTCTTGGGCTGCGTGCCATGTACTTTCTGCTGGCCGATTTAAAAGAGCGCTTCCATTTGCTTACGTACGGCCTGGGCGTGATTTTGGTGTTTGTTGGCACCAAGATGTTGATTGTTGATTGGATCAAAATCCCGGTCGGTTGGTCGCTGGTGGCGGTTGGCGCTGTTTTGGCTGCGTCCATGGTCGCCAGCGTAGTCACCACACGCAAGGTGCAGTGAGTCACGTTGCTGCGTCGTTACGGGCGTAAGCGGCGCCCCGTTCCTGCAGGCCTTCCCACGGTCAGGGTGGTGCCCAACAACACCAGTGCACCGCCCACGACGGTGCGCCAACCCACTGGCTCGTTCAATATCCATACACCCCACAAGGTTCCGAACATCGGGGTGAGCAACGTGACTGTTAAGGCCGACGTGGCGCCGAATTCGGTGATCAGCCCAAAGTAGATCAGGTACGCCACGCCACTGCACAGCACACCCAGTGCCACCACCGACAAGCCGGTGGGCATCCATGGCAACGCGCTAGGCATGGGCGATACCGCAGCCAGTGGCAACAGCAACAAGGCAGCCGCCCACATGCTGCCGTGCGCATTGGCAAAGGCCGACTGGCCTGGAGTCCGGCTAAGGTAATGGGTGGCCACGCCGTAACTGATGGGCGCCAGCAGGCCAGCCAACATGGCCCAACCATAACCGGCGGCCCAGTCGATCGCATCGACACCCGCAAGCCAGGCCACCCCGCACAAACCCACACCCATCCCCAGCCACTTGATGGGTGTGGTGTAAACCCGCGCCCAAACGGCAGCCAGCAAAGCCGCCCACATGGGAGCCGTGGCATTGAGTATCGAAAGCATCGACGCGGTTAACGTTTGTGCCGCAAACGCAAACAGCAAAAACGGCAGCGCCGCGCCAAACAACCCAAGAAACAGATAGTGCCGACCTTGCCCCGCGACTGGCAACGGTTTACGCAGCAATACAGCGGCGGCCGCTAAAAACCCAGCCGCCAGGCCAACCCGCATGAGAATCAACCACGCTGGGCTGATATCAACCGCTGTGATTCGAATGAATAAAAAAGAGCCGCCCCATATGGCGGATAACAGCAGAAGTCTGGCAAATCCGGAAGCGGTCATACGCGTTAAGCCCCTCAGCCGGTGCGCTTGCCGCGGTCGGCCTTGCCATGCTCTTTGGCACGCGTCCGCGCGAACCCAATGATGGCCAGCGCCGCGAGCGAGCACAGCCCTTGACCAAGCACCAGCGCATCAATGCTTCCCAAAAGTGAGTAGCCAATCCAAGCACCCAAGGCAGTGGCAATCCAATTGCTCAGCGTGGACAGCATGGCAGCGCCGACCCCAGCTTGTTGCCCAAGTGGTTGCAACGCCAAGGCGGTGAGATTGCCAAACAAGAACCCATAACA
>RFXW01000155.1 GCA_009921245.1 Candidatus Fonsibacter lacus | reverse complement strand
TGAGGTCTTCGGCGATGAAACGCTGGAAGTCGGCGGCGCTGTTGCCCATGTAGTCAAAGCCTTGCGCGCCAAAGCGACCTTGCAAAGCCGCTTGCTTGTTGGCGCCTTTTAAATTAACGGCTGGCGTGGAGGCCAACACCTCGTCGAACAACCCCAACTGGTCGGCCAGTGCCTGCACCCAAGGCAGTGGGCTGGCGCTGGCCAGCACCACACGCACGCCTGCTGCGCGCTGCGCCCGTATGTATTCAATGACCTCTGCACGCGGCACCAACATGCCCGGCTCAAAGACGACCCAACTGGCCAGGTGTTGCTTCAGCGCCAAGCGCCCGCGCCATGCCGCCGCCAAGGCCGGCAACCAGCGCTTGGGCTGCAGCAGGCAGCAACGCAGCGCCTCGTGCAGCATATCGCCGCGCAGCAACGTGCCGTCGGCGTCGACAACCAAGGGCAAAGCGGTGGAGGGTGGCATGGGGAATTGCTTAATAATGGGCGTAGGCCGTGTGCCACTTGGGGCTGACCCTCCCCATTATCCTAACAATCCGCTGCAACCCCATGAATGCCACGGCACCACCGCCCTCTTCCCCCAACCAAGCTTGGCGCGCGCCCGAGCTGTGCGTGGTGGTGCCAACCTTTAACGAATCGGCCAATGTAACCGCGTTGGTGCAGCAACTTGAACGTGCGTTGTCGGGCGTGGCATGGGAAGTGGTGTTTGTGGACGACGATTCGCCGGATCAAACGTTTGACCACGCCTGGCAACTGAGCCGGGTCAACCCGCGTGTGCGCTGCCTGCGCCGTGTGGGCCGACGCGGCTTGGCCACGGCCTGCATTGAGGGCATGTTGTCAACCGCCGCGCCCTACGTGGCAGTGATGGACGGTGACCTGCAGCACGACGAAACCCGCCTGCCCCTGATGCTTAAGGCCTTACGCGACGACGGCTACGATTTGGCGGTGGGCTCACGCTACACCGAGGGCGGCAGCACCGGTGCGTGGTCCACCGACCGTGTGCGTACCAGCCGGGTCGCCACCACCTTGGCACAGCGCGTCTTGCGCGCGCCGCTGCACGATCCCATGAGTGGGTTTTTTATGCTCAAGCGCGACGTGTTGCAGCAGGTGGTGCACCGCCTATCGGGCATGGGCTTTAAGATCTTGCTCGATATCGTGGCCTCGGCGCCAACGCCGCTGCGCATCCACGAGGTGCCGTTTGAATTTCGTCAGCGTCAAGCCGGCCAAAGCAAACTCGACGAACGGGTGATCTACGAGTTTTTGCTGCTGCTGGTGGACAAAACCATTGGCCGTTTCATTCCCACGCGACTGGTGTCGTTTGCTGCCGTTGGCGGGCTTGGGGTAGGGGTGCACCTGGCCATACTCAGCACCTTGCTGATGGGCTTTGGAGCGGCTTTTACGGTAGCCCAAACCAGCGCGGTGGTGGTGTCGATGATGTTTAACTTTTTTGTCAACAACACCCTGACTTACCAAGACAAAAAGCTCACCGGTTGGGCGCTGCTGCCGGGCTTGCTTAAGTTCATGGCGGCGTGCGCCTTGGGCGCAAGCGCCAACGTGGGTGTGGCCAGTTATTTATACGCCGACTGGGGCAATTGGTTTGGCTCGGGGCTGGCCGGTATTGTGGTGGGGCTGTTTTGGAATTACAGCGTCACCTCTATGCTGGTGTGGTCGGGCCGAGGCCGGGTGTGACCCCTTTGGCAACCCTGCCACGCGGGACGTGGCCAACACTGGTGTTGATCACGGTCTTGCACGCCGTCATGGCCGGACAGTTTCAGCTCTCTGCCGACGAGGCGCACTACGCGCTGTACGGCGCCCACCTGGACTGGAGCTACTACGACCACCCACCGCTGGTGGGTTGGATACAAGCGCCCTGGGTGGCACTGGGTGGGGCCGATTGGCTGATGCGCTTGGTGCCGCTGACGCTGTGGTTTGTGTCGGGTTGGGCACTTGTTCAGCTAAGCGCGCAATGGTACGGCGGTGGCGCTGGCGTGGCCGCCTTGGCGTTATGGAGCACCAGCCCCATGCTGCATTTGCTGGGCCTGGCGTTGGTGCCCGATGTGCTGCTGCTGCCACTGACACTGGGGGTGATGCACGCCTGTTGGCGGCTGACGCAGCCCGAGCGCGAGGCCACTTGGGCCGACTGGGCGTGGCTTGGCTTGTGTTTGGGCCTGGCCGGCTTGGCCAAATACACCGCCATTTTGCTGGCCATTGGCGCGGCTTGGGTGCTGTGGCGGCGCCACGGCTGGCGTTTGTTTAGCATGCCGGGCTTGTGGCTGGCGGTGGGTTTGGCGGCGGTGCTGGTAAGCCCGGTGTTTATTTGGAATGCCGTCAACGATTGGGCGTCGTTGGCCTATCAGCTTCATCACGCCGCCGGCGCCAAGCCCTGGGCCGTTGGTCGGGTGCTGGTGTTTGCCCTTGCCGTGCTGCTGGTGTTTGGTCCTGCCGTGGCTTGGGGCACGTGGTGCAGCCGCGGTGCGCTGCACAGCACAGAGCGACCCAACTGGGCGTGGCTGGGCGCGTTTATTTGGCCGGGGTGGGCGCTGTGGTTGATCAGCAGTGGCCGCGGCAGCACCCTGCCCCATTGGCCCGCGCCCACCGTGATGGCCATGCTGCCGGTGGCGGCCGTGGGCTTGGTGGTGTGCTGGCAACGCCGAGCCTGGCTGGTGCGCGCCCTGCTGGGACTGCAGGCGACGCTGTGCTTGGCACTGGCGGGCTTGATGCTGGTGGGTGGATGGTCAAGCCCCAAGCAAGCGCCCAGCGATGGCCCCAAGGTGTTTAACTTATTTGCCGATTTGTATGGCTGGCAAGACGCAGCCCAAACCGCCGTGGCGCTGGCGCAGCAACACAACGCGCGCGCCCTGGGAGCGCTGAACTGGACACTGGCCAGCCGTGTGGCGTGGTACGCCCGCCCCATGCCGGTGCAGGTGCTGCGTGGCAAGCCTTCGCAGTTTGACCGCTGGTTTGGCAAACCGCAACGCGGCGACACGCTGGTGGTGGTGAACTGGTCGCTTAAGCCCTACCCCTTGCCTGTGGGCGCCAATGGCTTTGCCGCCTGCACGCCGCTGGGCCAGCAAACGGTGCAGCGCGCCGAGCAAAACCTGGCAAGTTTTGAATTTTTTCTGTGCTCCAACTGGCAAGGGCCACCCTAGTCACGTTGGCGCGTGCACGCACAACAACACAACCTCCACGCGTTCACCATGTTTTTGCCGCCTCATCTCTCGCTATGGATCGCCGCGCTTGGCCTGGTGTCGGCGGTGGCTTGGCACGTCA
>RFXW01000154.1 GCA_009921245.1 Candidatus Fonsibacter lacus | reverse complement strand
TGCCTGAGCATCTGCGCCTTCGTGCGACAAAGCCCACGCCACGATGTCCCAGCTCTGTTCCAGAACGCGGCCATCGGGTAGCACCAGCACGGGTACCGTTCCCTTGGGTGAGGCAGACAACATTGCCAGTGGTTTGTCCCGCAAAACAATTTCATAGGCGTCAAACGAAACCCCTGCCATCAACAGCGCCATGCGCGCTCGCATGGCATAGGGGCAGCGGCGGTAGGTGTAGAGCAGGGGGCTTGAGAGCGGCATGACAAGGTTTAGTTTAGGCGCAACAGGTTGGTTGGTGCTGCCACACCTGGCGCAGAAAGGCGGGGCCCACCTGCCGCTGTATTAGTCCCCCGGCAAAACCCTAGGGCTATTTGATACGCCATGGCAGATACTGTGCCCTATCGCAAAGACGCGCCAATGAATCGGGAGCAAGTGTGAATCGCCAAGAGGTTGACGTACTGGTGGTAGGTTCGGGGGCGGGCGGCTTGGCCACGGCAGTGGCTGCAGCGCACCGTAACCTGCAGGTGGTGGTCGCAGAAAAAGAGCCAGTGTTTGGGGGTACCACAGCGCGTTCTGGAGGATGGTTGTGGATTCCCAATAACGGACCGGCCAAGCGCGCCGGTATTCAAGATAGCGTGGAACTGGCCACTGCGTACTTAAGGCACGAGGCGGGTGAGCATTTCGACGCCGCTCGAGTGGCGGCTTTTTTAGACGCTGGTCCCAAGGCGGTGGAGTTTTTTGAAAATCACACCGCCCTTACATTCGATTTTGGCCCTACGTTTGCGGACTATCATCCCACGGCGCCAGGTGGTATGGATGCGGGCCGCTCGATCGTGGCGCGCCCGTTTGATGGGCGAGCGCTGGGCAAAGAAATCAAGCGATTGCGCCCTCCGCTGTGGGAGATCACCATGCTTGGCATGATGATTGGCTCAGGCAAAGAGTTGCTGCATTTTTTCAATATCACCCGTTCACCGCTTTCGGCTTTTTTTGTGGTGGGCTTGGTGGTACGGTTTGCCCGCGACGTGCTGTTGCATGGCCGCGCCATGCGGTTAATGAGTTGGTGCGCAACGCCCAAGGTGTGGTCACCGGCGCCATTGTGAACCGCCCAGACGGGCCGTTGCACATCACAGCCCGGCGTGGTGTGGTGCTTGCCGCGGGTGGCTTTGCGCAGGACCCCGTGCGGCGCAAGCAGCTTATGCCGCACGCGCCGTCGGGATACGAGCACGTCTCGCCCGCGCCGCCCGGCAATACAGGCGATGGGCTGCGCTTGGGTGAAGGCGTGGGCGCTACCGTACAAACCACACTGCCGCACGCCGCGGCGTGGGTGCCTATTTCACGTCCGCCGCGTGGCGACGGTACCTTGGGTACCTTTCCTCACTTTGTGGACCGATCCAAACCCGGTGTGATAGCCATCACCAGGTCAGGGCGGCGGTTTGTTAATGAAGCACAGAGTTATCACGACTTTTGTCAAGCCATGGTCAAACGCTGCCAAGAAGAAGGCGGTGAGGAGGCCGAGCTTGCGGCGTGGTTTGTGGCCGACCACAAAGCTTTTCGTCGCTACGGTCTGGGTTATGCCAAACCCTCGCCCGTTCCTTACAAACGGCTGATTCAGCAAGGTTATTTGATTCAAGGGCAAACACTGTGCGACCTTGCCCAGCAAATTGGCGCCAACGCCGAGCAGTTTGAGCAAACCGTGGCCGCCTTTAACCAACACGCGGCGCAAGGCCGTGACCCAGAATTTGGTAAGGGCTCCACCGCATACAACCGTTCACTGGGCGACCCCACCCATGGCCCCAACCCCTGCGTGGCGCCGCTTGCTCAAGCGCCGTTTTATGCGGTGCGTGTGTACGTGGGCGACTTGGGAACGTTTGCTGGCTTGCGTACCAACCAACATGCTCAGGTTCTTGATGTTAACGATCAACCGATTCCAGGCCTGTACGCTGCTGGTAACGATGCGGCCTCGATCATGGGTGGTAACTACCCTGGCGGCGGTATCACGCTTGGACCTGCGGTTACTTTTGGGTACATCGCTGCCCAGCATATGGCCAACGATACACCCTCAAGCGGTGGATGATGGGTGGGTTACATGGCCGCGCCGCCGTCTATGGCCAGTTCTGAGCCTGTCATGTAGCGGCTTTCGTCGCTTAACAAAAAGCACACCAAATTGGCCACCTCCTGAGCGGTTCCCATGCGTTGCATGGGTATTTGAGCGGCGCGCGCCTGATTGTGCGCCTCACCGCGAATTTTGATTAAGTCGGTGTCAATCGGGCCGGGGTGAACCGAATTCACCCGAATGTTCCTGTCGGCCAGTTCCAGGGCGGCAGCTTTGGTCATGCCCCGCACCGCCCATTTGGTTGCGGTGTACGCAAAAGCATTGGGCGCACTGCGTAGGCCCACGGTAGACGACATATTCACAATCGAACCCTCGCCGCTGCGCTCAAAGGCTGGTACCACGCTGCGCATGCCCAAGAAAACGCCGGTTTGATTCACCGCTACATGGTTGGCGAAGTCGTTGACACTGTCTGGCGCCAGCATGGTCTTGGGGAAATAGATGCCGGCGTTGTTTACCAGGCCGGACAAAGGCCCCAGGCGCTCCGCATGGACCACTGCCTCAAGCCAATCGCTTTCTTGGGTTACGTCCAGTGGTTGATACTGGGCATTCGGCCCCAACTCGGTTGCTAGTGCCTTGCCCACCTCATGCCTGAGCCACCTTCGGCAACAACCCGCGTGGCGAGGGCGCGGCCAATGCCACGGGCGGCACCAGAGATCAGAAAAACGCGATCCTTAAAACGGGTGGAATCCATCATGGTGTAGCCTCCTGGTAACAAAGCACATTACGCCCAAGCTCACCGCTACGTTGCGTGTGAGGTGGCATCATAGGACGGGCGGATGCAAGAGTGTGCGTATGCCCTGAAAGCCTGCCTCAAAAACTTGAGTGGCACGCGCTTTCGCCGCCTCCGGATCGTCGGATTGAAACCAGGCTTTCCATATCAACTCGCAGCCGCTCTGCGTGATGGGTTTAAGTTGTTTCACCTGCATCTTGGCCCGATAGGCATGAATGAAGCCCGTGTTTGCCTGTGGATCGTCAACGATTCGATACTGCAGCACCATGTCTTCATCGGATAGGCCGGTGAGTTGGTGCGTCCATATGCCGCCCGCAGCAAAATCCAGCACCCTAAAACAGCCAATTCGATCGGCAGGACCGCCCTCGATGTGGGACCTCACCACGCTCGGATTCCAGCTGGGCATGGCGTTGAAGTCTCGTATACAGCCCCACACCGTGGCGGATGCAACGGGTAACACGGCGCGATGCGCAACGCTGACTTTATAAGTTTTGGGTCTGGCCATATTACTCCGGACAGAGGT
>RFXW01000153.1 GCA_009921245.1 Candidatus Fonsibacter lacus | reverse complement strand
CTTGGTAAAGCGCGTGCTCAGCCGCCTCATGCATCAAGGCCGGATCGACCTCGGCGCCGCCGCTGTCGTCAGCCTTGCGCAGCACGTTACCAATGCGCTTGTTGGCCGCGGCTAAGGCCTCGCCCGCCGCCATTTGCGCAAAGTCTCGTACCGCTTGCAAGCGCTGTGGCACCTCGGCCAAGCGTGTGGGTCGAGGCGCCAACACCGCATCCACCTCGGGCGTGGTCCAGCCCTGCTCGCGCAAACTGCCAGCGAGTCGCTCGTAAACAAAGTCGGTCAACGGGTTCAAATCGTGGCTCAGTTGTTCAGCCTCAAACGCGGCAACCGCGATCGCCAACAGCTCAGTCCATTGCAACGTCTGCGCCCGCTCCATGATGAGTCGCAACACCCCCAGCGCATGACGGCGCAAGGCAAAGGGGTCTTTGTCTCCCGTGGGCACGTTGCCAATACCAAACATACCCACCAACGTTTCCATTTTGTCGGCCAACGCCAACACCACACCCACTTGCCCGCGGGGCAGGTCATCGCCCGCAAAACGCGGTCGATAGTGGTCTTCAATGGCTTGGGTTACCGCTTCGCCGTGGCCGTCGTGGGCCGCGTAGCGTGCCCCCATCACCCCCTGAAGCTCTGGAAATTCAGCCACCATGTCGGTTACCAAGTCAGCCTTGGCCAAACGCGCGGCCCAACTCACGTCGTCTTGCGCCACCACAGGTTGCATAAGCTGGGCAATGGCACAAGCCATGGCGTGTACACGCGCGCTGCGCTGCGCCTGGCTGCCTAGGCGGTTGTGATACACCACCTGCTCCAAACGCGGCAAACGGCTAACCAGTGGCTGTTTGCGGTCTTGGTCATAAAAGAATTTGGCGTCCGCCAAACGCGGCCGTATCACCCGTTCGTTGCCTTGCACAATCGCCGAGGCGTCGCTGGGTGAAAGGTTACTCACCACCAAAAACCGATGACTCAACGCGCCGTTGGCATGCACCAGCGGAAAGTATTTTTGATTCGCCTTCATGGTCAGCACCAAACACGCCGATGGCACCTCCAAAAACGCCTCATCAAAGCTGCAGGTCAACACATTCGGACGTTCCACCAGCGCGGTGACCTCGTCTAGCAACGCGTCATCAGGCGGCACCTGCAAACCCGCTTGCTCGGCCGCAGCTTGCAGTTGCTTCTCAATCAACGCACGGCGGCGATCAAAGCTGGCAATCACCGCGCCTTGTGCGGTCAACAACGGGTCGTAGTCATCCGCATGGTGCAGCTCAAGGGTTTGCTGCGCTGCCTCAAACCGATGCCCCTGGGTGCTGCGCCCGGCCTCCAGGCCCAGCGCCTGAACCGGCACCACCTCTGCACCGTGCAGCGCCATCAAACCATGCGCAGGCCGCACAAAGCGTACATTGCTGAACCCTGGCAGCGCACACCGATGGTGCAGCTGGTACGTCATGACCTTGGCAATCGGCAGCTTGGTCAGGGTTTCATCCAGCGCCGCCTGCAGGCCTTGCACCAGCGTGGCGCCCTGTACCTCACGCACCAATTGCAACGACTCGGCCTTACCATCCATGACGCGTTGCAACGCGTCCACGTTCAGACCCGGGGCGCCCACGGCCTGCAATTTTTTTTGCAACGCCGCCGTGGGTTCGCCTTGGTCATTCAAGCCCACCTTAACTGGCATCAGTTTTACCACCTGCTGCTGGCGCGGGGCCTGACCACACACGTGGCTCAGGTGCACCGCCAAGCGCCGGGGTGTGGCGTAGGGCGTGACTTGGGTCTGAGGGGTAAGGAGCTGCTGTTGCCGCAGCGCGTGCGCGATGCCATCGCTCCACGCCTGCGCCAAACGGCGCAGCGATTTGGGTGGCAGCTCTTCTACCAGCAATTCCACCAACAGCGATTGGGTGGCGGTCTCACTCATGACACGCTGCCCTCAAGCTCAGCCACCCACTCGCGCGGCGCCAACGGAAAGCCTAAACGTTGCCGGCTGTGGTAATAGCTTTGGGCCACCGCCCGCGCCAACGCACGGATGCGCCCGATGTAGGCGGCGCGTTCGGTGACCGAGATCGCGCCCCGTGCATCCAGCAAGTTAAAGGTGTGCGCCGCTTTTAGCACCTGCTCGTAAGCAGGCAACGCCAACTCGGCTTGCACCAAGGCCTGAGCTTGGCGCTCGTGGGCACCAAAGGCATCAAACAAAAACGCGGTGTCGCTGTGCTCAAAGTTGTAAGCCGACTGCTCTTGCTCGTTTTGCAAGTACACGTCGCCGTAGGTTAGGCCTGGCGTCCATACCAAGTCGTATACATTTTCGACACCTTGTAGGTACATAGCCAGCCGCTCCAGGCCATAGGTGATCTCGCCGGTGGCCGGCCGGCAATCGAGTCCACCCACTTGTTGAAAGTAGGTGAACTGCGTCACTTCCATGCCGTTGAGCCACACCTCCCAGCCCAGGCCCCATGCGCCAAGGGTGGGATTTTCCCAGTCGTCTTCAACAAACCGTACGTCGTTGCGTTGCAAATCCAGACCCAACGCGCGCAGGCTATCAAGGTAAAGGTCTAGGATATTTTCGGGCGCGGGCTTAAGCACCACCTGGTACTGGTAATAGTGCTGCAATCGGTTCGGGTTGTCGCCGTAGCGTCCGTCTTTGGGGCGGCGACTGGGCTGCACGTAGGCCGCACGCCAAGGCTCAGGACCAATGGCCCGCAAAAACGTGGCGGTGTGGCTGGTGCCCGCACCCATTTCCATGTCGTACGGTTGCAGCAACGCGCAGCCTTGGTCGGCCCAGTGGCGCTGCAGGCGAAGCAAAATTTCCTGAAAAGTGGGTGCGGTCATGTTGGCCTATGGTGGACCGGCTGCAAGGCCAGCGCAAAGACAAGCCTTTGATTTTACCGGCGTTGCCTGGTTCCAATTAAAACCACCAAGATCAAGACCGGCGCCATCCACCACAGCCACTGGCCCCATGCTCCCGCCCAACGTACAAAAGGGGTCACACCGTCCCGCCCTGGCACCTGGTAGGTCAGCCTACCGGCGACGCCATGGGGCAACTGCGCCCGCACCTGACCGCGGTGGTCGATGACCGCCGTTGCCCCGGTGTTGGTGGCGCGCACCGTCCAACGCCCCAGTTCCAACGACCGCCAGCGCGCCATGTTCAGATGCTGAGGCAGCGCAATGCCGTTACCAAACCACGCCAAGTTGCTGGCGTTCACCCACACCTGCGCCGGCTCGTGCCACTGGCGTTGCGCCAACGACAAAGCAAACAAATCCTCGTAGCAAATTTGTATCGCCCAACGCAGGCCCTGCCATTGCCAAGGCGGCGGCAGCGGGTCACCCGCAACAAAGCCAGCCAAGGGCATACGCATGGCCTGAACAAACCATGCAAAGCCGGGCGGAATGTA
>RFXW01000152.1 GCA_009921245.1 Candidatus Fonsibacter lacus | reverse complement strand
GAAGAGGGCTATGGCTGCAAAGTGGAAATTGTCCCAGGCGACACCATGCCAACCTTGACCTCCATGATGGAGAAGGGTGAGCCCGACGTGGCGCCCGAGGCTTGGATTAACTCGGTGCGTGAACCGCTGGATGCAGCGGTCAAAGAAGGCCGTTTGCACTATGCCGCCAAATCGTTGCCCGACGGTGGTGTTGAAGGCTGGTGGATTCCCAAGTACATCGCCGACGCCAACCCCGGCATCAAGACCATTGACGACGCACTCAAGCGCCCCGACCTGTTCCCTGCGGCTGAAGCCAAAGGCAAGGGCGGTGTGCACAACTGCCCGTCGGGTTGGAATTGCCAGCTCAGCACCGGCAATGCCTTTAAAGCATGGGGTGCCGAGGACAAGGGCTTTGTGTTGATCGACACCGGCTCGGCGGCTGGCCTAGACGGCTCCATTGCCAAGGCCTTTGCGCGCAAGCAAGGCTGGTTGGGCTACTACTGGGCCCCGACCTCAATCTTGGGCAAGTACGAGATGGTCAAGCTGGACGCGGGTGTGCCGCACAACAAGGCCGATTGGAATGCTTGTAACGCCAAGGCCGACTGTGCTAACCCCAAGAAAAACGACTGGGCAGTGTCCGAGGTTTACACAGTGGTCACCGATCGGTTCAAGAAAGCCGGCGGTGACGCCTACAACTACTTGGCCACCCGTGGTTGGGACAACCAAACCGTGGGTCAACTCATGGCTTGGATGACGGACAATCAAGCTACCGGTGAAGACGGCGCGATTCACTTCCTTAAAACCTACCCTCAGGTTTGGGAAAAGTGGGTCAGCCCTGCTGCTGCCAAGAAGATCAAGGCAGCTCTTTAATTGCCTTGTGACCCCCGCGGCTGCGGGGGTCTAACGCCTGCGCCGGTTGGCGCGGGCGTTTTGTTTTCAGGAGTGCATGTCAATGGACTGGCTAGAAGAATTTCCAGCGTTATCACGCGGTGTCCTTCGAGAGATAAAGAAGGGCATTGATTTGGGTTTTCGTCAATTCACCCGAGACTACGGCGAGTTTTGGGAAGCGGTTTTTAATCCATTGCGCGACTTTTTGATTTGGTGTGAGCACCTCTTAACCGATTCGCCTTGGCCGCTGGTGCTGTTGGTGCTGGCGCTGGTTGCGTGGTTTGCCACCCGCAGTTGGCGGATTGTGGTGGGGTCGGTGGTCACGCTGGTGCTGATTGGTGTGTTTGGCATGTGGGAAGACACCATGAAGACCATCTCCATGGTGTTCGTGTCCACGTTGGTGTCGCTCATGCTGGGGCTGCCGCTTGGGGTGCTTATGAGCCGCTACGACCCGGTGCAGCGCACGGTGTCGCCCATTTTGGACGTGATGCAAACCATGCCCAGCTTTGTGTACCTGATTCCTGTGGTGATGCTGCTGGGCATTGGCAAGGCGCCCGGGCTGATTGCCGTGGTGATTTTTTCTATCCCGCCGGTGATTCGGTTCACCAACTTGGGGATTCGGCTGGTGCCGGCCGATATGCTGGAGGCCGCTGACGCGTTTGGCTCGTCGTACTGGCAAAAACTGTTTAAGGTGCAGTTTCCGTTGTCGTTGCCCACCATCATGGGCGGCGTCAACCAAACCATCATGCTGGCGCTGTCCATGGTGGTGATTGCCTCCATGATTGGGGTGCAGGGTTTGGGCCAGCCGGTGCTCAAGGCCATCTCCAACCAGTACTTCACGTTGGGGGTATTCAACGGCCTGGCCATCGTGGGTATTGCCATTATTTTTGACCGCATCTCGCAAGCATACGGCAAGCGACTGCAACGCCACTTGGAGGTTGTCCATGGTTGATGCCGTAACCGCTCCAGCCGCCAGCGAGGCGGCTGAAAACACCGTGGGTGTCAGCATCAAAAACCTGTACAAGGTTTTTGGGCCCAACCCGCAATCGGTGATGCCGTTGGTGCACGACGGTATATCCAAAGACGAACTGCGCGACAACCACGGCCACGTGCTGGGCTTGCGGCAAATCAACTTAGACATGAAGCCTGGCGCGATTCAGGTGGTCATGGGCTTGTCGGGCTCGGGCAAAAGTACCTTAATTCGCCACGTCAACCGCCTGATTGACCCCACCGAGGGCGAGGTGTGGGTGGGCGACGTGAACATCATGGAACTGGGCGCCACGCCGCTCAGAGAGTTCAGGCGTCAATCCACCGCCATGGTGTTTCAGCGTTTTGCTTTGTTTCCGCACTACACGGTCATGGAGAACGTGCAGTTCGGCCTAGAAATCAAAGGCGTGGGGCGCAAAACTCGGCGCGATGAGGCCGCGCGTTGGATTGACCGCGTCGGTTTGGCCGGCTACGAGGACAACTACCCCAACCAGTTGTCTGGCGGCATGCAGCAGCGTGTGGGCTTGGCGCGGGCGCTCACCAACGACGCGCCGGTGCTGCTGATGGACGAGGCGTTTTCGGCGCTTGATCCATTGATTCGCAGCGACATGCAGTCGGTGCTCACCGACTTGCAAAGTGAGATTGGCAAAACCATTGTGTTCATTACCCACGACTTGGATGAGGCGCTGCGTTTGGGCGACAGCATTGCCATTTTGCGTGACGGTGAGGTGGTGCAGCAGGGCTCGGGGCAAAGCATTGTGCTGCGCCCAGCGGACGACTACATTGCGTCTTTTGTGCGCGATGTCAACCGAGGACGCGTGATTCGCTGCCGCACGCTGATGCAACCAGGCGCGCCGGTTGAGGGGCCGCAGGTGGAGCAAAGCTTGGTGATCGAAGAGGCTGCTCGACTGTTGAGCGCCGAAGGCTTGGACGCCGCCAACGTGGTTGATGGCAGGGGCCGGCATCGCGGGGTGATCACGCAATCCGACATCATTGCCGCCATTGTGCCGCCCGCGGCCGAGGAAGCCGCAGCCTAAAAGGGCAGCATGTGGGCGCTGCGCACCGCGCCCTCAAGTGTGGCTGGGTAAGGGCCAGCCACGTAGTCGCCCGCCGCCCACAGCGTGTTCCAAATCACGCCGGGTGGTCGCACCGCTTGCGGGGTGCAAGCAAAGGTGGCACGTTTTTCTTGCACCGTTTGCTGGTGCACCAGGTCGGGCATGCCAAGCTGGTCACGCAGTTGCTGCGTGACCAAGTCGGCCAGTTCTTGGTTGGGCAGGGTGCTGTGGCTCACCACCGCCGCCAGTTCACCAGCTTGGCCGCGCAAGGCGGCGGCGTCAAACACAAATTGCGCCGGCTGCTCGGGGCCACTGCGCAGTTGCACCATGGGCCGCGTCAATGGCTTGGCCCCACCCACCCAAACCGTGGCAATCGCCGTATGTTGCAGCGCCCGTGCCGCGCTGGCCCAGTGCTCGGCGGTGCTTACCGCGCAGCTGGCTGCCAGCGTCGCGGCCTGTGGCGCGCCACAGG
>RFXW01000151.1 GCA_009921245.1 Candidatus Fonsibacter lacus | reverse complement strand
CGCTCCATCATGACCTTGGCGCTGGATACGGCGCCAAAGGCCGAAAAAGCTTGATGCAAATCATCGTCGCGCACGGAATAGGGCAGATTGCCCACGTACAGTTTGTTTCCCATGGTTGGGGACTCCTAAAAACACATTGTTCACAGCGACAGGAGTTCAGCAGACACCAACCATGCGACGCGCGCAGGAAACGAGGAACCTCATCCAATCACCACCCGCGTAACCGATGATCGGCTACCCGTGGCTGCATTATCCGCTTCAAACCCCCTAAAAAGGGGGCTTTTGGGGTGGGTGGGTCGGATAAATCGGCCCGAACTGCAGCATTCTTGCCACAAATGGGGCCGTCTGTGCAGCCGCCCTGCCCGATACGCACCCATTAAACTGACGCCATGAGCTGGATCGCAACCCCCCGCAGCATGCATATGGCACAGCCTTTGGCGCTGCGCAGTGGGGCGGTGTTGCCCGAATACACGCTTGCGTATGAAACCTACGGCACGCTCAACGCGGCACGCGACAACGCGGTGTTGATTTGTCACGCCCTGAACGCCTCGCATCACGTTGCCGGTTGCTACGCCGACGCCCACGGCGCGCCCACGCCGCGCAGCCAGGGCTGGTGGGACAACATGGTGGGTCCGGGCAAGCCTGTGGACACCGATCGTTTTTTTGTGATTGGGGTCAACAATTTGGGCTCGTGTTTTGGCTCAAGCGGGCCGACCACCGCCGGCCCCAGCGGTGAGCCCTGGGGCGCCGATTTTCCAGTGGTCACGGTAGAAGACTGGGTGCAGGCGCAAGCCGCGCTGCTCGATGCGTTGGGCATTGAGCAACTGGCCGCCGTCATGGGTGGCAGCTTGGGCGGCATGCAGGCGCTAAGCTGGGCGGTGCAGTACCCGCAGCGGGTGCGTCATGCGGTGGTGGTGGCCAGTGCGCCCAACTTAACAGCCGAGAACATTGCCTTTAACGAAGTGGCGCGGCGCGCCATCGTGACCGACCCTGATTTTCATGACGGCCACTACCGTCGCCACGGCGTGTTGCCGCGCCGGGGCTTGCGTATTGCACGCATGATTGGGCATATCACCTACCTCAGCGATGACGTGATGAACACCAAGTTTGGTCGCAGCCTGCGGCCATTGGCGCAGCAAGGCGCAGAGGCCTTGGCGCGCGAGTTGTATCGATACACCACGCACGACGTGGAGTTTGAAATCGAAAGCTACTTGCGTTACCAAGGGGATAAGTTTGCCGAGTATTTCGATGCCAACACCTATTTGCTGATCACCCGGGCGCTGGACTATTTTGACCCTGCGCGTGAGCACGGCGGCGACTTGGCGCGCGCGCTGGCGCCGGCGCAGGCCAATTTCTTGGTGGTGAGCTTCAGCACCGATTGGCGCTTTGCCCCGGCGCGCAGCCAAGACATGGTGCGCGCGCTGCTGCAAAACCGACGGCAGGTGAGTTACGCTGAAATTGACGCCCCACACGGGCACGACGCTTTTTTGCTTGACGACGCCCGCTACCACGCGCTGGTACGCCACTACTTTACCCAACAGGTGCAAGCATGAGCGACATGGCCACGCACCAAGCAATTGCGGCCTTGGTGCCGCAGGGTGCGCATGTGTTGGATTTGGGCTGCGGCGACGGGGCCTTATTGGCGCACCTCATGCGTGCGCGCGGTTGCACCGGTTACGGTGTGGAGATCGACGACACCAAAGTCCAAGCCTGCGTGCAACGCGGTGTGCCGGTGTTGCAGCTGAACCTAGACGCCGGGCTGCATATGTTTGATGACCAATCGTTTGACGTGGTGTTGCAAATCGACACCTTACAAAATCTGCGCAACGCTGAAGTGATGTTGCAAGAAACCGTGCGTGTCGGGCGCTTGGGTGTGTTGGCTTTTCCCAATTTTGCGCACTGGCCCAACCGCTGGCAGGTGATGCGTGGGCGCATGCCCGTTACCCGACATCTGCCCTACGAGTGGTACAACACGCCCAACATTCGCGTGGCGACCTACGCCGATTTTGTGCAGCTGGTGCGGCGCACCGGGCTGCACGTGGTGGACAGCTTTGGTTTGCACGACGGCCGGGTGCGGCGACACTGGCCCAATGCGCAGGCCAGCACCGCGGTGTTTTGCGTGCGGCGCTAAGCCGCAGCCGCTGGCGTCACGGGCCGTTTGGCCAGCCACACCAGCCCCACCGCCACCATGATCAAGGGCAGCAGCGACGCCAGGTTGATCCACTGCCAGCCCTGCGTGGTCACCAGCGCCCCGGCGCCAAAAGAGGTTAACGCCATCACCGCGAACACAGCAAAGTTAAGCGCCGCTTGCGCCTGATCGCGCTCTTGCGGGGCGTAGGCCTGCAGCGACAAGGTGGTACTGCCAGTGAACAAAAAGTTCCACCCCACACCCAGCAAAAACAGCGACACCACAAATTGCGACAACGCCACCCCGCTTAAAGCAATCGCCACACAGGCCACGTTCAGCGCCACCCCCACCCCCATGATGCGATAAACGCCAAAACGCTTGATCAAATACCCGGTGAACAACCCGGGCGCGAACATGCCAATGACATGCCACTCCAACACCAGCGCAATGTCGTCAAACGGCAAACTGCAAACCTGCATGGCCAGTGGCGTGGCCGCCATGAGCAAGTTCATGACACCGTAGCCCAAGGCGCCAGCCATGGCCGACACCACAAACACCGGCTGGCGCACAATCACCGACAACGGTCTGGCCTCGGCGTCGCCTGGGGCCTTGGGTGGTGTGGGGGTAAAGGTAATAAAGTGCATCAGCACCAAGCCAAACACGCCCACCGCCGCCAACGCCAGGTAAACGCCGGTAAAGGGGGTATCCAACCAGTTGCGTGTGTAAGCCGCCATGTTGGGGCCAAACACCGCACCCACCAAGCCACCCGTGAGCACCAAAGAGATCGCTTTTTCTTTTTTGTCGGGTTGCGCCAACTCGGCTGCAGCAAAGCGATAGAGCTGGGCGTTGGCGCTGTAGTAACCCGCCACCACAGTGGCCAAAAGCAACAGCTCAAAACTTTGCCAAACGGTGGCCAAGGCGGCCATGAGGGCGGAGACGATGGCCACCACCAACCCCAGCTGAAAGCTGCGCTGACGCCCCCAGGCACGCTGGCTGCGTGCCACCAAGCCGGTGCTCAGCGCGCTGCCCACCACGTAGCCCATGATGGGCAGGGTGGCCATCCACCCGTAAGGCGCCAATTGCAAACCCACCAAGCCGTTGATGCCAATAAAGGTTACGTTGTTGGTTAAAAACACGCCCTGTGCCAGGGCCAGGCGCCATAAATTGCCCGTCATGAGGTAGCCTTATTTAAATAATGAATTACTTATATAAGTGTACAACGCGCAACCGCGGCGATGGCGGCGGTGTCGCTGCGCAAAGTAAGAGGCCCGAGTGAGGCCGGTTGAAACC
>RFXW01000016.1 GCA_009921245.1 Candidatus Fonsibacter lacus | reverse complement strand
CCGGCCCAGTTGCGCGCGCTACTTGGAGCAACCGCCCATGACTGAAGCCGACTTCGCCGCCGCGCAGGCGTTTTTGCTGGCGGTTAAACGCCATTGGACCACCCAGCGCTACCCCACCCTGCGTGCCATGGCCCAGGCCAGCTTGCCTCCGCAAGCCGATGCAACGCAAGTTGCCGATGCGCTTGAACCCACCACGGCATACCAAACCTTTGCCTGGCTTGAGCGGCATTTGCAAAAAATGAAGTACAGCGGGGCTTATGGTTTGGCCCCCTACCACGAGGCCCGGCACCAAGCGCTGCTGCAGCCTGTGGATCAGGCTGTTGCCCAGGCCATGGCGGCCTCGCCGCCTCGCCTGACGCTCAACCCCAAGCTGCCCATGCCGGCCTATTACCAAGCGGTGGATATTCATCAGCACCCGCAGGGCTTGTCCAGCCATCCTTTGGCGGGTTTAATTTATGAGCGTGGCGCCCGCTCCACCACGCCCATGCTGGGCGCGCGGCATCAAGACCTGCACACCCGCTTCACCGATGTGGCGCTCAGCCTATGCACCCAGCCACCGGCACGCGTGATTGATTTGGCTTGTGGCTTTGGTAAAAGCACCCTGCCCTTTGCCCACGCGCTGCCGCAAGCCAGTATCACGGCGCTCGATTTGTCTGCCCCCTGCCTAAAAACCGCGGTGTGGCAGGCGGCGGAGCAAGGCATCGAGCATGTGCATTGGTTGCAAGCCAATGCCTGTGCCACGGGCCTCCCCGATGCCAGCGCCAACTTGGTTACCTCCACCATGCTGCTGCACGAGCTGCCAACGCCTGAGTTGCATCAAGCGCTGGCCGAAAGCGCGCGATTGTGTGCGCCCGGTGGGCATGTGGTGCATTTGGATTTTTGGTTGATTCGCGATGGCTTTGATCGCTTTATTTACAACGGCCACAGCGACCGCAACAACGAGCCCTTTATGAAGCCTTTGTTTGAAACCGATGTGGTGCAAGCCATGGAACGGGTGGGCTTGGTGGATGTGAAAGTGTTGCCCTTTGCCGAGGCCGAAGGGGTAGACCCCGCCGCTCACCCGCATTGGCGGTTTCCTTGGACGGTGATTACCGGGCGCCGCCCTAACGCTGCAGCGTAGCCCAGGCTTTTTCAAGGCGCTTGACGCTAACCGGGGTAGGGGTGCGCAAGCCCTGTGCAAACAGGCTGACGCGCAGCTCTTCCAGCAACCAGCGGTATTGGGCCATGGCGTCGTCCATGTGCCCTTGGCGCTGGCCCACCAGCCGCCAAAACCGACTCTCCAACGCGTGTACCTCTGCCATGCGTTGCGTGTCGCGGGCGGGGTCGGCACCGCGTTTGTCCAGCCGCATCACCACCGCTTGAAAATAACGTGGCAAATGCACCCACTGCGCGTAGGGCAGCTCAGCAAAGAGCTGTTTGTGCATCAGTCGCTGCAGCTGCTGGGCAATGTCTTTGGCCACGGCGTCGGGTGGTTTGGCATCTTTTAATTTGCGCTGCGCCGCCGCCCAATCGCGCAATATGGCACCGGCTTGTCGGGCCACTTCTTGGGCAATCAGGGTTAAGCGGTTGCGCCCTTGCTCCAAGCGCTGCGTAAAGCCGGCTTGGTCTTTGGGTAAGGGGTCGGCCAAAAAGGCACGCTCCAGCGCCACGTTGAGCACCTGTTGCAGCAGCAAATCACCGTCGGCCACGGGAGCAAAAAGCAAACTGGTTTGTCGCCAATCGGGCAGTTGCTTGCTTAGGTACTTGAGCGGTTCGCGCACCTGCAAAGCAAATAAGCGCCTAAGCCCTTGGCGGTGGATGCGCGCGGCTTCGTGTTCATCGTCGTAAACCGATTGCACCACCGCATCGCCCTCATCCACCAGCGCCGCAAAGCCCACCAGGGTTTGCCCGTCGCGCTCGATTTCCAGTATGTCGGGCCATGCGCCAAACGCCCAAGTGGTATGCCGTGCACTGCCGGTGCGGGGTGGCGCGGCGGCTGCAGACGGTTTTGCTACCGCGCCTGATTTCTTAGCCAACGCCTTGCCGGCTGCGGGGGCAGCGGGTAATGGCTGGGCCTCGGATGCGGTATTCAATTGGGCGCGCAACCCCGCCAGCGCCTGAAACGCGCCGCGCGCCTGTTGCCCCCACTGCGCACGCAAGGCCGACAAGCTGCGCCCAATACCCAACACGCCGCCGTGTTCGTCTTCCAGCTGAATGTTGAACTGCAAATGCGCCGCCAACGTGTCGGGCTTAAAGTCGCTGGCGCGCAGCTCGAGCTGGGTACGGGTACGCAACCAAGACAACATGGCGCTGATCAAGTCGCCCTGCGCGTAGCGCGCTTCGGCCAACAAATACTGCCCCACATCTTGCGCTGCCGCGGGCAGTGGCACCAAGCGCGCACGCGCTTTTTGTGGCAATGTTTTGAGCAACGCCAACAGTTTGTCTGGCAGCATGCCAGGCACCAACCAATCCAGCCGCTCTTGGGCCACCCGGTTAAGTGCCACCAGGGGTAAGCGCACCGTCACGCCGTCGCGCGCGTTACCCGGGTCATGCAAGTACGTTACCGGGCAGTCGATACCGCCCAGCCGAATCAGGTCGGGAAACGCCATTTGCGTTACCGCGTCGGCGGTGTGGCGCATCAGGTCGTCTCGGGTTAGCACCAGTGCGGTGGCCCGCTGTGGCGGCGGCAGCTTACCCAGCCAAGCGCGCAAACCGTGGCGACTGCTCACCTCGGGTGGTAGGGCTGAGGTGTAAAAAGCTTCAATGCGTGAGTCGTCGACTAACACGTCTTGGCGCCTTGCCTTGTGCTCCAGCTGCAACACCTCACGCAGCAGCAGCTGATTGCGCCGCATAAAGGCAAAGCCCTCGTCACCCAAGCCGCCCTCCACCAGCGCTTCACGCACAAACACGCGGTGCGCCTCTTGGGCATCCACCCCGGCGTAGTCCACCTTGCGGCCGTGGTACACCAACAGGCCATAAAGCGTGGCGCGCTCGTAGCCCACCACCGCGCCGCGTTTGGCGTCGTAATGCGGTTGCAACACCTCTTTGTGCAGAATATGGCCCGCCACACGCTCGATCCACTGTGGCTCAATCTGCGCCACCCCACGGGCGTACAGCCGGCTGGTGTCCACCAGCTCGGCGGCCATCACCCAACGCCGCGCCCGCTTACGAAGGTGTACCCCTGGGTGCGGCAAAAACTTGATTTGTCGGGCGCCGGTAAAGGCGTCGTCTTGTTCGCCCTTGTAGCCCACGTTACCCAGCAAGCCCGCCAACAACGCCAGGTGCAACTGTTCGTAGGTAGCCGGCTGGGTGTTTAGGCGCCACCCTTGCTCAGCCGCCAACGCCGCCAACTGCTTGTGTGTGTCGCGCCACTCCCGCACCCGCCTGGGATTCACAAAACGCTCACGCAAGCGTTGTGCTCATACTGGCGCTGCGACAGTTTTTGCTCCTGACCATCCCCACCACGCGCTTGCTCAAGCCAGTTCCATAACGCGATCAAGCCCACAAACTCGCTGCGCTCGTCGGCCCACGTGGCATGTGCCTGATCCGCGGCTGCTTGCTGCTCCATGGGTCGATCGCGTGGATCGGGCACACCCAGCGCTGACGCAATCACCAAGACCTCGCTTAACGCCTGTTGGCGATGCGCCTCCAGCAACATCCGGCCCAAGCGTGGGTCCAGCGGCAGCTGCGCCAGCACCCGCCCCGTCTCGGTCAGTTCTCCTTCGGTGTCGGTGGCTCCAAGTTCGGCAAGCAGCTGGTAGCCGTCGGCCACCGCGCGGCGCAACGGCGGCTCAATGAAGTCAAACGATTCAACCGCGCCCAAGCGCAGCGCCTTCATGCGCAAAATCACGCCTGCCAGGCTGCTGCGGGCAATTTCGGGGTCGGTAAACGCGGCTCGCTTGGCAAAATCGGCTTCGTCGTATAACCGAATGGCTACGCCGTCGGCCACGCGGCCGCAGCGTCCCGCCCGTTGAGCCGCCGCCGCTTGACTGATACGCTCAACCTGCAATTGCTCCACTTTTTGGCGGTAGCTGTAGCGCTTGACGCGGGCCAAACCGCTGTCGATCACGTAGCGTATGCCGGGCACAGTGAGCGAAGTTTCGGCCACGTTGGTCGCCAGCACAATACGCCGTCCTTGATGCGGCGTAAAAATACGGTCCTGCTCGGCTTGGGTGAGGCGCGCAAACAAAGGCAACACCTCGGTATGCCGCGCCAGTGGCTGATGCGCCAAATGGCGCCGCAGATGGTTGGCGGCGCTGCGAATTTCACGCTCGCCCGGCAAAAACACCAAAATATCGCCCGCTTCTTGCGGGTGCTGCCACAGCTGATCCACCGCTTGCGCAATGGCGGTGTCTAGGTTGGTGTCGCGTGATTCTTCAAACGGCTGCCAACGCACCTCAACCGGGTACAACCGCCCCGACACCTGCAGCACCGGCGCCGGCCCACGCAAGCCGGCAAAGTAGTTGGCAAAGCGCTCGGCATCAATCGTGGCCGAGGTGACCACCACCTTCAAATCGGGGCGCTGCGGCAACAGGTGCTTGATGTAGCCCAACAAAAAATCAATGTTCAGGCTACGCTCGTGCGCTTCATCGATGATGATGGTGTCATAGGCCCGTAGCAACGGATCGCGCTGCGTTTGCGCAAGCAAAATGCCATCGGTCATGAGCTTAACGGAGGTTTGCGGCCCAACCCGATCTTGAAACCGGATTTGGTAGCCCACCACCTCCCCCAGCGGCGTCTCCAGCTCCTGCGCCAAACGCTTGGCCACACTGGTGGCGGCCAAACGCCGTGGCTGCGTGTGACCAATCAACCCGCCGCCGTTGACCCGACCACGACCAAGTGCCAACGCCATCTTGGGCAGTTGGGTGGTTTTGCCCGAGCCGGTCTCGCCGCACACCACCACCACCTGGTGCTCGGCCATGGCCTGCATGATGGCGTGGCGCTGCCGACTGACCGGTAAAGACGCCGGGAAAGAGAGCTTCAATAGAAATAACGGTTGGTGTGGTGGCTACAAGCGCGTACGAACAGTCCAAAGCTCAGGAAACAGCACCACATCTAGCATGCGCTTGAGGTAGGTTACTCCGGTGGTGCCGCCCGTACCTTGTTTGAACCCAATGATACGCTCAACCGTTGTGACGTGATGAAACCGCCACCGCCTAAAGGCCTCTTCAATGTCCACCAATTTCTCGGCCAATTGGTACAAATCCCAGTGCGCCTTGGGCTGGCTGTATACCGCAAACCACGCCTGCTCAACCGCGACATGCGCCACATGCGGCGCCGCCCAATCGCGCGCCAGCACCTCGGCGGGCAAGGCCAAGCCGCTGCTGTGTACCACCTGCAAGGCTTCATCGTAAATCGATCGCGCCTGCAGGCGATGGCGCAACACGTGGTCAATGGCGGGCTGATCGCGGTAGCGCCCAAGGTGGGCAGCGTTTTTGTTGCCCAGCATCATCTCAATGGCGCGGTACTGCCAACTTTGCAAACCGCTGGATTGCCCCAGCGAGGGCCGCATCATCGAATACTCGCTGGGCGTCATGGTATTAAGCACGCTCCAGCCTTGAATCAACGTCTCAAACACGCGCGAGACGCGTGCGAGCATCTTAAACGCCACCGGCATGTCGTGCTGGCGCATGGCTGCCATGGCGCCGTCCAATTCGTGAATCATCAGCTTCATCCACAGCTCAGAGGTTTGATGCTGAATAATGAACAGCTGCTCGTTGGGATCTTGTGAACGCGGCGCTTGCGCACCGAGCACCCGGTCAAGCCCCAAGTAATCGTGATACGTTAAGTTAGCCGCTGGCTCGGTGTTTTGCATGGCGTCCGTCATCCTTACGTTACCCCTTGGCGTGCCGCTTGGCGCGGGCGCTGCCATGTGCCTTGTTGCGCCAATTGCTCAATGCACTGCACCGCAAGCCACACCTCGTCAAAGCTGTTGTACAGCGGCGCAAAGCCAAAGCGCATCAGGTCAGGGGTTTGGTCGGTGGGGCTACCGGCGCGAAAATCGCCCACCACGCCTTGTGTAATCAACGCCTGCATAAGGGAATACCCATCGCCGGCAAACTGCACGCTTACCTGCGAGCCCCGGCGCGCCGCCTCACGCGGCGACGCCAACGCAAACCCCAAGCCCGCCAAGCGTTCGTCAAGCAGTGCCACAAACAACTCGGTAAGCGCCACCGACTTGTGGCGTAAGGCCTGCATGCCGCCCACCGGTGCCAACTGGGCAAACACCCCCAAGGCCTCGTCTAAGGCCGCCAAACTCAACACCGGTGGTGTACCGGTTTGCAAACTGGCCACACCGGCGGCTGGCTCAAAATCGGGCACAAACGCAAACGGGCGCGCGTGCCCAAACCACCCCTTAATCGGCTGCTCCAACCTGGTTTGCCTACTGGGGTGCACCCACCAAAAGGCCGGCGCACCCGGCCCACCATTTAAGTACTTGTAGCCGCAGCCCACCGCAAAATCGGCGCCCCACGCCTGCAAGGCCAGCGGCACCGCGCCGGTGCTGTGCGCCAAGTCCCACGCGCTCAAAACGCCCGCCGCGTGGCAACGCTGCGCCAAATCGGGCAAATCGTGCATGGCCCCGGTGCGGTAGTTGACATGCGTGAGGGCCAGCACCGCCACCTCGGGACCCAGTGCCTGGGCGATGGTGTGGGGCGGTACTTCACGCAACGTTAAGCCGTGCTGCTGGGCCACCGAATGCGCAATGTAGCGGTCGGTGGGAAAGTTGCTCAACTCAGTTAGCAACACCCGCCGCGTGGCGTCTTGCACCTTGGCCATAGCCACGGCCGCGCTTAATACCTTGTACCAATTCACCGACGTGTTGTCGCCCACCATCACGTCGCCGGCCTCGGCCCCCAACAACGGCGCAATTTTGCTCGCCACCCGCGCCGGTAAGGTGTACCACCCCGCTTGATTCCAGCCACCAATGAGCTGCTGCGCCCACTCATTGGCGGCCCCGAGGGCAAGGCAAACCGCTCGCGCAAGCCACGCAGGGCGTCTTTGCTATCGAGGTGCTGGCAATCGGCGCGGGAAATATGCGGCATGGCAGGGGGGCAAGTGGGTGATTGACCCATAAGATACCCAAGTTAGCCCGCCGTGGTGTCGGTTTTTTCCAACGACTCACCCCGCTAGCAGAAAGAAAAAGGGCCCCTAGGTGGTTTTTCCTAGAGGCCTTTAAACGGGTAGATGGTCGGCGTGGCGGGATTCGAACTCGCGACCCCTTGCACCCCATGCAAGTGCGCTACCAGGCTGCGCTACACGCCGAGAGGCCGAATTATAACTTGCCGTTAAAGGTCGGGGTCGAGCAGGTCGCGAATGTGCATCAGCTCGCCGCGCAACTGCGCCACCGCCTCGGGCTGGTCTAGGCTGAGGTTCCAGGCCTGCGCGGCCAAGGCCGAACCAAAACCTCCCATGGTGTTGGGCTCGGCGCTTACATGCGGCTGGCGGCTTTGACGCTCGGCGGCCACCCATTCTTGAATACGGCTGCGTGCACCATGGATGGTGAAGCCTTTGTCGTACAACAGCTCGCGAATGCGGCGAATCATCACCACCTCGTGCTGCTGATAGTAACGTCGGTTGCCGCGTCGCTTAACCGGCTTGAGTTGCGAAAACTCCTGCTCCCAATAGCGCAACACATGTGGCTTGACCGCGCACAGCTCCGCCACCTCACCAATGGTGAAGTAGCGCTTGCTGGGAATCGAGGGCAAAGAAATATCCACGCGTTTGTTTTTTCGAAAGGAGCGACCTGAACTTTAGCTTAGTTTGGCGGGTTTACCACCTGCTCGCGCAACTTGGCGCTGGCATGAAAGGTTACCACCCGTCGTGGGCTAATGGCAACCACCTCACCGGTTCGTGGGTTGCGGCCCGGGCGGCCGCTTTTGTGCCGAACCTGAAAGTTGCCAAAACCAGACACCTTAACCTCGTCGCCCACCACCAAAGAATCGGTGACGATGTCAAAAAAAGCGTTCACCATGTCCTTGGCCTCGCGCTTGTTGAGGCCAATTTCTTCATAGAGCATTTCTGCCAACTCCGCCTTGGTAAGGGCGGGGGATTCAAGGCTTTCCAGGGCAATATCCAACACAGTCTTGGCTCCGTTTATTGATGCGCTTAAACCCTAAGCCGCGCCTGGCAGTGCTGCACCAGCGCTTGCTGCACCTCAGCCACCGCTGCGTCGGCCTGCTCGTCGGTAAGGGTTGCCGTGGGGCTACCCAAAACCATACGCAACGCCATGCTGGTTTGGCCGTGCTCGGCGTGACCCGCTGGGGGGCGATAGATGTCGAATAACACCACATCTTGTAACAAACCACTGCCGTTGGCCTGTCGCGCCGCTTGCAGCACATCGGCCGCCTGCACGCCACCGGCAACCCACAGGGCCACGTCGCGCCATACCCTTGGGTTGCGCCCAATCGGCAACGCCTGTGGCATGGGCAGCGTTTGAACGGCTGGCAACGCCAGTTCAAAAAGCACCGGCGCATGCGGTAAATCGTGGTGTTGCCGCCAACGCGGATGCAGCTCACCCATGACGCCCACCCGCGTTGCGCCCACCCACACCCCAGCACAGCGTCCGGGGTGCAACGCCGGGTGTCGATCTGCTTTAAATTGAACAGGCTGGCCCACGAGCAAGCGTTCCACGTCGGCCTTGACGTCGTAAAAATCCACTACGCCATCGGCGCTGCCCCACTGCATGGGCTGGCAGGGGCCGTAGGCCAGCCCCGCCACGCTCATGGGCTGGGCGTAACCGGCCACGGTGGTGTCGCTGGCCTGCACCGAGGCGTCGCGCAAAAACAGCCGCCCCACCTCAAACACACGCGCACGGTCGGCGCGGCGGTCTAGGTTGTAGCGCAGCACCTGCAACAAACCGCCCCACAAACTGGAGCGCATCACACCCATGTGGCTGGCTATGGGATTAAGCAAGCGCACGGGCTCGGCGTTGCCGTGCAGCTCGGTTTCCCAGGCCTCGTCCACAAAACTGTAGTTGATGGTTTCTTGGTACCCCATGTCTGCCAGGGCTCGGCGCACCGCCATGGGATGACGGCGCGACTCGGGCGGGGTGCGCGGCACCACCGGGGCCAGTGGCGGGCTGTCGGGCAGTTGGTTGTATCCCACCAGGCGCGCCACCTCTTCAATAAGGTCCTCTTCAATGGTGAGGTCAAAACGCCAGCTTGGCGGTGTAACCGATAAGGTGTCGTCGTTGAGTTGTTGGCACGGCAAATCCAACCGCGCAAACACTTGTTTACACGTGTCAAGCGTGAGCGGCAAACCCAATACCTGAGACGCGCGCGACACGCGCATGGGCACCGGTTCGGTTGGCGGTAAGTTAACCACCTGGTCATCGATTGGGCCGGGCTCGCCACCGCAAATTTGCACAATCAGCGAGGTAAGGTAGTGCACGTGGTCAACCGTGCTGGCGGGGTCAACACCGCGTTCAAAGCGATGCGCGGCATCAGTTGAAAAGTTATAGCGCCGGGCCCGCCCCATCACCGCAGCTGGCCACCAAAACGCGGCCTCCACGTAGACATGTTGGGTGTTGTCGCCGACGGCAGTGGCGTCACCCCCCATGATGCCCGCCAAACTCTCCAGTTGTGAGGCGTCGGCGATCACGCCGACTTGTTCATCTACCGTGATGGTGTTGCCATTGAGCAGCTTGAGCTGCTCACCCGGCTTACCCCAGCGAACCTCCAGGTGGTTGTCGATGCGGTCGAGGTCGAAAATATGCGATGGTCGGCCCAGCTCAAACATGACGTAGTTTGAAATATCCACCAAGGGCGACACCGGCCGCTGCCCGCAACGCAACAAGCGCTGCACCATCCACGCCGGCGTGACGGCCTGCGGGTTAACGTGCCGAATCACACGCCCGGTGAAGCGTCCGCACAAATCGGCCGCCTGTACCTTAACCGGCAGTACCTGCTCGTGCTGCGCCGCCACCTGCGCAAACGTGGGCTGCTTGAGCGGGGCGCCGGTTAACGCCGACAGCTCACGCGCCACACCCACTATGCTTAAACCGTGCGCCAAGTTGGGGGTGAGCTTGAGTTCAAACACGGTGTCGTCCAGCGACAACCACTGGCGAATGTCTTGCCCCAGCGGCGCATCGGCTGCCAATTCAAGTAAGCCACTGTGATCGTCGCCCAAACCAAGCTCTTTACCGGAGCACAGCATGCCTTGGCTCACCACGCCGCGTAGCTTGCCCTCTTTGATGCGCCAAGGGGCGCCGTCGGGCTCGGCTGCTGGCAGTTGCGCGCCAACGGTGGCCAGCGGCACCCGCAAGCCTGGTTGGGCATTGGGGGCGCCACACACAATTTGCAGGGTCTCGCCTGTGCCTGTGCTGACCTGGCATACCCGCAGCCGGTCGGCGTTGGGATGCGGCTCGGCCTGGTCGATCTGCGCCACCACCACCCCCGTAAAGGGCGGCGCAGCGGGCTTGAGCGATTCCACCTCAAAGCCCGCCATGGTGAGGGTCTCGGCCAGGGCTTGGGTATCCAGCGGCGGATCACAGTACTGGCGCAGCCATGATTCGGGGAATTGCATGTTTTGACGCCGCCTTATTGAAACTGCGCCAAAAAGCGCAAGTCGCCATCAAAGAACTGCCGCAGGTCACCCACGCCGTAGCGCAGCATGGCCAACCGATCGATGCCGCTGCCAAAGGCAAAACCAATGTAGTCTTGCGGATCCAGGCCCATGTTACGAATCACTTGAGGATGCACCTGCCCCGAACCCGAGACCTCCAACCAGCGGCCAGCCAAAGGGCCGTCCATGAACATCATGTCGATTTCGGCGCTGGGCTCGGTGAACGGAAAGTAACTGGGACGAAAGCGAATGCGCAGTGCATCGGTTTCAAAAAACGCACGCAAAAACCGCAAGTAGGTGCCCTTGAGGTCTTTGAAGCTGATGTTTTGCCCCACCCATAAACCCTCCACTTGGTGGAACATGGGTGAGTGCGTGGCGTCGCTGTCGACGCGATAGGTACGCCCTGGGGCAATCACGCGAATCTCGGGCATGACCTCGCGCGCGTGCAGCCGCTCTTGGTATCGCTTGACGTGCTGCACCGCGTAGCGAATTTGCATGGGACTGGTGTGGGTGCGCAACACCAAGTCGTTTTCCACGTAAAAGGTGTCGTGCATGGAGCGCGCCGGATGGTCGGCGGGCGTGTTGAGCGCCGTAAAGTTGTACCAGTCGTTTTCAATCTCGGGGCCGTCGGCCACGTCAAACCCCATGGACGCAAAAATCAATTCAATGCGTTCCATGGCTCGTGTAACCGGGTGCAACCCACCGCGCAGCGTACGCTGGCGGCCGGGCAAGGTGACGTCGAGCACCTCGGCCGCCAACTGACGCTCGAGCTCAGCCGCTGCCATGGCCTCACGGCGCGCCGCCAAATGCGCTTCAATGGCTTGCTTGGCCTGGTTGATGGCCGCGCCTTGGGTTTTCTTTTGCTCTACAGGCAAAGCGGCCAAGCCCTTCATGCGCTCGGTCACGCGCCCGCTCTTACCCAAAAACACCGCTTTGGCGTTTTCAAGTTCAGCCGGCGTTGTCGCCTGCGTAAAAGCCGCTTGGGCTTGCGCGACCAGTTGCTGCAAATCGCTCATGGCAAAGCGTTGGGCATGGCGCCCCATGGGCCCATACCCAACCGTGCAATCACGTTACGCGGCGCTGGCCGCGAGCTTGGCCTTGGCCTGCTCCACAACTTGAGCAAAGCCGGCTTGATCGTGCACCGCCATGTCTGCCAATACTTTGCGGTCGATTTCGATAGCCGCGGCTTTAAGACCGGCCATGAACTGGCTGTAGGTGAGACCCAGCTCACGCACACCGGCATTGATACGCGCAATCCAGAGTTGGCGAAAGACACGTTTTTTGGTGCGACGGTCGCGGTAAGCATACTGACCAGCTTTCATGACGGCCTGCTTGGCCACCCGGAAAACATTGCCGCGACGACCGCGGAAACCCTTGGCTTGGGCTAAAACTTTTTTGTGTTTGGCGCGCGCGGTGACGCCACGTTTAACGCGAGGCATTTGAAATTCTCCTTAAACCAAAGTGGGGTTACAGACCAGCGTAGGGCATCATGTTGGCAATGTGTCCCACGTCCGACGTGGCCACATTGACAGCACCGCGCAAATGGCGCTTTGCCTTGGTGGTTTTTTTGGTCAGGATGTGGCGCTTAAACGCCTGGCCCCGCTTAACGGTGCCGCCCGGACGCACGCGAAAGCGCTTTTTGGCCGAGCTCTTGGTTTTCATTTTTGGCATGTTGATGCTCTCTTTGTATGTGCTCGTGAGGTGCCGGCAACCCCTGCCGTCTTGTAAACCCCGAGACACTTGTTGATTGGAACGAGCCCAATCGGGCGCCCCCACAAGGGAGGCGTTGCGCCTACGCCTCAGTGGGCGCGGGTGCGGGTTCGGCCTTGGCCGGCTTGGGAGCCGGTTTACGCTTGCCGGGGGCAAGCATCATGACCATTTGGCGCCCCTCGAGCTTGGGAAACTGCTCCACTTGCGCGGCGTCCGCGAGTTCGTCGCGCACGCGCTGCAGCAGCGCCAAACCAAGCTCTTGGTGAGTGATTTCTCGGCCTCGAAAACGCAAGGTTACCTTGACCTTGTCGCCCTCTTCCAAAAAGCGCTTGATGTTGCGCATTTTGATGCCGTAGTCACCGTCGTCGGTGCCGGGGCGAAATTTTACCTCTTTTACCTCGATGACTTTTTGCTTGGCCTTGGCCTCCGCCGCGCGCTTTTGCTCTTGGTACTTAAACTTGCCGTAGTCCATGAGGCGGCACACGGGCGGACGGGCGGTGGGGGAGATTTCCACCAAATCCACGTCCATTTCCTCGGCTAGCCTAAGGGCATCGCGGGTGTCCATGATGCCCATGGATTCGTTGTCTGGCCCGTTGACCCGGACTTCGGGCACCATGATTTCACGGTTTAAACGGTGTTTGCGTTCTTCGCGCTGGCGACGGTCTCGAAAATCGGTAGCGATGGTTACGGTCCTTTGTGTGAATTACGAACGATTGGCCACGGCAAACTGCAACATGTCAGAAAACGCCGCCACGGAATGGGTGCCAAGGTCTTGATTACCGCGCCCACGCAGTGCCACGGTGCCCGCTTCCCGTTCTTTGTCGCCAATCACAGCGAGATAAGGCACTTTTTGTAGCGCCCAATAGCGAATTTTAGCGTTAATTTTCTCGTTTCGGGTATCGCCAACCGCTCTAAAGCCTTGATCACGCAGCGTTTTTACCACGCTTGCCACGGTATCGGCCTGTTTATCGGTGATATTGAGTACCGCCACTTGCTGCGGCGCCAGCCATACGGGCAGCGCCCCTGCGTGCTGCTCAATCAAAATACCGATAAACCGCTCCAAGCTCCCCAAAATGGCTCGGTGCAGCATCACCGGGGGCTTGCGGCTGCCGTCTTCGTCCACGTATTCAGCGTCAAGCCGCTCGGCGGTAGAGAAATCCACCTGAATGGTGCCGCACTGCCACTGCCGACCGATGGCGTCTTTGAGCGTGTATTCAATTTTTGGCCCGTAAAAGGCCCCGTCGCCTTGCGCGATTTCGTAATCCACACCCGAGCGCTGCAAACTTTGAATCAGCGCGTCTTCGGCTTTGTCCCACACGGCATCGCTGCCAATGCGCTGCGCCGGGCGGGTGGCCACTTTATAAAGAATATCGGTAAAGCCAAAGTCTTGGTATACCTTCTTAAGTAACGCCGTGTAGGCCGTGCACTCGTCCAAAATCATGTCTTCGGTGCAGAACACGTGTCCGTCGTCTTGGGTAAAACCCCGCACCCGCATGATGCCGTGCAACCCCCCGCTGGGCTCGTTGCGGTGACACTGACCGAATTCGCCGTAGCGCAAAGGCAGATCGCGGTAGCTTTTGATGCCCTGCTTAAAAATGAGCACGTGGCCTGGGCAGTTCATGGGCTTGAGGGCGTAGTCGCGCTTTTCAGATTCGGTGACGAACATGTTGTCGCGGTATTTGTCCCAGTGGCCAGTTTTTTCCCACAGCGCGCTGTCAAGGATTTGGGGGCCTTTGACCTCGTGGTAACCGTTGTCGCGGTAGACCCGGCGCATGTACTGTTCAACCTCTTGCCACAACGTCCAGCCTTTGGCGTGCCAAAACACGGTGCCAGGGGCGTGGTCGTCGATATGAAACAAGTCCAACTCGCGCCCCAGTTTTCGGTGGTCGCGTTTTTCGGCCTCCTCCAACATGGTGAGGTATTGCTGCAATTCGTCTTTGCTGGCCCAAGCCGTGCCGTAAATGCGTTGCAGCATTTCATTGCGATGGTCGCCGCGCCAGTACGCGCCCGCGACTTTCATGAGTTTGAAGTGCTTGAGCTTGCCGGTACTGGGTACGTGGGGGCCTCGGCACAAATCGGTAAACGCCCCTTCGCGGTAGAGCGAGACCGCCTCACCCTCGGGAATGCTGGCAATGATCTCGGCTTTGTAATGTTCGCCTTGCGCTTTAAAAAACGCCACCGCCTCGTCGCGCGGCAAAACCTGGCGCTCAACCGGCTCGTCTTTGGCGGCGAGTTCCCCCATGCGGCGCTCGATGGCGCTTAAATCTTCGGGGGTGAACGGCCTGCTGTATGAAAAGTCGTAATAAAACCCGTTTTCAATCACAGGGCCGATGGTGACCTGCGCCTCGGGGTACAAGTCTTTAACCGCATAGGCCAGCAAATGCGCGGTGGAGTGACGCAACACCTCCAAGCCATCGGCATCTTTGGCGGTCACGATGGCCAACTGGCTGTCTGCCTCCAGCACGTGTGAGGCGTCCACCAACTGGCCATTCACGCGCCCTGCCAACGCGGCCTTGGCCAGGCCTGCACCAATCGATGCCGCGACCTCGGCCACGGTCACGGATTGGGCAAAGGCGCGCACGGCACCGTCGGGCAGAGTAATGTTGGGCATAGCCGATAAAGCCTGACCAGCCATTGGCTGGCTTGTTAATAAAAACCTCTATTTTACTGGAGCGCCCCGCGCAAAAAAAAGGTTTCCAAGGAACCCTTACCTTTGATTACGTTTACACCACGCGGCTCGAGCTGATGCGTCGCCGACACGCTCCGGGCTGTCCATGAGACTCCATACGGCTCGCCGTGTTCACAGCGTCCCCCCAAACGTCGAAGATGAATTTGGTGTGCCCCATTACGCCAGCCACAGCCGCCCCTGAGTGCAGCCCGAACCGCATACGCAAATCGTGCCCGGTTTCATCGGCGAAGCGCTCGCTGACTTCAAGCATGGCCAGCGCCAAATCGGCTAACCGCGGCCCGTGAGTTGTGTCGCCGGCGCTCAACCCCGCTACGGCCATGTAACAGTCCCCAATAGTCTTAATTTTTTCGACGTCGAACTGCACTGCTAACGCGTCAAACTCTCTGAAAAGCCCGTTTAGAAGCGCTACAAGCTCCGCAGCGGAGAGCTTGCTTGACCATTCCGTGAAACCCACAATATCAGCAAACAAAATGCTCACATCAGGTAGTTCGTCAGCAATCACAGATTCACCGCTTTTCAAACGATGCGCAATGTCATTAGGCAAAATATTCAGTAGCAAGCGTTCGTTTTCTTCATACGCTTGGGCCAGCTGCCGATTGGCCGTGACGTCAGTGCCGTATAAATTCAGGCTTTCGAATTCGGGGACCGGTGCAACCTTAATCTCATATGTTTGCTCACCGCACTTCAGTTCGATATGCGGTGCTGCTGACGCATGCGCAGCCTCAGTTACAACTTGCAGAAGCGTTTCATTGAGGGGCATCCCCACGGCCAACCCCAGATGCCTCACGATTGGTTCAGCTGCCGGGTTAACATAAAGAAGTTCGCCAGAGGACGCCACCTGCATCACCGGATTGGGGTTTTGCGCGGGCAGCTTGCTCATTACCTTGTTGGCAGTCACATCCAGACCATAAACATTGATCGAATTTGTCCCGTCTGAGTCGCTTGCCCGTAACGCATAAGTGCGTGAACCAGCTTCAACTTCGATCATTTCAGCCGCGGAGCCGCCAACGTTTGTCAGCAAACGGTCAAGCAGTGCGGACGGAAAATTCTGTCCCGCGCGTGTACGCAGCCCAGCGCAAAGGGCCTCGCTGGCCGGGTTGGCGTACTCTAGTAGCCCGTCCTTCGAAACCCGCAGCACCGGCGATGGGTTGGCCTCAGGAAGGCGCTTGTTACGCTCGATTTCGCGCTGTATAGATGCCAAGGCCTGGGCGTGCTGTAGCTGGGCATTTCGCTTAGTGGTAACACCCACAACCATTGCTACGGTGAAAGGGACAAAAAAGGTTAACAACATCCGCCAGCCCCGATTGGGCTCAAGCGTGCCCTCGAATAGCTCTGGCCCATGATTTATCACCGCCAACACACAACCCACAACACAGGCTGTCTTGATAGCACGGAGCCACAAGGCCTTGTCGTTGGCGGTACTTAGCCATCGAAAGCTAGTCATCACTTTGTCTATTTGATCCAGCGGCAGCTGATCCAACACAGTACACGCAGTGGTCAGACCGAATCAGCGCGTAGGCCACCGAATACTTTATTAGCCCGGCGGAGATCACGTCATCACCTCTTGCAACTGCAAATACTCCAAATCAATGACCATAACGCGTAACGCTCGCAGTTGCGCTTACATATCGGCGTTGCGCCTCAGTCCAAAACAAGCTAAACGCCAACCAGAACCGCAATAATCATCCATAGGCACCCGAGTGCCGTCATCGCGGATAGGCCAGGGTCGGAAAATCATTGTGCCCTGAGCGGGGTACACAGGAGTGGCAAGTAACCCGTCGGTCAATGGGGGCTGAACGTCTTGCCGAGGGGTACTGGTGACATGAAAGTCGATCACTGGCGATTCGGGCGCACCCATACTTAGAACTCCAAATGACATTTGGTCATTGGCCTGTTTACTCCGCCAACGAACAGTCTGGCCGAATTTTTAGTTATTCACCCAAAACTAACTGTCACTTTGGTTTTGCACTCTCAGCGCTCGCCAAATCAAAAAAAGCCCGCGGCGTGACAGGCCGAGGGCTGGGTTGGTCGGGCGGCCCGTGAGGCGCGCGCCCAACGGGCCGGTAAATCAGTGGAACTGCTCTTCTTCGGTTGAGCCGGTTAAGGCCTTGACGCTGGATTGCCCGCCCTGAATCACGGTGGTGACATCGTCAAAATAGCCTGCACCCACTTCTTGCTGGTGCGACACAAAGGTGTAGCCTTGCTCGCGCGCGGCGAATTCAGGCTCTTGCACCATGTTGACGTAGTGCTTCATGCCCTCGCCGTTGGCGTAGGCGTGGGCAAACTGGAAGGTGTTGTACCAGTTGATATGAATGCCCGCCAAGGTGATGAACTGGAACTTGTAGCCCAATGCGCTGAGTTCGTCTTGGAACGCGGCAATGGTTTTTTCATCCAGGTTTTTGCGCCAGTTAAACGAGGGGCTGCAGTTGTACGAAAGCAATTTACCCGGGCATTCGGCATGCACGGCTTGGGCAAATTCGCGCGCGAAGCCAAGGTCTGGCGTGCCGGTTTCACACCACACCAAGTCGGCGTAGGGCGCATAGGCCACGCCACGGCTGATGGCCTGCTCCAAACCGTTTTTGACCCGGAAAAAACCCTCGGCGGTGCGCTCGCCTGTAAGAAAACGCTGATCGTTGGCGTCGTGATCGGAGGTAATGAGGTTGGCCGCCTCGGCATCGGTGCGGGCCAAAACAATGGTGGGCACGCCCATCACGTCCGCCGCAAAGCGCGCGGCCACCAGCTTTTCAACTGCCTCGTGCGTGGGCACCAAAACCTTGCCGCCCATATGACCGCATTTTTTTACAGCGGCCAGCTGGTCTTCAAAGTGCACCCCAGCGGCGCCGGCAGCGATCATGTTTTTCATAAGCTCAAACGCATTGAGCACCCCGCCAAATCCGGCCTCGGCGTCGGCAACGATGGGCAAGAAGTAATCGATGAATGCCGGGTCGGTGGGATCGATACCGCGCGACCACTGAATTTCGTCGGCACGTTTAAAGGTGTTGTTGATGCGGCGCACCATGGCGGGGACTGAATCGTAGGCGTACAGCGATTGATCGGGGTACATGGTTTCGCTGGTGTTGCCATCGGCAGCCACCTGCCAGCCCGACAAGTACACCGCCTCTAACCCTGCCTTGGCTTGCTGCATGGCCTGCCCGGCACTGATCGCACCAAAAGCGTTGACATAGCCTTTTTTGGCGCCTCCATTGATGCGCGCCCACAAGCGCTCGGCCCCACGTTGAGCCAAGGTGTGCTCAATCTTGAGCCAAGGTGTGCTCAATCGCTACGCTACCGCGCAAGCGCACCACATCAGCCGCGCTGTGGGTGCGCTTGACACCTTTCCAGCGGGGGTTGGTGTCCCAGTCTTTTTGTAAGGCGTCGATGGCTTGCTGCCGCGTGCTTTGGCTCATAAGATTCACTCCACAAGAAGGTTGATGCGATGGGTAAATGATATATCTTATATAAGACTGGATTGGTTCTTATATCTTATATAAGACAAAATATTTTATCATTAAAAATCAATTGCTTGTATGCACGTTACCACCATACAAAACGCCATTTTTCGCCATGAGAAAAGTTACCAACACAAGATCTGCATAGCGTTTCGCATTATAAAATTAAATTTTCATGATCTGGCATCAAACCTCAAAGCCCTGGCAAGGCTATTTGGCGCTTAGCGCCAGCATGGCGCTGGTGGGCGCGTACGTCGCGCTGTCCAAGCCACTGGTGGCGGTTTTACCCGTGCTGCTGGTGGCGTGGCTGCGGTTTGGTATTGGTGCGCTGGCCATGTTGCCGTGGCTGCGCAAGCCCGTTGATGAACCGGTATTGAATCGCCAAACCAAGTGGCTGATTTTTTTGGATTCATGGTTTGGTAATTTTTTATTTTCAGTGCTCATGCTGTTTGGTGTGTCGCTCACCACTGCCAGCAACGCGGGCGTGATACTGGCCTTTATTCCAGCCATGGTGGCCTTGCTGAGCTGGCTTTTTTTACGCGAACCACTCACCCCGCAAACACTGCTTGCCATTGCGCTGGCCGCCGTGGGTATTGCGTGGTACGCCTCGCTGCAAGGCAGCACAAACGAACCAAGCCACCCACTGGCCTGGTTGGGTAACTTGCTGGTGTTTGGCGCCGTCTGCTGTGAAGCAGCCTACGCGGTCATTGGTAAAAAACTGGCGGCGCAGCTGCGGCCGCGTCGCGTCGCGGCGCTGATTAATGTATGGGGCTTGGTGCTCTGCACGCCAGCAGGCTTTTGGCTGTTCAGCCGCGATGCGTTTGCCGCCATGCAGCCCGAGCACTGGTTGTTGCTGATTTTTTATGCCCTTGCCGCCAGCGTGGGCACGGTGTGGCTATGGATCGCCGGCTTGCGTTACGTTCCAGCCAACCAAGCTGGGGTGTTCACGGTGTGGCTACCGGTATCGGCGGCCGCTGTAGGCGTGCTGGTGTTGGGCGAAAGCATGAGCCTGGGCCAAGCCTGCGCACTGGGCTTGGCACTGATTGGCGTGGTGCTTACGACTTGGCAGCGCCACGCGCCACCGCCCACCAAAGCCACACCCCCGCCACCACCATGGGCAGGCTGAGCCACTGCCCCATGCTTAGCCCCAGCGAGAGCAAACCCAAATAGCTGTCGGGTTGGCGAAAGTACTCGGCGACAAACCGCAGTACCCCATAGCCCATCAAAAACAACGCCGCCACCTGCCCGGTCTGGCGCGGGCGACGCGCGAACCACCACAACAGCACAAACAGCAGCAGCCCCTCAAGCGCCATTTGGTAAAGCTGCGAGGGGTGTCTGGGCTGCCCGTCCACTTGCGGGAACACCATGGCCCAAGGCAAACTGGGGTCAGCCGGACGGCCCCACAATTCACCGTTGATGAAGTTGCCCAAGCGGCCGGCTGCCAGCCCCAACGGCACGCAAGGCGCCACAAAGTCCATAACCTGCAAAAAGGTGAGACCGCGGCGGCGTGCGTACCAAGCCAGCGCCAGCAACACGCCCAGCAGACCGCCATGAAAACTCATGCCGCCTTCCCACACCGCCAATATTTTCATGGGGTTGTCGGCAAAAAAAGCGGGCTGATAAAACAACACATAACCAAGGCGTCCGCCAAGGACCACACCCAGCATGCCCCAAACCAGCATGTCGTCGGGGTCGTGCCGCAGCCAACGGCTGGCCCATGGCTCGGGCCAAGCGGCCATGCGCCGAACCTGCCATTTGCCCACCCACACAAACGCCAGAAACGCCACGGCGTACATCAAGCCATACCAATGAAAAGCCACAGGGCCAATGGCCAGGGCGATCGGATCGAATTGGGGGTGAATCAACATGTCTTGGATTCTAGGGGTTTGCCCGGCTGCTTTTTGATCGCTTGCGCACAATATTGCAACCTACAATCAACGGTTACTTTGACCAACCAACGGCCTTCGAACCCATGACCGACACCTCACCCCGCAAACTGCGCAGTGCCAACATCACAGAAGGCAAAAGCCGTGCGCCCAACCGCTCGATGTACTACGCGCTGGGTTACACCGAAAGTGATTTTGGCAAGCCCATGATCGGCATCGCCAACGGGCACAGCACCATTACCCCGTGTAACGCTGGCCTGCAACGTCTGGCCGATGCGGCCGAAAGTGGCGTCCGCCAAGCCGGTGGCAACCCCCAACTGTTCGGTGTACCCACCATTTCCGACGGCATGGCCATGGGCACCGAGGGCATGAAGTACTCGCTGGTCAGCCGCGAGGTGATCAGCGACTGCATTGAAACCTGCGTGCAAGGCCAGTGGATGGACGGTGTGATTGTGATTGGCGGCTGCGACAAAAACATGCCAGGCGGCATGATGGGTATTTTGCGCGCCAACGTACCGGCGGTGTACGTATACGGTGGCACGATTTTGCCTGGGGTGTTTCAGGGCAAAGACATCAACATTGTGAGCGTCTTTGAGGCGGTCGGCCAAAACGCCGCCGGCAAACTGAGCGACACCGACCTAAAAGAAATTGAACAAAAAGCGATTCCGGGCAATGGATCGTGCGGCGGCATGTACACCGCCAACACCATGTCCAGCGCGTTCGAAGCCATGGGTATGTCGCTGCCCTACTCGTCAACCATGGCCAATCCACACGACGAAAAACAAAATTCGGCTTTGGCGTCGGCCAAGGTCTTGGTTGAGGCGGTGCGCAAAGGCATCAAGCCACGCGACATCGTGACCAAAGAAGCCATAGAAAACGCGGTGGCGGTGATCATGGCCACGGGTGGCAGCACCAACGCGGTGCTGCACTTTCTTGCCATTGCCCACGCTGCTGAGGTGCAATGGACGATTGACGACTTTGAGCGCATGCGCAAAAAGGTGCCTGTGATTTGCGATCTCAAACCCAGCGGGCAGTATTTGGCGGTGGACTTGCACAAGGCCGGCGGTATTCCGCAGGTTATGAAAATATTGCTCAACGCCGGTCTGCTGCACGGCGATTGCCTCACCATTACCGGACAAACCATTGCGGAGGTTCTGGCCGACGTGCCCGACACACCACCGGCGGGGCAAACGGTGATTCGCTCCATCGAGCAGGCGCTTTACCCGCAAGGGCATTTGGCCATTCTTAAGGGCAACCTGTCACCTGAGGGCGCCGTGGCCAAGATCACAGGGTTAAAAAACCCGGTGATTACCGGCCCAGCCCGCGTGTTTGACGACGAGCAGTCGGCCCTCAAGGCGATTCTTGACGGCAAAATTGTGGCTGGCGACGTGATGGTTTTGCGCTACCTTGGCCCCAAGGGCGGCCCGGGCATGCCTGAAATGCTGGCCCCCACCGGGGCTCTGATCGGCGCCGGTTTGGGCGAAAGCGTGGGGCTGATCACGGACGGTCGCTTTTCTGGTGGCACCTGGGGCATGGTGGTTGGCCACGTGGCCCCCGAAGCGGCCGCCGGTGGCACCATTGCGCTGGTGCAAGAAGGCGACACCATCACCATCGACGCGCATCAGTTGCAATTGCACCTGGATGTCTCTGACGCCGAACTCAGCAAGCGGCGCGCGCAGTGGAAAGCCCCTACGCCGCGTTACGCGCGCGGCGTTCAGGCAAAATTTGCCCATAATGCGTCCAGTGCCAGCAAGGGTGCGGTGCTGGATTTGTTCTAACCTTTTCTTAACCGTGACACAACTTATGAAAAAACTGATCCTCACCACCTTGGTTCTCACTGGCTTTTCAGGGGCAGCGTTGGCCGACATGGCTTTGGCACAGGCCAAGAACTGCATGGCTTGCCACGCCGTAGACAAAAAACTGGTTGGGCCGGCTTACAAAGACATCGCCGCCAAATACAAGGGCGACGGCGCGGCGGTGGACCGCTTGGCCGTAAAAATCATGAAGGGTGGTGTGGGCGTATGGGGCGCGATTCCCATGCCAGCCAACCCCCAAGTTTCAGACGCTGAAGCGAAGAAGCTTGCGCAGTGGGTGCTCTCGGCCAAGTAGCCACCCTACCCTGCCGCACAAAAGGAGCCTTGGCTCCTTTTTTTGTGTCTGAGACTCGGCCAACGACACCTTAAAATAATAGTATGAAACCCACTGTTATCTCCTCCTCGGACCTGATCGAATCGGTTGCTGCGGCACTGCAGTACATCAGCTATTACCACCCCACCGATTACATCGAACACTTGGCGCGAGCCTACGCCCACGAGCAGTCGCCAGCGGCCAAAGATGCCATGGCGCAAATTTTGACCAACAGCAAAATGAGCGCCATGGGACACCGCCCTATTTGCCAAGACACGGGCATCGTGAACGTGTTTTTAAAAATAGGCATGGACGTGCAATGGCAGGGGTTTGATGCCGGCCTAGAGGCCGCCATCAACGAAGGCGTGCGGCGCGGCTACAACCACCCCGACAACACGCTGCGCGCAAGCGTGGTAGCCGACCCGCAGTTTGCACGCAAAAACACCCGCGACAACACCCCAGCCGTGGTGTTTACTCAAATGGTGCCAGGCAACACCGTAGAGGTTACGGTGGCGGCCAAGGGTGGCGGCAGTGAAAACAAATCCAAACTGGTGATGCTCAACCCCAGCGACAGCGTGGTGGATTGGGTGCTTAAAACTGTGCCCACCATGGGCGCGGGTTGGTGCCCACCCGGCATGCTGGGGATTGGCATTGGCGGCACGGCCGAAAAGGCGGCGCTCATGGCCAAAGAAGCCCTGATGGAAGACCTGGACATGTACCAGCTGCAACAAAAGTCGGCTAAGGGGCAGGCGTTGACCCCGGTTGAGGAATTGCGCCTGGAAATTCACGACAAGGTCAACGCCTTGGGCATTGGCGCGCAAGGCCTGGGCGGACTCACCACGGTGCTGGATGTCAAAATTCATATGCACCCCACGCACGCGGCCAGCAAACCGGTGGCCATGATCCCCAACTGTGCGGCCACGCGCCATGCCCATTTTGTGCTGGATGGCTCCGGGCCCGTATACCTAGACCCGCCAAGCCTGGATTTGTGGCCCGATGTTGCTTGGGTACCCAACACAACGCAAAGCAAGCGGGTAGACATGAACGCGCTGACCCGCCAAGAGGTGGCCTCTTGGCGTGCCGGGCAGACCCTGCTGCTCAACGGCAAACTGCTCACCGGACGCGACGCCGCGCACAAGCGCATTCAAGACATGCTGGCCAAGGGCGAGCCGTTGCCGGTGGACTTTGCCAACCGCGGCATTTACTACGTGGGCCCGGTTGATCCGGTGGGCGATGAAGCGGTTGGACCCGCCGGGCCCACCACCTCCACCCGCATGGACAAATTCACCGACATGATGCTGGCCGAGACCGGCTTGGGTTGCATGATTGGCAAGGCCGAGCGCGGCCCCGAAGCGATCGACGCCATCAAGCGCCACGGCAGCGCCTACCTGATGGCGGTGGGGGGTGCGGCGTATTTGGTGTCAAAAGCGATCAAGGGCGCGCGCGTTTTGGCTTTTGAAGACCTTGGCATGGAAGCGATTTACGAGTTTGATGTGCAAGACATGCCCGTTACCGTGGCGGTTGACAGCACCGGCGACAGCGCCCACATCACCGGCCCGGCGACATGGCAAAAGCGCATTGCCAGTGGCGAGTTTAAAAACATCGCGGTCACCGCCGCGTAGCAAGTTTTAGTGTAGGTGGCGCGGTTTGCGGCCCCCGCGACCGCCACCACC
>RFXW01000150.1 GCA_009921245.1 Candidatus Fonsibacter lacus | reverse complement strand
GGCACCACACCGCGCTGGCTTGGCAAGCAACGCGGAATTTGCCAAACTTCACCAACTCTTGCAGCAGGATTCGGTATGAACAGTTACACCGCCCCAACCGACATGGCGCTCGCGCTCACCCCAACGCCATCATGGCGCCCGAAAGGGGTATTCGACTGGTTGTTTGCGCTTTGGGTGGTGGCGTGCGCGGCGGTGGCGTTTTGGCGGTATCACAGTGCCATGGACGTTTACGAGCAAGGTATTTTGATAGGCTCCGTGCCCGTGGCGATTGCCATGGGGTGGTTTTGGCGGCCTTTGGCTCATCTCATGCTGGGTGTGGCGGCGCTGTCGCTGGTGGGGATTGGTTTGTATCAGGGCCCTGAGGGCGCCGACTTGGCCCGCGCCGAGCAGGTGTTTTGGCTGAAATACTTCTTGTCCAGTCAATCGGCGATTTTGTGGATGTCGGTGCTGGTTTTTATGAGCACGGTGTTTTACTGGCTGGGCATGGTGTTGCCACGCGCCGACAGCGCCTCGTTGCTCGGCGCCCGCCTGGCGTGGGCGGCGGTGTTGCTGGCGCTGGTGGGCACCATGATGCGTTGGTACGAGAGCCATCAAATGGGCGAGGGCGTGGGCCACATTCCGGTGAGCAACCTGTACGAGGTTTTTGTGCTGTTCGCCTGGATGACCACCTTGTTCTACTTGTATTACGAGCAGTACTACCAAACCCGTGGCATGGGTCCGTTTGCGATGTTGATCGTGAGCGGGTCGGTGGGCTTTTTGCTTTGGTACACCTTGGTGCGAGACGCGCAAACCATTCAGCCGCTGCTGCCGGCGCTGCAAAGCTGGTGGATGAAGTTGCACGTACCTGCCAACTTTATTGGCTATGGCACGTTTTCCATTGCCGCCATGGTGGGCTTTGCTTATTTGGTGAAACAGTCGGCACAGCAAACCCATTGGGTCAAGCTCGCGCCCTTGGCTTTGTTGGGTGCGGTACTGGCTTTTGTGCCGTTGGCGTTTCGTCAGCAGGCGCTGAATTACGGCTCGGTGTATTGGATGGTGTATTCAGGTGTGGCGTTGCTGGTGGTCACTGGCATTTTGTATGGTCGCCGCCGCATTGCCGAGCGTCTGCCATCGCTGGAAGTGCTTGACGACACCATGTACAAAGCGATTGCGGTCGGCTTTGCGTTTTTTACCATTGCCACGGTGTTGGGTGCCTTGTGGGCCGCCGAGGCCTGGGGCGGCTATTGGAGCTGGGACCCCAAAGAGACGTGGGCCCTGATTGTGTGGCTTAACTACGCGGCTTGGCTGCATTTGCGACTCATGAAAGGCTTGCGCGGTACGGTTGCGGCATGGTGGTCGCTGGCTGGGCTGGGCATCACCACGTTTGCCTTTTTGGGCGTGAACATGTTTTTGTCTGGGCTGCACAGCTACGGTTCGCTGTAGCGCGTCCAACGTAACCCATGGGTCAGGGTTTGTTAACCAAGGTCTGTTATGAAACGTAGGCTTACCCGCGAACACGTCTTACGCCATCAGGGGCAGTCGCTGCTGCAACAGGTTACGCCTGAACCGGTGTGGCAGCAGCGGCGCTTGTTGCTTGCGGCCATGGGTGCGTCGATGGCCGCAGGGGTGTTGCCGCGGCGTGCCCAGGCGGCGTCGTTGGCGGCGCTGCCAGGGCAGCGCTCAACGGTGCCTGGGGCCATCACCATGCAGGCTCCCACCGCCGAACAAGACGTCATCGGCTACAACAACTTTTACGAGTTCGGCACCAGCAAAAGCGACCCGGCCCGGTTGGCGGGTGCCATGGCCACGCGCCCCTGGACGGTGCGGGTTGAGGGCTTGGTGGCCAAGCCGCGCACCTTTGATATCGACGACTTGCTGCGTTTGGCGCCAATGGAAGAACGCATTTATCGTTTTCGCTGCGTCGAGGCGTGGTCTATGGTGGTGCCGTGGGTGGGGTACGCGTTGTCGCACCTGCTGCAGGCGGTGCAGCCTTTGGGCAGTGCCAAATACGTGTCGTTCATCACGCACACCGACCCCAAGACCATGCCCGGGTTGCGCGGGTCGTCGCTGCAATGGCCATACACCGAGGGTTTGCGCATGGATGAAGCCATGCACCCGTTGACACTGCTGACCTTTGGTCTGTACGGTAAGGTGTTGCCCAATCAAAATGGCGCACCCCTGCGCTTGATCGTGCCTTGGAAATACGGCTTCAAGAGTGGCAAATCACTGGTCACGATTCGGGTCACCGAAACGCAGCCTGTCACGGCATGGAACCAGGCCGCGCCCGAAGAGTACGGCTTTTATTCCAACGTCAACCCCCAAGTGGCGCACCCGCGCTGGAGCCAGGCGTCTGAGCGGCCGCTGGGTGGTGGGTTGTTTGCCAGTCGTGTGCCGACTCAAATGTTTAATGGCTACGCCGAGCAGGTGGCCGGTCTGTACGCTGGCATGGACTTGCGCCAGTACTTCTAACCATGACGCGCGCCACCGCCAAGCCCGGGCACCCCGTCCGGGGGTTGCCGCGCGCTTTCAAACCCAGCTTGGCGGTGTTGGCGTTGTTGCCAATGGCGTGGTTGTTGGGTCAAGCCTTGTTGGGTGGTTTGGGCCCCAACCCCCAGGAGACCTTGATACGCGACTTGGGTAACTGGACCATTCGTCTGCCTTGCGTTTGGCACTGGCTTGGCCGGCGCTGGTACAGGTGCGGCGCATGCTGGGCTTGTTTGTGTTTGCTTACGCCACGCTGCACCTGTTGGCGTATGGGGTTTTTGACCAAGGTGCCAACTTGGTCAAGGTGTGGGTTGACGTATGGCAACGGCCATTCATTGCCGTGGGCATGGCGGCCTGGGTTTTGTTACTGGTGTTGGCGTTAACCTCGCCCGCAACCGTGGTGCGCCGCTTGGGAGCGGCGCGCTGGCGACGCGTGCACCGTTGCGTGTATGCGGTAGCCGCTTTGGGCGTGCTGCATTTTTTTTGGATGCGCGCCGGAAAGTTGGATTTTGGTGAGGTCTGGCTATGGGGCGGGCTATTGGCCGCTTTGCTGCTGCTGCGCGTGCCGATGTGTCGCAAGCGTTTGCAAGCCTTTGGCAGTTGGCGGGTGCAACGCGCCGCGGCGATTAAGTAACCAGGTGTTCCCCTTGCCACAGCGTCTCGTGGCGCTCGCGTTCACGTATTAAATGCACGGTATCGCCGTGCACCAGTACCTCGGCCGCGCGTGGTCGGGCGTTGTACTGGCTGGCCATGCTCATGCCATAGGCCCCCGCCGAGCAAATGGCCAGCACATCACCCTCGTGCGCGGCAAGCGCGCGCTCCCGTCCAAGCCAGTCGCCGGTTTCGCACACAGGGCCCACCACATCCCACAGCAAAGGCGCCTCGTTGCGCGGGGTGACCGGTACGATCTCGTGGTACGCCTGATACATGGCCGGGCGCGGCAAATCATTCATGGC
>RFXW01000149.1 GCA_009921245.1 Candidatus Fonsibacter lacus | reverse complement strand
TTGAACGACAAATTACCGTCTTCGTTGCTGCAAAGCATGGCCCGAAACAGCGACCTGCGGGTGGCGTTGCAAGCCTTGCCAAGCCAATACCCCCTGCGTAACACACGGGTGACGTCGGATTACGGCATGCGCCGGCATCCGATCACCGGGCGTTTGCAACTGCATGCCGGCACCGATATGGTGAGCGACGCGCCAGACGATCGGGTTTTTGCGGTGCGCTCGGGCGTGGTGACCGCCACGGGCAAACACCCGCAATACGGCTTGATGGTGACGATTCAGCACGATGGCGGTGTGGTGTCGCGGTACGCGCATTTGCGCCGCATCAAGGTCAAACCCAACCAACGTGTGGGCGTGCAGACGCCGCTTGGGCTGCTGGGCTCAACCGGAATGTCGACCGGCAAGCACCTTCACTTAGAAATTTTTATCTCAGGCAAACCGGTTAACCCGGACCGCGTTTTAAGGATGGCTCAACATGTTCAACAAGTCAAAATCGACCAACGATAACGCCGACGACATCGACGACACCCCGCGTATCCTGGGTGGCGGCGATACCGTGCCCGCGCGCGGCGGCAATCGTGCCGAAAGCCTGCTGGACTCAGGCCCACGGCCTTCGGTGGTGAGCGAAGGCTTTAGTATTCGCGGTGAAATCGACGCCCGGGGTGCGCTGCACGTGCAAGGCAGCGTCAGTGGCCAGGTTAAGGTGGACGAGTTGACGGTAGGCAATTCGGGTGAGCTCGAAGGCACCGTAGCCTGTGTCACGCTTACCATTAAGGGCCGTTTTTCGGGCACCGCTGTGTGTTCGGAGCTGTTGGTGGCGGCTTCAGCCAGCGTGGACGGCAACATCACTTACCAGACGCTCACCGTGCAGCGTGGCGCCTCGATACGCGGCGAGCTGCTGCTTGGCAAGGCTTGAGCAGCGTAGCCATGCACGCCGCCATGACAACGTCCAACGAGGGGTTGGAGCAAGACAGCGCGACAGTTGAATGCCACGATGCGCCCAACCCGCGCCAATGGCGAGAGGCCTTGGGCCTGCAGCGGCGTGAGGTGGCGCAGCGTTGCTGCTTGTCGCCCCGACAACTGCAGCAAATTGAAGAGGGCGGTGACAGCGCGTTTTATTCGGCCTCTATAAAGGCCCACGCGCAGCGGCGCCTCATGGACTGGCTGGCGCGTCAGGCCAGCCAACGAGTCAGCCAAGACGCGGTATCAAACTAGTTCAGCGAACCGCTGGCTTGGCCCGAGCGGCTGGGCGGCACCAACGAGGGCATGGTTTGCCATGCGCTACGAATTTCACTCATGAGGCCGTGCACCTCGTCGATTGCTTGCACGTCGTTGTGCAGATTGGCGTGCAGCACGCGGCGCGTGACGTAGCCATACAACTCAAACAGATTGCGCGCCAGCTCACCGCCGCGCTCCAGATCAAGCGCGCCCTGCAGACCCACCACGATGCGCCCTGCGCGCGTCAGCGCCTTGGACTTTTCAATCTTGTCGTTGTGCATCAAATGCCCTTTGGCCGCTGATAGGCTTTCGAGCAGCCCGTCGAACAGCATTTGAATCAGCTGCACGCCATTGGCGTCGTTCACCACGGACTCGATTTTGACTGCGCCGTAGCTCTCTAGTGCTTTTAGGGTGGCTCTCATGATGCGTTGGATGGGGGGTTAAAGTTGCCGATGCCTTAAGAATCGGCACCCCAGGGCCAAGCTTTAGGCCTCAGGTGGCGGTGTGGTGTTGGTCTCGGGCGCAGCGACTGCAGGGGCCTCGGCCGCACCCGGTGCCGGCAGCGCCTGCCCCGCTTCGAGCTCGGTGGGGCTAAGGAACAGACTGGCAAATGGCTCAGCCAAAATAACTTGGCTTTTGCCTTGTAGGTTGGCGCCGATTTGCTCAAGGTTTTGCCGCAAGGTGGGCAGGCTTTCGGGCGTGGCATTGGCGTAATCCCGTCCGCAGCGGTACAGGGCTGCCACCTGTGGCGCGGGCACATGGCTCTCCACGCGCGCCCGCAGGGTGGCAATGGTGCGGTCGGGCTTGGGCGCTTGGTTGCGATCGGCCCTGGCGTCGTCCGCGCCTTGCTGAAAGACCTCTTGCACATGTTTGGTTAGTACCGGGCGAAGGTTTTCGCGCAAAGCCGCCAAGGCGTCGGGCGCCCACTGCTCGGTGCCAACGCCGCAGGCGGCATCCCAAAGCTTACGCCCACCCAGTGAGCCAAAGCCCCCGGCCAACACGGCGCGCTGCACCTCGGCCAGTGGGTCGGGCGTTTGCCGTTTTTCTAGGGTGTCGACCCGATCCAGCAAATAAAGCAACATGACCACAATGCCCAAAACCACCAGGGCGATCAGCGCCAGGATGATGTTCTCTACGCTCATGTCCCGCTCTCGCTGGTGGGGTCGGGGGCGTCGCCGGCGTCTTGGGCTTCTTGCGCCGCTTGTTCGGCGAGTTCGTCGCGTAAGAATTGCAGCGCCTCGAGTGGCTCGTCCATGCGCAGCTCGTACATGCAAAGTTGGTCAAGCAGGCCTTGCATGCTGTCAATGGCGTGTTCGGCAGAAATATCGGTGCGTTGGTAGCGACCGCCTATTTGAAACGCGGCATCGGCGTAGTCTTGTGGCACGTACACCCATACCTCATCGGTGGCGGTGTCGACTTTTTGGTACTCAGATGCGGTGGGCTCGGGAGGCCGCTCGGTTTGATCGACGATGGCCTTGCTGACTTGCCGCAGGTACACCTCGGTGCGTTCGGCGCCTTCGATAAAGGTTTTGTCTAGGTGCGCGCGGGACAGCAACGCAATGCGAACCCGCATGCTGCGCGCGTTGCGCGAGTCGGAGGTGAGTTCCACGGTTTTTTCAAATGCCGCTTTGGCCTTGGCTTTGAGCGCCGTGGGGGAGTTGTCTTTGAACAGCGAGATCATGGCGCTTATCGGTTGGAGTTCAATTGCAACTGGGTGCGGAGTTTTTTTACCACCGCCGTCAAAATTTGGCTGATCCGGGACTCGCTCACCCCAAGCACTTCACCGATTTCCTTAAGGTTAAGCTCTTCCACGTAGTACAACTGCATCACCAGCTGCTCGCGCTCGGGCAGGTGGGTGATGGCGTCTGTGACCGCCTGCATGAATTCAGCCTCTTCCACCATCGCCTCGGGCTGGCGCTGGGCGTCGTCGGCGATACCCAAAACCTCGTCGTTGACCGCCTCGATGGAGACGGTTTCAAAGCGTTTGGCATGACCGCGCTCTTTTTGGTAGACGTCCAAGTCTTTGCCCAAATGCTCGGCGAGTTCGGCTTCGGTTGGGGCGCGCCCCAGCTCAGAGGCCAGCGCTTGGGTGGCCACGGTGGTGTCGCGGTTGAACGTGACCGCCGAGCGTGGCAGAAAAGACAGCCGACGGATTTCGTCGATCATCGCGCCTTTGACGCGCAGGTGAGCAAACCCTTCGAATTCGATGCCCTTGGTCGGGTCAAAGGCGCGCGCGGCCTCGAGCAGCCCCACCATGCCAACTTGAATGAGTTCGTCGAGTTCCATAAACGGCGGCACCCGCGCCTTGAGGTGACTGGCGATGCG
>RFXW01000148.1 GCA_009921245.1 Candidatus Fonsibacter lacus | reverse complement strand
AAACAATGGCAGCACATGGACGACGAAGCGATCATTCGCGAGCTTGTGACGGTGCGTGGCATTGGGCGGTGGACAGCGGAGATGTTTCTGATTTTTTATTTGCTCCGGCCCGACGTGTTGCCGTTGGACGACATTGGGCTGCTGGCAGGCATCAGTCAGCTGTATTTTTCGGGTGAGGCGGTCAGCCGCAGCGAGGCGCGCGAAGTTGCGCAGGCCTGGGCGCCCTACCGCAGCGTGGCAACTTGGTATATTTGGCGGTCGCTGGATCCGCTGCCCGTGGCCTACTAGGCGTGCGGCTCGGTTTGGCCGGAGAACACACCCCGTGAGCAAAAAAAACTTTCTCGATTTTGAGCAACCGATTGCCGAACTTGATAAAAAAATCGAGGAACTGCGCTATGTGCAAGACGAGTCGGCGGTGGATATCAGCGACGAAATTGAGCAGCTGAGCAAAAAAAGCGAACAACTTACCAAAGACATCTATGCCCAGCTCACGCCTTGGCAAATCACCCGCATTGCGCGCCACCCCGACCGCCCGTACACGCTGGACTACATTGGCGCGTTATTTACCCATTTCACCGAGCTACACGGCGACCGCCACTTTGCCGATGACCTAAGCATTGTGGGCGGGCTGGCGCGCTTGGGCGGACAAGCGTGCGTGGTGCTGGGCCATCAAAAGGGGCGCGACACCAAAGAGCGCGGCTTGCGCAACTTTGGCATGAGCAAGCCCGAGGGCTACCGCAAGGCGTTGCGCATCATGAAGCTGGCCGAAAAATTTAAGCTGCCCGTTTTTACTTTTGTTGATACCCCTGGTGCCTACCCCGGCATTGACGCCGAGGAGCGCGGGCAGTCTGAGGCGATCGGGCGCAACATTTTTGAAATGGCGCAGCTCGAGGTACCCATTGTCTCCACCATCATTGGTGAGGGTGGCTCGGGCGGGGCGTTGGCGATTGCCGTGGCCGATTCGGTGCTGATGATGCAATACGCCGTGTACTCCGTGATCAGCCCAGAGGGCTGCGCCTCAATTTTGTGGAAAACCGCTGAAAAGGCCGAAACCGCCGCCGAGGCGTTGGGCATCACCGCCGCCAGGCTCAAGGGCCTGGGGCTGGTGGACCGAGTGGTGACCGAACCCCTGGGCGGGGCCCATCGCGACCCGGCCGCTGCTGCCGCCGCCCTGCGCCGCGCCTTGCTTGATAGCCTGCGCGAGGTGGCCGATTTGTCCACCGAGGCCTTGCTGCAGCGGCGCCACGAGCGGCTACAAAGCTATGGCCGTTTCACCGAAGCCCCCAGCGCCTAGCGCGGCGCTGCAACAAGCCGCTGCCCAAGCCTGGCAGCGCCACCAAGGGCAGGGCCTGTTGGCTGTCGCCTACAGCGGCGGCGCCGACTCCACCGCGCTGTTGTTGGCTGCTTGCAGCGTTCGCCCGGGCCATGTGCTGGCGCTGCACGTTAACCACCAACTGCAGCCCGCAGCCAAGCACTTTGAAGCGCACGTACGCCTGCAGTGCCAAGCATGGGGCGTGCCGCTGCAAGTGCTTGGGATCAACGCCCAGCCCGCCCCAGGTCAAAGCCCAGAAGACGCCGCGCGCAACGGCCGCTACTTGGCGTTGGCACAAGCGGCAAGCCAAGCCGGTGCCTGCCAAGTGTGGCTTGGCCAGCACGCCGACGACCAGGTGGAAAGCCTGCTGCTGGCCCTTACCCGCGGTGCGGGTGTGGCCGGCTTGGCCGCCATGCCTGAGCACATGCAACGGCACGGCTGCACTTTTGTGCGGCCGTTGCTGCAGTGGCCAGGTGCTGCGCTGCGCGACGAGGTGCAGCGTGCCGGCGCGCCCTTTGTGGACGACCCCACCAACCGCGACACCCAACGCACCCGCAACCGCTTGCGCCACCAGGTGGTGCCGCCATTGCTGCAGGCTTTTCCGCAGGCACGCGAAACACTGGCGCGCAGCGCACGCCACGCCGCCCAGGCACACCAGCTGCTGGGCGAACTCGCGGCAATGGACTTGCAACAAACCGGTAACCCGCCCGCCATTGCCGCGCTGCAAACCCTGGGGGCAGCGCGCCAAGCCAATGTGCTGCGCCATTGGCTGCTGGTACACCACGAGGCGCGCGCTTTGAGCCACTTTTATAATCAAAGGCTTCGCACTTTTTTGGCGCGCCTGGCGGGCGCCTTACCATGGCATTAATTGTTCACAAATACGGCGGCACCTCAATGGGCTCGGTGCAACGCATTCAAAGCGTGGCCAAGCGCATTGCCAAATGGCACCGCGCCGGCCACCAATTGGTGGTGGTGCCCTCTGCCATGGCCGGCGAAACCAATCGCTTGCTGGGCCTTGCCGCTGAATTGGCCCCGCCCAAGCCCGGTGCGGCGCACGCGCGTGAGCTGGACATGCTTGCCGCCACCGGTGAACAAGTGTCGGTGGGCTTGTTGGCCATTGCCTTGCACGCCCAAGGTGTGCCGGCCATTAGCCTAACCGGTTGGCAGGTGCCGGTGCGAACCAACAGCGCCCACACCAAAGCCCGCATTGAAAGCATAGACGACACCCGCATACGTGCCGAACTGGCGCAGGGCCAAGTGGTGATCGTGACCGGCTTTCAAGGCGCGGATGCGCAACACAACATCACCACCCTTGGGCGGGGTGGTTCAGACACCTCGGCCGTGGCCGTGGCCGCCGCCCTTCAAGCCGACGAATGCCTGATATACACCGACGTAGACGGCGTGTACACCACCGACCCACGCATCGTGCCCGAGGCGCGCCGGCTGGCGCGCATCAGCTTTGAAGAAATGCTAGAGATGGCCAGTTTGGGCAGCAAAGTGTTGCAAACCCGATCGGTGGAATTTGCGGGCAAGTACAAAGTGCCGCTGCGGGTGCTGTCAAGCTTTACCGAGCCCGACATCGATTTAACCCAAGAGGCCCAGTCGGGCACCCTGATCACATTGGAAGACCCCCACACCATGGAACAAGCCATCGTCTCCGGCATTGCCTTTAATCGCGACGAAGCCAAAATTTCTTTGCTGGGTGTGCCCGATACCCCAGGCATTGCCTACCGCATTTTGGGTGAAGTGGCGCAGGCCAACATTGAGGTGGACATGATTATTCAAAACGTCAGCACCGAAGGCCGCACCGACTTTAGCTTTACCGTGCACCGCAACGACTACGCCAAAGCCATGGACCTGCTGCAGGCCAACGTGGCGGGTGAACTGGGTGCCTCGAATGTGGTGGGCGACCCGCGCATTTGCAAAGTGAGCATTGTGGGCATTGGCATGCGCAGCCATGCCGGTGTGGCCAGCAAAATGTTTAGGGCCCTAAGCGAAGAAGGCATCAACATACAAATGATCAGCACCTCGGAGATCAAAACCTCGGTGGTACTGGACGAGAAATACATGGAGCTGGCGGTGCGCGCACTGCACCGCTCTTTTGACCTCGACGAGGCCGACGCCGACCGGGTTTAACCCAAGCGCCCGCAGCCCGCTTGGGGTACCAATGGCATAATACGGCGCAACGGAGCGATGACCGAGAGGCTGAAGGTGCTCCCCTGCTAAGGGAGTATGCGGCTTAAAACTGCATCGAGGGTTCGAATCCCTCTC
>RFXW01000147.1 GCA_009921245.1 Candidatus Fonsibacter lacus | reverse complement strand
TGGCCGTGGCGTTGGCCAACATCGACGAGTTCATTGCCATCATTCGGCAAGCGGCCACGCCGCCCGAGGCCAAGGCGGCACTCATGGCGCGCGACTGGGACAGCGCCTTGGTGCGCCAAATGCTCACCCGCGCGCGTGAAGACGGCAGCACCGTGAACGCCCAAGATTACCGCCCAGAACACGCCGCAGCCGGCGTGGGTCTGAACGACCAAGGTTTGTACCGCCTCTCCGAAACGCAAGCGCAAGAAATTTTGCAAATGCGCTTGCAGCGTTTAACGGGGTTGGAGCAAGACAAGATTGTTAACGAGTACAAAGACGTTATGGCCGAAATCGACGACTTGCTCGACATCTTGGCCCGCCCGCAGCGCGTGTCGCAAATTATTGAAGGCGAGTTGCAAGCGCTGCAGCAAGAGTTTGGCCAAACCAAACTGGGCGCGCGCCGCAGCACCATTGAGCGCGACGCGCAAGAGTTGGCCACCGAAGACCTGATCACCCCCGAAGACATGGTGGTCACGCTCTCGCACTCGGGCTACATTAAAAGTTTGCCGCTCACCGAGTACCGCGCGCAACGCCGCGGCGGCCGTGGCAAACAAGCCGCTGCCACCAAAGACGACGACTGGATTGACGAACTCTTTGTGGCCAACACGCACGATTGGATGTTGTGCTTCTCTAACCGTGGCCGGCTGTATTGGCTTAAGGTTTGGGAAGTACCCGAAGGGTCACGCAACGCCCGTGGACGGCCGATTGTGAATATGTTCCCCTTGCACGAGGGCGAAAAAATCAACGTGGTGTTGCCGCTTACTGGCACCAACCGCAGTTTTCCCGAAAACCGTTTTGTGTTCATGGCCACGCGCAAGGGCACGGTTAAGAAAACCGCACTCAGCGAGTTTTCTAACCCGCGCAAGGCGGGCATTATTGCGGTTGACTTAGACGAAGGCGACCACCTGATTGGCGCGGCACTCACCGCCGGCAACGACGACGTGATGCTGTTTAGCGACGGCGGCAAGGCGGTGCGCTTTGACGAAAACGACGTGCGCGCCATGGGGCGCAACGCGCGTGGCGTGCGTGGCATGGCGCTTGACGAAGGGCAATCGGTGATTGCCATGTTGGTGGCAGAAGATGAAACCCAAAGCGTGCTAACCGCCACCGAAAACGGCTACGGCAAACGCACCGCCATGGACGAGTACACCCGCCATGGTCGCGGAACCAAGGGCATGATTGCCATTCAACAAAGCGAGCGCAACGGCAAGGTGGTGGCGGCCACCTTGGTAACGCCGCAAGACCAAATCATGCTCATCACCGATCACGGCGTGCTGGTGCGAACGCGCGTCAGCGAGGTGCGCGAAATGGGCCGTGCCACGCAAGGCGTAACGCTGATCGCGCTGGACGATGGCGCCAAGTTGTCGGGCATGCAACGCATTGCCGATGCCGGCGAAGAAGACGCCGACACCGACGAGCCCAACGCGGCGGCGCCCGAGCCGCCGGCAGCGAGCTAAATGGGGGCAGCACGGCCATTTAATTTTTCGGCAGGGCCAGCCACCATGCCGGCTGAGGTGTTGCAGCAAGCCGCCGCCGACATGCTCGACTGGCAAGGGCACGGCCAAAGCGTGTTGGAGATGAGCCACCGCGGCAAGGCGTTTGAATCCATCCTGCACCAGGTGCTGCAAGATGTACGCGAGCTGCTGGCGGTACCCGATGACATGGAGGTGCTGCTGCTGCCCGGCGGCGCGTCGCTGCAAAACAGCGCGGTGCCGCTGAACCTTGCCAGCCCCCAAGGAGGCTCGCGCGGCGATGTGGTGATCACTGGACACTGGAGCCAAAAAACCGCCAAAAGCGGCGCCCGCCACGCCGACATACACGTGGCCTACCACGCCGACAGCAACGGCTTTACTCGAGTGGCGCCTGCCACCGAGTGGCAGTGGCGCGACAACGCCGATTGGCTGCATATTTGCAGCAACGAAACGATTCACGGCATTGAATTCACCGAGTGGCCCAACCTGGCCGAGCTTGGCTGCCACACACCGCTGGTGGTGGACTGCTCAAGCCATATTGCGTCTCGCCCCATGAACTGGCAAGGGGTATCGCTGGCATACGCCGGAGCACAAAAAAACCTTGGGCCCGCTGGCTTAACGCTGGTGCTGATTAGGCAAGCCCTACTCGACCGTGCCAGCCCACACTGCCCCGAGGTGCTGCATTACGCAGCCCAGGCGCGGGCGCAGAGCATGCTTAACACCCCACCCACATATAGCATTTACCTACTTGGGCTGATGCTGCAGTGGCTGCGTCAACAAGGCGGCACCGCTGCCATGGCCGAGCGCAACGCACAAAAAGCGGCGCTGCTGTACCGCTGCATAGACGCTTCGTCGCTCTACCGCAACGCGGTAGACCCCGCGTGGCGCTCCCACATGAACCTACCGTTTACGTTGACGCAACCGGACTTAAACGACGCCTTTTTGTCAGGGGCGCAAGCGCGTGGGCTGCTTAACCTCAAGGGCCATCAATCGGTTGGCGGCATGCGTGCCAGCTTGTACAACGCCATGCCACTGGCGGGCGTACAGGCGCTGGTGGAATACATGCAAGCGTTTGAAAAATCTCACTAACTCCATCCCTGCGAGGCCCACATGGCAGATCTCAACAAGCTGCGCCAAGCCATTGATCACGTTGACCAGCAGCTGCTCACCTTGCTCAACGAGCGCGCTGGATTGGCGCAAGAGGTGGGCCACCTCAAGCAGGCCGAAGGCTCGGCGGTGTTTCGCCCCGAGCGCGAAGCCGAGGTAATACGCCGCTTGCAGCAAAGCCCCGAACTCAAACTGCAACCCGCCAGCGTGGGGCATATTTGGCGTGAAATCATGTCTGCCTGTCGTGCCCTAGAGGCCAAACAGCGCGTGGCGTACTTGGGCCCAGAAGGCACGTTTAGCCAAGAAGCGGCGTTGACGTTTTTTGGCAGCAGCATAGAAGAAGTGCCCTGCACCAGCTTGGATGAGGTGTTTCGCCTAACTGCCAGCGGTGGCGCCGACTTTGGCATGGTGCCGCTAGAAAACTCCACCGAGGGCGTGATCACCCGCTCGCTCGACTTGCTGCTCACCACCCCGGCGCATATGGTGGGTGAAGTCAGTTTGGCGGTGCAGCACCACCTCATGCGGCAACGCAACGACTTGCAAGAGGTTGAGGTGGTGTTGGCCCATCCGCAGGCGCTGGCGCAGTGTCAGCAATGGCTTACCCAACACCTGCCGCACGCCGAGCGGCGCGCCGTGAGCAGCAACGCCGAAGGGGCCCGCATGGCGGCCGAACAGCCCACGTGGGCGGCCATCGCAGGCAAGCGCGCCGCCACGCTTTGGGGCCTGCACGTGGTGGCGCAAGCCATTCAAGACGACAGCCACAACCGCACCCGGTTTGGCGTGATTTGTCTGCCCACCACCTTGGCGGCGCCAGCAGCCTCGGGGCATGACCGCACCAGTTTGGTGGTGTCCGTGCCCAATCGCCCGGGGGCGGTGCACGATTTGCTTACGCCCCTAAAAACGCACGGGGTGTCGATGACGCGCTTTGAATCACGGCCAGCGCGTTCAGGCCAATGGGATTACGTGTTTTATATTGACATCGA
>RFXW01000146.1 GCA_009921245.1 Candidatus Fonsibacter lacus | reverse complement strand
GACAGCGTCACCCGCATTGACCCCAAGGCCAAAACCGTGACCCTGGCCGGCGGCGCCACCCTGGCTTACGACCGCCTGATTGTTTCGCCTGGCGTCGACTTCATGTACGAGAAAATCCCTGGGCTCAACAACGCCATGGCACAAGCCAAGGTACTGCATGCTTGGAAGGCGGGGCCGCAAACCACGGCGCTGCGCCAGCAACTTGAGGCCATGCCCGACGGTGGCGTGTACGCGTTGGCCATTCCGGGCTCACCGTACCGCTGCCCACCTGGCCCCTACGAGCGCGCCTGCCAAATTGCCAACTACTTCCAAAAGGCCAAGCCCAAGAGCAAGGTGCTGATCCTCGACGCCAACAAAGACGTTACCTCCAAGGGTAAGTTTTTCAAGGCGGCATGGGCCAACAAGTACCCGGGCATGGTGGAATACCGCGGCAGCCACAAGGTCATGGACGTCGACGTGGCAACCAACACGCTGAAGTTTGAGTTCAACGACGACGTCAAAGCCGATGTGCTCAACGTCATTCCCGACATGCGTGCCGGCACCATCGCCCGCAGCAGCGGCTTGGCCACGGCAGATAACCGCTGGTGTGAGGTGGACTTCCTCACCTACGAGTCCAAGGCCATGCCTGGTGTGCACGTGCTGGGTGACGCCATTGCGGCAGCCCCCAAAATGCCCAAGTCTGGGCACATGGCCAACCAGCACGGCAAAACCTGTGCTGCGGCTGTGGTGGCGATGCTCACCGGGCAAGAGGTGCCATCGATGCCCATTTTTGCCAACACCTGCTACAGCTTCTTGGACACCCAAGAGGTGGTGCACGTTGCCGCGGTGTATCGCTACGACGCAGGCAAGAAAACCATGTTGCCGGTCGCCGGTGCGGGTGGTTTGTCGGCCGAGCCGAGCAAACTCGAAGGCACCTACGCCATGGCATGGGCGCAAAACATCTGGGCCGATATGTTGGCCTAATGTTGCGTCTTTAAAGCAATGCGCAGGCCCCTTCGGGGGCCTGCTTTTTTTTAAAGCTGCGGACCCCAGGGGGCGGCCAGCATAAGCTGATTTTCTTGCGTCACAAACGACGGCCGCACCTTGGCCGCGAAGGCGGCAAACGCTGGGTCGGCAAACACCCCGCTCCAAAACGCACGACGATCGGCCTCATCGTCAAATTTCCACAAATGCACCAACTTGTGCAGCGCGCCCACATCGCCAACAAAATAACTCACCAACTTCGGCGGATGCTTCTGAAAGATGGGCCAGCCCTCGTCTTTGTACAACTCAATCACCTTGGGCATGTGGCCCACTTGAATGCTGTAGGTTCTCAGCTCAAAAATCGCCATGATGTGCTCCTCTTGGGTTAACGGTCTTAAGATACGCCAATCTAACAAACAAACCCTGCTTACGTATGTCACCTACTGATACCCCAACAACCGGCGCGCTGCAGCCCGGCGTTAAGCGCCGCCATGTATGGGCGTGGGCCATGTACGATTTTGCCAATTCGGGCTACACCACGGTGGTGATCACGGCGGTGTTTTCGGCCTATTTTGTCGGGGCAGTGGCCGGTGGTGCGCCTTGGGCCACGTTGGCCTGGACCGGCTCACTCAGCCTGTCTTACGCATTGGCGTTGTTGCTGATGCCAGCGCTGGGCGCATGGGCCGACAAGCGCGGCAGCAAAAAAAAGGTGCTGCTCTGGAGTACCGCAGGTTGTGTGCTGGCTACCGCCGCACTGGCCTTGGTTGGCGCGCACGACGTCGCGTTGGCCATGGCGCTGATTGTGGCGTCTAACCTGTTGTACAGCGTCGGTGAGTCGACCATTGCCGGGTTCTTACCCGAGCTCGCCAAGCCTGAGGCCATGGGCCGTGTCAGCGGTTGGGGCTGGGGCTGGGGCTACGTGGGCGGTATGCTCACCCTGGGGTTGTGCTTGGCCTATGTATTGGCAGCCCAGGCCCGCGGCGAGCCCGCCACCGCTTTTGTGCCGGTCACGATGCTTATCACCGCGGCGCTGTTTGGCGTGGCCGCCAGCGTCACACTGTTCGCCCTGCCCGAACGCTCCAACACAGCCGCGTCCCCGGCGCACCCCACCAAGCACTGGTGGCAACAGTTACGCAGCACGTGGCAGCATGCCAAAACCTTGCCCGATCTGGCTCAAAGTCTGCGCTGTGTGGTGGCGTATCAGGCGGGTGTGGCGGTGGCCATTGCCCTGGCAGCGATTTACGCCGAGCAAACGATTGGCTTCGCCCCGCAGGAAACCATGGCCCTCATTTTTGTGTTGAACATCGCCGCCATGGCGGGTGCGCTGCTGCTGGGCCACGTGCAAGACCGCATCGGCGTCAAAACCACCTTGGCGCTTACGTTGGCCGGCTGGATACTCACCTGCGGCATTGCTGCGGTAGCCGAGAGCAAAGAACTTTTTTGGTGGGCAGCCGGTTTGGCTGGTGTATGCATGGGCGCCAGCCAAAGCGCAGGACGCGCCATGGTGGGGCAAATGAGCCCTGCGGCGCAGCGCGGCGAATTTTTTGCACTATGGGGTGTGGCGGTGCGCGTTGCCAGCATCTTGGGGCCATTGCTTTATGGGGTGGTGACCTGGCTGGCCGACGGCAACCAGCGCTTGGCGATTGCTGCCACCAGCGTCTTGTTTATGCTGGGCTGGTGGTTGCTGCGCCGCGTGGATGTCGCGCGCGGTATGCGCGCGGTGGCCACGCAGTCCATGACTCAATAACTCAGCTGGGCACTGGCTTTGCCCCAAAATACCCGATAAGCAAATACGGTGTAGCCAACAATCACCGGCAACACCACCAGTGTGCCCCATCCAATCACCATGAGGGCGTCTGGGCTGCTGGCAGCCTGCCAAATCGTCAGCTTATCCACCACCAGCCACGGGAACAGGCTATACGCCAAACCGTAAAACGCCAGCAAAAACACCCCCACCGAACAGCCAAAAGGCACACCCACGCCGTACGAGTTGCCTTGATCCAGTCGCAGCGGCAGCCGTTTCAGGCTGCGCCGCATCACCCAAAACAAGGCCACCGTCACGGCCGGAATAGGCAGCAGCAAAATCACGTTAGGAAACGCGAACCACTTATTAAAAATCTCGGCGCTCACCCAAGGCGTTGCCACCGATATGGCCAACACGCCAGCAGCCGTTACCCAAAGACTGGACAGTGCCCAGCGCACCGCGCGCCGCTGCAATTCCCCTTCGGTCTTCATGATCAACCAAGTCGCACCCAGCAAGCGGTATGCACCCACCAAACAAAGCCCAATCAACGCGCTGAACCAGGCATTGGCAGCCCCGCCCTGAAAGCCGGTGATCAACTGCCCCAGCATGTAGCCCTGAGCCCAAGACGCCACCAGTGAGCCAACAAAGAAGGTGGTGTTCCACAGCGGCTGCCACTGCGCGCGTGCCTTCACCCGAAAGTCAAATGCCACGCCGCGCAAAGTCAGGCCCAACAGCATCAAGGCCACCGGCAAATACAAGTGCCCCAAAATCACCCCGTGAGCCGCCGGAAAGGCCACCAGCAAAATGCCCACGCCAAGTACCAACCATGTCTCATTGGCGTCCCAAAATGGGCCAATGCTGGCAATCATCACGTTTTTATCGTCCGGCGCTGTCGCCTGTTGCAGCAACACGCCTACCCCAAGGTCGTAGCCATCAAGAATCACATACGCCAGC
>RFXW01000145.1 GCA_009921245.1 Candidatus Fonsibacter lacus | reverse complement strand
GCACAAACCGTGGCATGGGGTCGTCTTGTGGCGCGGGCAAGTGATGAAGCCAGGTGGTTAGGTCAACGATGGGGTGCACGATGGGCAGGTGGTTGCGTCCGCTTTGGGCGCAGGCCGCGGCAACCACGCCGTGCCAGTGCAGCTGGCGCCGTTCGGCGCGCTCACCGCTGGGCTTGCTGACGCTGCGCGCGGTCAGCAGTGGCGTGAGGCTGGCCGCGCCGAGTTCCGTGGCCTTCTCCATAACCCAGTCCATGCGCTCGTTGGCGGGCATGCCAATGGCCAGGTGCACGCGGTAGCGGCTGGCGCATTCGCTCACCACGGGGGTGGTCAACGCCACCGTGGCTTGGGTGCGCGTCATGTGTGTCAGCTGGCCGTGCCAGGTGCCGCCGGCGCCGTCGAACAACGTCAGCGGGTCGCCGGGCTGCAGGCGGCGCACCTGAATATGTCGTGTGGTTTGCGCAGGCAAAACCAATGGCCCGGCCGCCAGTGGCTGAGGACAGTAAAAACGTGGTGCTGCGCTCACCCGCGCCCCATAACCCAGGTGCTGGGTGTGTCGTCGGTGCCTTCGAGTGTGTCCAGCAGCGGCAACAGCGTTTGCAGTGCCCGATAGCGCCGCGCCGTGTGGCGCGCGTAGCCAATAAACCGCGGTGTATCGGCCAGGTAGCTTGGCTTGTGGTCGCGCAGTCCCAGGCGTGCAAAGATGCCCAAAATTTTCAGGTGCCGTTGCAGCCCCATCCATTCCACGGCTTCAAAAAAAGCGCCAAAGTCATGCGCCCACGGGGTGCTACCAAACAACCCCAAAGCGCGGGCCTGTTCCCAGTAGCGCACGCTGAGGTCCAGCACCACCTCCTCGTCCCAGCTATGAAACGCATCGCGGGTGAGGCTGGCGATGTCGTAACTGGCCGGGCCATAGACCGCGTCTTGAAAGTCCACCACCCCCAGCGCGTCGGTGTGATCCAGCAACAGGTTGCGCGGCATGAAATCGCGATGCACGTACACCATGGGCGCTTGCAGGTTGTGTTGCACCAGTCGGTCGCACAACGCCGCCCAGTCGTTGGCTTGGGCGGCGGTAAGGGTTTGACCACGGTGTTGTTGCACGTACCAAGGCACGAACAGGCCCAGCTCGTTGCGTAGTTTGGCCTCGTCGTAATTGGGCAGCACGTTGGGGCGGCTGGCCTGTTGCCAACGCAGCAGCAGCTCGATGGCTTGGCGCATGTGCGGCAAGTAGGCCTCAGGTTGCGGCTGCAAGGCTTGCAGCAGCGTCCGCTGCCCCAGGTCGGTGAGCAGCATGAACCCATGCGTGGCCTGCCAGTCCAGCACCTCAGGTGCGCGACAGCCGGCCTGCGCCATGAGTGTGGCCACCTTAACAAAGGCGGCGCTGTCTTCGTGCTGCGGCGGCGCGTCCATGATGATCAGCGCGTGCGGCTCGGCGTCAATGCGAAAGTAGCGCCGAAAGCTGGCGTCAGCCGAGGCCATGCGCAGGCTGGCGGGGTTGAGCGCAAAGCGCGGCGCCAGGCCTTGCAGCCATGCATCAAACGCTTGGGCCCGGGTGGGGTCGTCCCAAGCGATGGGCGGCGGTGGGGTGGTGCGGTTGGACATGGACATGGCGCCGCATGCGGTGCAGCGTGGATAATGCGAGGTTGATTCTATGAGCCGATTCCAACTCCAACGACTCCCGCGGTGCCAGGGTGTTTCGCGTTTGCCACCCATGCCACTTGGGCGGGCCCGGGTCGTGGCCTGCGCGTTGCTGCTTTGCGGCAGCGCTTGGGCGCAGACGCGCGTGCCTGAGGCGGGGCAATTTAGCCTTACCTTGCAAGACCCGTTGCCCACCCAGCCCGGGCAGTCGTTGCCGGTGTACGTTTCAGGCCAGCGCATGGACGGTGAAGCAGACAAGCGCGTAACGGTGGAGGGTGAGGCGATGCTGCGCCGCCATGACATCGTGCTGCGCGCCCAGCGCATCGACTACAACATGACACAAGAGCGGGTGGACTTGCGCGGCGACGTCAAGGCCAACGTCAAAGGCGATCGGATCAGCGGCCCCACCATGTCGTTTGACGTCAACCAAGACACCGGCCGTGTGGATCAACCCCAATTCAAGTTGCTGGGCGGCGGCGTCGGCGACGCCGAGCAATGGACCATGCTCAGCGCCAACCAAAGCCAAGCCAAGCGGGTGCGCTATTCCACCTGCCCTCGGCCCCAAGTAGGTACGTGGCAGCCCGATTGGTGGATGACGGCCAGCGGCATGCGCTTTGATAGAGAAGACAACAGCGGCTTTGCCACCGCGCCCGTGGTGTGGTTTAAAGGCGTGCCCATTTTGGCGGCGCCCGCCATGGCCTTTGTTTTAAACGATGAGCGGAAAACCGGGTTTTTGGCACCCTCCATCAACTTGGATGAAGCCAGCGGCTTGGAGCTCACCACGCCGTACTACCTCAACCTGGCACCCAACTACGACCTCACGCTCTACCCAGCCTTTATGAGCAAGCGTGGCGTGGACCTGGCTGCGGAGACCCGTTATTTGCAGCCCACCCAATCGGGGCGGCTGCGTGCGGCATACATGAGTCAAGACAAGCTACGCGCCAACGCCGACAGGTGGGCGCTGTCGTGGCAGCATGATCGGGCGCTGACCGTGGGCTCGGCGGCCGGGCGGTTGCGTTTCGACGTCAATCGCGCCAGCGATGGTCTGTATTGGCAAGATTTTCCGCGCAGTGAGCTAGGTGTGACCGAGCGCTTGTTGCGCAACGACGTGGCGTGGTTTGGTGGCGCCAACCATTGGCAAGCCAGCGCCGGCGTGTACACCTGGCAGACGCTGCAAGATCCCTCGTTGGCCACCATCACCGCGCCGTATGACCGGGTGCCCAGTTTGACTTGGCATTCATCCAGGCCTTTTGGCGCCCAAGGCGCGCTGCAGTGGGGTGCCAGTGCCGACTTAACGCGGTTTCATCGCGCCAGCTCCATTGCCAACACCCACAACGGTTGGCGTTGGGTAGGCAAACTGCGTGCGCAGCGGCAGTGGAATTGGCCAGGCGCTTATGTGCGCCCTCAGCTGGCGTTACAGGCCAGGCACTACAGCCTCGAGCAAGCGCTGCCCGCCGGCAACACACGCTATGCCGGCCAGCGCAGCGCCTCGCTGCTGGTGCCTACAGCCAGCGTGGACGCGGGTTTGATTTTTGAGCGTTTAACTGCCAATGGCACGTGGTTGCAAACGCTTGAGCCCAGGGCGTTGTTGGCGTATACCCCTTACGTGGCGCAAAGCGGCTTGCCCAAGTTTGACACCAGTGCGCAAGACTTCAATTTCTCAAGTATTTACTCACCGTATCTGTACAACGGTGAAGACCGTGTGGCCGATTTGCAAACGCTGACGCTGGGCGTGACGTCTCGTTGGTACGACAACGCCAATGGCCGTGAAGTATTCAGCGTCGGTGTGGCGCAGCGCTACCGTTTGGCCAGTCAGCGGGTGCAACTCAACGACAACGCCGTTGCACTGGACAAAAAAGTCAGCGATACCTTGCTTGGCGGTGCGTGGCGTATCGACCAACAATGGAGCGCCGACACCTTGCTGCAATTCGATGCCGACACCAATGAGCTCACGCGTGCCACGGTGGGTACGCGTTACCACCCGCGTCCGTTTCATACGCTAAGTGTGGCGTATCGAAGCAACCGCCCCAAGGCCGGCGGCGAAGTAACCGAGCTCTTGGACCTGGGCTGGCAGTGGCCACTGAACCAAGCCAGCCTAAACGGCCCGAGTCCTGA
>RFXW01000144.1 GCA_009921245.1 Candidatus Fonsibacter lacus | reverse complement strand
TTTGGCGTGTATTGTTGCGATTGACATCAAGGACATTCGATTGGAGATGGCCCAATCCCTAGGCGCCACGCATGTGGTCAATGCCAAAGAAGTTAAAGATGTGGTGGCACAAGTGAAGGCCGCGTGTGCGCCAGGCATGCATTACACGCTGGACACCACGGCCAATATGGCAATATTGCGGCAAGCCACTGAGGTGCTGCGCCACCGAGGCACCTGCGGCTTTGTGGGTGGAGCCACCGCCGACGCTGAGATATGCGTCAACTCGCGCGACATGATGATCAACGGCAAGACCCTCAAAGGCATCATTGAAGGTGACGCCGATCCACACCGGTTTATTCCTGAATTGATCGATATGTACCGCGCCGGCCAATTCCCTATGGATAAGTTGGTGCGCTACTACCCACTGGAGGCGATTCATCAAGCGATTGAAGACGCTGAGTCGGGCGCGGCGATCAAAGCCATATTAACCATGCCCAAATGAACGCGGTGGTGGCTTCTACCCAAACGTTACGCAACACCGCTGTACTTGGCTACGGAGGGTTGATCCCGTTTGTTGTGTTGGCTTTGGCACCGCTGATCGAGGCCCGCTGGACAGTGCTGGCCGGGCACGCTTTAACGGTGTACACCGTAGCCGTGCTTTCCTTTATTGGCGCCATGGCCTGGGGGGTGGCGTTGGTATGCCCCAACCTCACTTCCGCGCATCGTCGCGGGCTGTTGATTTGGGGCGTGGCGCCCTCACTGCTGACCTCATTGGCGGCCCTTGCACCGTTGCCCGATCGTTACCTGTTGTTTGTTGCCACGCTGTGGTTGGCATGGTGGGCCGAGCGCCGGCTGTTCCCCCATCAAGCACTCCCAGTCGATTGGCCCAAACTGCGCGTGCGGCTCAGCGTTGGCGTCACCATGTGTTTGCTGGTTGCTTGGTATTGGCAAGGGGCGTCGTTGCAGGCTACAACCCAGCAGGGGGTGGCACCCAAGCCAGAGGCGGCCAAACTTGGCGCCATCACGCAGGGGGCCGGCCATGCCAGCCGGGCATTGGTCGCATGAGCTCGGTAAGCGTCACTGCTGATCAGCCGGTGGTGATTGTTGGGGCTGGCCCCGTTGGCCTTACATTGGCTTGGCGTCTTACGCAGGCAGGTGTACCGGTGCGGGTACTGGAGTCGGAGCCAGCAATCACCGACCAACTGCGTGCTTCTACCTTTCACCCGCCAACGCTGGACATGTTCGCCCCATCGGGCATTACGCAAACCTTGCACGAGCAGGGTCAGGTCACACCAACCTGGCAAGTTCGCCTGCACCCCAGCGGCGAACGCGCCGAGTTTGACTTAGGCGTGTTGGCCCAAGACACCGATCATCCGTATCGGCTGCAGTGCCGGCAAGCGGTGCTTAGCCGAGCGCTTTTGGCGCGCTTGCCTGCGGGCACATGCCAATTTGCGCAACCCGTGTCCGCGCTTAAACCCGATCACGATGGCGTGACCGTGACGAGTGAGAACACCGAACACCGGGCCGCGTTGGTGGTGGGGTGTGACGGCGCACGCAGTGTGGTGCGCGAGGCCATGCAAGCGAACTTTGAGGGGGAGACATACCCCGAAACCACGATATTGGCCACCACCACGTTCGCGTTTGAGGCGCACCTGGCAGGCCTGTCGGGTGTGAATTACATTTGGAAGCCGCAAGGCACGTTTTCGTTGCTGCGTCTGCCAGATGTCTGGCGCGTGTCGTTGTACCCATTGCCAGGGCAATCGGCCGAGCAGGCCATGTCTGATCAAGCCATTGCCGAGCAAATGGCATCGATCTTGGGGCCAGATGTGGCAGTGCCTATCATTGAAAAGCGGGTTTACCGGGTGCATCGGCGCGTGGCTGATTGTTACTGGCGCGATCGCTTGTTGCTTGCAGGTGATGCGGCGCACCTGAACAGCCCCAAAGGTGGCATGGGAATGAACGGCGGCATACACGACGCGTGGAATTTGGCAGAAAAACTGGTTGCAGTGGCCAACGGTGCCGCGCTGCATACGCTGCAGCAATACGAGCGGCAGCGTCGGCCAATTGCGGTTGAGGACATTGGCGGACAAGCCCACGCCAATCGGCAGCGCATGATGGACGCCACCGCTCAAGATCAACAACAACGGCTACGCGAATTGCAGCGCACGGCGGCGGACCCAGAAAAAGCGAAAGCGTTTTTGCTGAAGTCGTCCATGATTGAGGGCCTGCGCCGGTCACAGGCGCTGGCTTAACGCACAGGAATCCAACACCATGCCACGTTTTGAACTTCCCATCACCCCAGCAGCCCAAGTACGCGGTATGGTGGCGGGCATGCCTTCGGGCGGCGGTGGCGTGGAGCTGCCTATTTTTTATCCCGCCAGTGGTGAGCAGGTTTCAACGCTGATTGAAGACTCACCCGAAAGCGTGGCCCAAGCGGTTGCTGCAGCCAGGCGAGCCTTTGTAAGCGGCCCATGGGCCACACTCAGTGTTGAGCAAAGACAAGCGCACCTGTACGCTTGCCGACAAATCATTCTGGATCACGCCGATGAATTGGCGCGACTGGAGTGTGCCGCCACGGGCTTGCTGTTGCGCGAACTGAAGTCGCGCCACATGGAGCGCGCGGCGTATAACTTTAAATTCTTTGCCGAATACATCGCGCAAGCCAAAGGCGCACGCTACGATCAGTCGGCGGGGTACCTTACCACCGTGACCCGTATGCCAGTGGGCGTAGCCGCTCTGATTGCGCCCTGGAATGCACCGGTTGCCCTGGCCTGCATGAAAATCGCGGCCGCCTTGGCCTTTGGTAACACCTGTGTGCTCAAGCCCAGTGAGCAAACCCCCTTGGCCTTGGCGCGCTTGGTGCAGCTGCTGCAAGAGGTGTTGCCCGAGGGGGTACTTAATTTGGTGAACGGGCGGGGCCACGTGACTGGCCATGCCTTGGTGGACCAGCCTGATGTTGACGTGATCAGTTTTACCGGTGGCACCGAGACCGGACGGTCCATTATGTCGGTCGCCGGCGCGCACCTTACACCTTGCACCATGGAGCTTGGTGGCAAGTCAGCGAACATTATTTTTGCGTCGGCCGATTTTGATCGGGCGCTGGACGGCGCGCTGCTGGGCATTTTTTCAAACAACGGGCAGCAGTGTTTGGCTGGATCAAGAATTTTGGTGGAGTCAAGCATTTTTGATGCATTCGTGGAACGCTTTGTTGCGCGTGCCCAAAAACTAAAGGTCGGCGACCCTACCGCCACCGACACCGAGTTGGGTCCCCTGGCGTCGCTGCCACACATGCAGCGTGTGTTGAACTTTGCTCAAGGGGTTGCGGCCGATGGCGGGCGTGTGCTTACCGGCGGCAAGCGCCGAGAGGATTTGGGCAACGGCTATTTCATTGAGCCGACCGCTGCCCACGCACCCAACAACGCGGCCACGGTGGCCCAGCAGGAAATTTTTGGCCCATTTGCAACGTTTTTAAAGTTTGATCACACCGAGCAAGCCATTGCCATGGCAAACGACACCGCCTATGGCTTGGTTTCGTATGTTTGGTCGGACCACCTACCCACCGTTACGCGTGTCAGCGAAGCCATGCGCAGTGGCGTGGTGTGGGTCAACACGCCGATGATGCGTGAACTGCGTGCCCCCTTTGGTGGTATGCAGGCCTCAGGTGTCGGGCGCGAAGGTGGCGAGGCCTGCGAACACTTTTACACCGAAGAAAAAACCATTACGATGCCAAAAAGCCCTCCGCCCTTGCGGGCACTGGGCGCCCAACCATAACCCTGAGGAGAACCTGTCATGCATGCATTGTTAAAAGCCGCTGTACGTTGCAGCGTGTACGTTGGCCTGGCCGGCGCGATCACACTGGCCGGCGCAAAAGAATTGATCAAGGTAGGAACGTTTGTGCCCGCCCAATCGGTGGGCGTGGCC
>RFXW01000143.1 GCA_009921245.1 Candidatus Fonsibacter lacus | reverse complement strand
GATTGCTCGGTGATGCCGCAGCTGACATCTGGCAACACCTGCGCCCCCACCATGATGATTGCCGATCGGTGCGCCGATTTGATATTGGCAGACCATTAGCCATGCGTTGCATGGCAAGGTTGCCATGCCAGCGTTTACAGCCGCTCGGATTCAGCTGATTTGGGTTGCCACACCATAAGGCGTTTTTCAATAACGCCCACCAGCCCGTCCAGTACCAAGGCAAAGGCAGTGAGCACCGCAATGCCGGCAAACACCGTATTGACGTCAAAGTTGCCCTCAGCCTCTAGGATTAGGTAGCCCACGCCTGCCGCCGAGCCCAGGTATTCGCCTACCACCGCACCCACAAACGCCAGCCCAACGCTGGTGTGCAAACTGGAGAACACCCAGCTGGTGGCACTGGGCAGGTAAACGCTGCGCAGCAGTTGGCGCGAGTTGGCGCCAAGCATGCGGGCGTTGGCCAGCAGCGTGGGGCTAACCTCGCGCACGCCTTGGTAGACATTAAAGAACACAATAAAAAACACCAAGGTAACGCCCAAGGCCACCTTAGACCACACCCCCAGGCCAAACCACACCGCAAAGATTGGTGCCAGGATCACCCTTGGCATGGAGTTAAGGGCTTTGATGTAGGGATCAAAAATTGCCGAAGCGGTGTCGTTAAGCGCCAGCCACAGGCCCAGCACCAAGCCACCGGCTGTACCAATGGCAAAGGCCATAAAGGTTTCAAATAAGGTGATGCCAAGATGACGATAAATCTCACCACTGGCAAACCAATGCCACACCCGACCCCACACCTCAAGTGGCCGGCCAAAGAAGAAAGCCGCTTGGTTGGCATCGTCGAAATAAAACGTTGGAATGGCGGGGTTGGTGCCCAGTTCCCACAACCCAATCAGCGCCGCCAACAGCGCCACTTGGGCTAAGCGCAGCTTAAAACGTGACATGGGACGTGCGCTCATGACCGGGCCCCCATTTGTTTGGCGTAGCCTTTGAGTACCTCGTCGCGCAGTACTTCCCAAATTTGTTCGTGAAGTTGAATAAACCGGGGATGGGAGCGAATCTCTGCCACGTCGCGTGGGCGGTCGAGATCAATCACAAAGTCGCCAATGGGGTGGGTGGCAGGCCCAGCGGAGAGCACCACCACCCGATCAGACATGGCAATGGCTTCGTCTAGGTCGTGTGTGATGAACAGTACCGCCTTGCGTTTGGCTTGCCACAGGTCGAGCACCTCGTTTTCCATGAGCTGGCGGGTTTGAATATCGAGCGCAGAAAAAGGCTCGTCCATCAAAATAATATCGGGGTCAAGAATGAGCGTTTGCGCCAACGCTGTGCGCTTGCGCATGCCACCCGACATTTGGTGTGGGTAGCGATCTTCAAAGCCGCCCAAACCGACCCGCTTGAGCCACTCGCCCGCTTGTTGCAGCGCCTCGGTTTTGGGTATGCCCCTGAATTCGAGCCCTGCGGCTACGTTGCGCAGCGCACTGCGCCATGGCATGAGTGCTTCGGCTTGAAACATGTAGCCAGCGCGTTGGTTTACCCCCAGCAGCGGTTGGCCAAATACATCCATTCGGCCCGACGACGGCTGCAACAAGCCCGCTGCCACGTTAAGTAGCGTGGACTTGCCGCAGCCAGTGGGCCCCACCACCGACACAAATTCGCCCTCTGCCACCTGTAACGTGGTGTTTTCTACCGCCACGTATCGTCCTTCTGCCTCGTGGTTGGAGGCGAACACGCAGGAGACTGAGTCGAAATAAAGTGCCGGGGCAGACATGGCTGGGTTGGGCCTTACTTGGGTGCGCGCATCACGAATTCATTGGTGTACGTGCGCGCCAAGTCGATTTCGTCGGCCTTGATTTGCGGCTTGTACGCAGCCAACGACTTCAACGCGGTTTTAACCCCTTCGGGTGAAATCACGCCGTCGGGCGACATGGCCTCTTTCAGGCTTAGAAAGGTTTTTTTGTACAGATCGGGGTCGCCCATGCTGTAGCTGCTGGGAACGGTTTTTAGCACGTCCTCAGGGCTGGCGGTTTGAATCCAGCGTGCCGCCTTAACCATGGCGTTGGTGAGCGCTTGCACGGTTTTGGGGTTGTTTTGAATAAACGCCTCAGAGGTGTACAAGCAACCGGCCGGCATGTCGCCACCAAATACGTCGCGCGCTCCCGACATTTTGCGGGTGTCTACCAGCACCTTGATCGCGCCGTCGCGCTCGAGTGACGAAATGACAGGGTCGAGGTTTGAAATGGCGTCGATTTGGCCAGACTTCATTGCCGCCACCGCGCCCGAGCCCGCGCCTACGCCGATGAAGGAAACATCTTTGGAATTAATCCCGGCCTTATCCAGCACGAAACTGGCCACCATGTTGGTGGATGAGCCCGGCGCGGTAACGCCGATTTTTTTGCCCTTGAGATCGGCCAGGCTTTGGTAGTTGGGCATGGTTTTGGTAGAGACGGCCAGCACAATTTGCGGGGCACGGGCTTGCTGAACAAACGCCTTGAAATACTGCTTTTTGGATTGCAGGTTAATGGTGTGCTCGTAAGCGCCAGACACCACGTCTGCCGAACCACCTACCACCGCCTGCAAAGCCTTGGAGCCGCCGGCAAAGTCAACGATGGTGACGTTAACGCCTTCTTCTTTAAAGTACCCACGCTGCTCGGCGATGGTGAGCGGCAGATAGTAAAAAAGCGACTTGCCGCCAACAGCGATGGTGACTTTGTCTACCTCTGCCTGTGCCAGGCTGCCCCAACCCATGGTGCCAACGGCTACGATGCATGCTGAGCTCCTCGAAAAATGTTGTTTTGATTATGTTTTGATACTTGCCATACCCCAGGCGGGGTGACCAAGCGACTGAATTTTATAGAACTTTCATGTTTGGGTTGGGAGCAAAGCCAGCGAACCAGGCCGACATATCCATCCAAGCGATGTGCAAGCGCCGAGGCACGGTTGGCCATCTTGATTCAAGAAAGTTTGCCGCATGCGTTGCTGTGCGGCTGGGGCCATGGTTGAGCCTATTTGCTTGCTGCTGCGAAAGCGGTGGCGGCAATCCTGACCATGCTCGGATGCAGTGTCCCCAGCTTTGGAATCTGGCCATGCGGCGCATGGGGAGGCACCGAAAAATAGGTGTCGTTGAACGGAAGCTCAAGCACGTTTCTTAAGTCGAACTTGGTGTTGTAGCTCAGTCCGGCGCTGGTATAGGCGGCCGGATGTTCATTTTGGGCAATGCGAAACTCTCCGCTGTACAAACGGCCCGTCTTTTGGCTGGTGCCGTATGCCACGCTCACGAAGATCATGCCCTGGTCGTCTTCCTTGGTCGAAACAATGAGGCCCGGGCGGGGTTTGGCCTTGGGGTGAATGTTGTCAGGAAAGTGGCACCAGACGATGTCGCCAGCTGTAGGTTCTGGCCACCACCGCATCAGGTGTTTTCCAGTTCAAAAAGACTGCTGCGAACCGTGCCGCCTTTGGCTTTGGGCGCTGATTTTTTGACCTGACTGAGCTGGGCCTTGGTTAGAGCGCCCTCATCAGCCTCGTATTGCGGCAGACATTTGGTGGCCAACTGCTGCAGGGCCAAGTGAATGACCTGCGTTTCGTCAACGCCCAGCACCTCAGCCAGGCGCTTGGCTGTTGTTCGGGTCACGCCTGTTGCGCTGTCGCGCGCACGGTAGCGAAAGGCGATCTGAGCGGTTGCAGCTGCCATGGGTGGATCCTTTGTAAATAGATATCTTAAAGATATCAAATGCAGCCCCGGTTGTCAACCAGAGGGGCAGAAACCGGGTCTAGAAAATTAAAGAATCTGCAGCTATGGCCAAGGTTGTTTATTGGATAAAAACTGTCGGGTGTGAAGGGGTAACGCCATATGAAAATTAAACCAAGCGGTTATTTAATTGCCTTGGCTGGCTGCCCAGCGCATGCGTTGGACGCACCCCCAAAGCCGACATA
>RFXW01000142.1 GCA_009921245.1 Candidatus Fonsibacter lacus | reverse complement strand
GCCTGCATGCGCGACGGCTCAAGTGCCACTTGCACCTCACGCGTTACGCCGCCCACCCGGTTCACCGAGCCCACCCCTTTGATGGACAGCAGCAGCCGCGACAAGGTGTCGTCCACCAGCCACGACAAGGCCTCTTCGTCCATGCGGTCGGCCGATACGGTGTAGGCCAGCACGGGGGTGCCGGCCAAATTGAGCTTTTGCACCACCGGGTCGCGCACGTCGCTGGGTAAATCGGCGCGCACACTTTGTACCGCTGAGCGCACCTCGTCCAGCGCTTCTTGCACCGGCTTTTCTAGACGAAACTGCGCCGTGAGGGATGCCACACCATCTTGCACTTTGGTGGTGATGTTTTTCAGCCCTTGCAGCGGCGCCAGCGCGTTTTCCAGTTTGCGCGCCACGTCGGTTTCTAGCTGGCCCGGCGCCGCACCGGGCAGGGTGGCGGTGACCGTGATGGTGGGCAAGTCAAGGTCAGGAAAGTTTTGCACTTTCATGCTGTTGTACGACAGCAGGCCGGCCACCGTGAGCAGCACAAACACCATGGAGGCGGCAATCGGGTTACGAATCGACCACGAGGAAACGTTAATCATGAATCGCCCCGGTTGGGTTAGTCGGCAACGGTGCCAACCACGCGCACCTTATCGCCGTCATTCAAAAAGGCGCCGCCGCTGCTTACCACCTTGGCGTTGAGGGTTAGGCCGCTTCGTACCTCGATGCGGCTGTCTTGCAGGCTGCCAACCTCAACTTTGCGTTGGCTGACGCGCTGGTCGTCGTTGACGGTGAAGACATACGAAAAGCCGTCGCGCAGAATCACCGCCGATTGCGGCACCGTAATCACTTGCGCCTGGCCTACCGTGATCGCGCCACGGGCGAACATGCCCGGTCGGGCGTTGCCCAGTGGGCGTTTGATGTCCACATACACCAAAGCATTGCGTGTGTTGGGGTCGACCGAGGGCGCCACGGTGCGTACCGTGCCCTGCAGCGTGTCGCCACTGGTGGTTTGAATTTGCACCGGTGAGCCTGGCTTGACCTGCCCAAGTTCGGCTGCGGTGACATCTGCCCGCCATTCCAGCCGCCCTTGGCGAATCACCCTAAACAACTCCATACCGGGTGCCACCACTTGCCCAAGTTTGGCAACCCGGGCCGACACCAGCCCCTGATCGGGGGCGCGCACCGTGGCCTGCGCCAGGCGTTGACGCTGCAGCTCAACCGTGGCCCGCGCCGACTGCACCCGCGCCATGGCGGCGGTGTACTGGGTGCGGGCTTGGGTAAGTTGTGCCTCGCTAAAAAAACCTTGCTGCTGCAATGTGCGGGCCCGCTCCTGCTGGGCTTGGGCCTCACTGGCGTTGGCTTCGGCCTCCGCCAACAGCGACTCAGCCTGCGCCAGCTCGGCATCCAGCACCAGGGTGCGCAGTTTGGCCAGCACCTGCCCTTTGGTGACAGCATCGCCAACGTCCACCAGCACCTGCTCGATCTGCAGCCCATTGGCTTCGGCGCTTACCACCGCCTCTTGCCAGGCCGTGATCGACCCCGACGCTTCCAGCGTACGCGTCAGCGCCAACCCTTTGGGCTGCGTGATCGACACGCTTAGTACCGGTTTGCCCCCGCTTTCGGCCGCCGGGGTGGGGGCAGACTGAGCCAAGGCCGTACCAGCGGCAGCCAACAAAAACCAGCCGCCAACGCGGCCCAGAGAGCGGTGAATCTTCATGTTATGGTGCCGCCGCAAGCATCAGCAGTGGCGGGTGGTAATTTCAAACAGCCGCCAGTGTAGGGCAACCAAGGGTAACCCCTAGGTTTTGGGGGCATCGGTTTGAAATTGGCGTTGGTCAGGACGCAAAGCGCATGGACAAGTCCAAGGCCAGCACGTTTTTGGTGATGTCGCCCACCGAGACAAAGTCCACGCCGGTCTCGGCAATCGCTTGTATGGTTTCCAGTGTGACCCCGCCCGAGGCCTCAAGTGGCGTGGTGTGCGCCGCCATGTGCACCGCTTGGCGCATGGTGTCGAGGTCAAAGTTATCGAGCATCACAATATCGGCCTTGGCGTTGAGGGCCTGTTGCAGCTCATCTAAATTTTCTGTTTCAACTTCTACTTTGAGCCCCGGGCTTTGCTGCCGCGCCTGTTGCACGGCGGCCTGAATGGAGCCGGCGGCCATGATGTGGTTTTCTTTAATTAACACCTGGTCGTACAAACCCATGCGGTGGTTCACGCCACCGCCGCAGGTCACCGCGTATTTTTGGGCCACACGCAGACCAGGCAGGGTTTTGCGCGTGTCCAGCAGCTTGCAGCGCGTGTGTGCAATGCGCTGCACGTAGCGTGCGGTTTGGGTGGCGGTGGCCGACAGCAGCTGCAAAAAGTTCAGCGCCGTGCGTTCGCCCGTGAGCAGGGCGCGGCTTGGGCCCGAGAGCGTGCAAAGCACATCGCCGGCGCGCACCGGCTGGCCGTCGGCAAAAGCCCATTGCAGGCTAACCGCTGGGTTGACCTGAAGAAACACCTCGTTCACCCAGGCCGTGCCACACAACACCGCCGGCTCGCGGCTCACGATACGCGCCTGACCCATGGTGTCGGCGGCCACCAAGGCGGCCGAGACATCGCCCGTGCCCACGTCTTCGCTTAGGGCCAGGCGCACGGCTTGCTGTATCACGTCTTGCATGGGGTGAACTTGGAAGGTGTGGTTGGGTGGCCCGTGAGGGTAGCAAAAAACCCCGTCCAATCCGTGGTTTGGCGGGGTTTGCGATGGTAGGCACGATTGGATTCGAACCAACGACCCCCACCATGTCAAGGTGGTGCTCTAACCAACTGAGCTACGTGCCTGCGGCGCCGATTCTAGCGTAAGCCTTGGTCGAGCCGGGTGGCGCCCACCTACAATGCGGGCATGAGCATTAAAAGTGATAAATGGATTCGTCGCATGGCCGAGCAGCAGGGCATGATCGAGCCTTTCGAGCCCGGCCAAGTTCGCCAAGCCGAGGGGCGAAAACAGCTTTGTGGATTTTCACGGGGATCACTGCATCATTCCGCCCAACAGTTTTGCGCTGGCGCGCACGGTGGAATATTTTCGGATTCCGCGCAACGTGCTAACCATTTGTTTGGGCAAAAGCACGTATGCGCGTTGCGGCATCATTGTCAACGTCACGCCGTTTGAGCCCGAGTGGGAAGGCTACGTCACGCTGGAGTTTTCCAACACCACGCCGCTACCGGCCAAAATCTACGCCAATGAGGGCTGCGCTCAGGTGTTGTTTTTTGAAAGCGACGAGGTGTGCGAAACCTCGTATCGCGACCGAGGTGGCAAGTACCAGGGTCAGGCCGGCGTCACGCTGCCCAAGGCCTAGCGCGGTCTGGCCGGCAACTGCCGCGCCAAAGGTGCGACAATGCGGGGTAGATGACGAAACCTTTTCACGATTTGCCCTTGGCGCCGGCTTTGTTGCGCGCCATCGACGACATGGGTTACACCACCATGACGCCGATCCAAGAGCAGGCCATTCCTGTGGTCATGGCCGGGCAAGACATCATGGGCGCGGCTCAAACCGGCACCGGCAAGACCGCTGCGTTTGCATTGCCGCTGTTGCAGCGCTTGCTGAAACACGAAAACCACTCGGCCTCACCGGCGCGGCACCCGGTGCGTGCGCTGGTGCTGCTGCCTACCCGCGAGCTGGCGGTGCAGGTGGCCGAGCAAGTTAAGCTGTTTGCCAAACACACGGCGCTGCGCAGTGCGGTGGTGTTTGGGGGCATGGACATCAAGCCGCAAATTGCCCAGCTGCGCGAAGGCGTGGAGGTGTTGGTGGCCACGCCGGGGCGGCTGTTGGATCACATTGAGGCCAAAAGCGCCGCGCTGCATCAAGTGGAGTACGTGGTACTTGACGAGGCCGATCGCATGCTGGATATTGGCTTTTTGCCAGACTTGCAACGCATCTTGAGTTACCTGCCCAAGCAGCGCAC
>RFXW01000141.1 GCA_009921245.1 Candidatus Fonsibacter lacus | reverse complement strand
GCTAACGGCCGCGCGCAACGACCCACGCTTGGTGGCGGTGGGCGAAATTGGTTTAGACGCTTGGGTGCCCAGCCAGCGTACGCCACAGGCCCAAGCGCATCAGCGCCGATTGTTTGAGGCCCAACTTGAGCTTGCCCGGCAGCACGACCTGCCGGTGATCGTGCACGCGCGCCAAGCGAATGACTTGGTGCTGGCGGCGCTGCGCCGGGTGGGTGTGCGGCGCGGTATTGCACATGCTTTTTCGGGCAGCGTGCAACAAGCGCAGGCGCTGTGGGCCCAAGGCTTGCATTTGGGCGCCGGCGGCACCGCCACGTTTGAGGCGGCGCGGCGTTTGCATCGTGCACTGGCCGAGTTGCCGCCCGAGGCATGGGTGATGGAGACTGACGCCCCCGACATTCCACCGCAATGGCTGTATGTGCCGCGCGCCCGACGCGAGGCCGGTGAGGCCCAAGGCGTGAACAGCCCGGCCCAGTTGCCCCGCATTGGGCACGTGGTGGCGCAGCGGCTGGGCTTAAGCGAAATCGCCTGGCGCACGCTCAGCACGGCCAATGCGCAGCGCGCGTTGCCCGGCTTGGCGGCTTGGTTGGGGAATGGATAACGCCATGGTGCGGTCAACCGGGGCGGACGCCAACACCGATGTCACGTTAAGTGAGCTGCAAGGGGTGCGTTATTTGCATTTGGGCACGCCCTGGGTGCAGGGGGCGATGCGTATCAGCCAGCCGCTGTCCATCGAGTTGGAGTATGTGCGCCGCATGATGGCGTGGTTGTTGTGGACGCCGTGGGATGACTTGCCCAACCGCTGCGCGGTGCAATTGGGGTTGGGCGCGGGGTCATTGACGCGCTTTACCCACGGCGTATTGGGCATGCACACCGAGGCGGTGGAGTGCAACGGTGCGGTGATTCAAGCGTGTCAGCAGTTTTTTCATCTGCCGCGCCAAGGGCCACGCTTTAGGGTGTGGCAAGACGACGCGGCGGCTTGGGTTGCGCAGCCTGCACGCCGTGGCACGGTGCATGCCCTGCAGGTGGACTTGTACGACCACGACGCGGCCAGTCCGCTGCTGGACCATGCGGCGTTTTATGGGCATTGCCGTGAATTGCTTGCCCCCAACGGGGTGATGAGCATCAACTTGTTTGGCCGTGATGCCAGTTTGCCGCGCAGCCTTGGGCACTTGGCGCAAGCGTTTGGGGCCGAGGCGTTGTGGTTGTTTGGCGCAACCCGCGAGGGCAACACCGTGGTGTTGGCGCACCGTAACGCGGCGGCTGCGGCGCAATACCCTTGGCGTGCGCAGGTGGCTGAGGTGCAGCAACGGTTTGGCTGGCGCACCGAGCGTTGGCTGCGGGTTCTGCGCCAAAATAGCACCTTACCCACCGCCTAGGTCGCCCCTGTTCATGCAAAACCACCCCTTACGCGTTGCGCTGCACAACGAAATTCATGCACGCCCACCCGAGCCGCTGCGCTCGCCGCTGTTGGTTAGCCACGTGGTGATGCTGCTGGCGCAAGACGAGCGCGAGGCGTGTCGCGCCCACTTTGCACAGTGGCTGCAAGACCATCACCAATCGCCACCCAGCGCGCAAACCAACCACCTGCGCGCCGACGTGGCGGGCTTGCGGGTGCGCTGGGAGCTGCACACCGAGTTTGTGAGTTACACCTTTTTCCGTGACGTGCCGCCCTCGCTTGAAGGCGCGGATACCGCGTTGCAGGCGGTGCCCGAGGCTTGGCTGGCGCGGTTGCCCGGGGCGTGTTTATGCAAGTTTCATATCACGGTGGCGCGGCCCGAGGATCAGGCGCTGGCCGAGCGGGTGCGGCGTATTTTTAGGCAAGACGCGCTGGCAGGCTCGACCGTGGCCGATGGGCAGGCTCAAATCTTTACCGATTTTGTGCTGCAACCCGACGACAGTTCGCACGCGTTGGTGCTGGATTGCGGTATGTCGCCACGGCGTTTGGGGCGACTGGTGCAGCGCTTGCTGGAAATTGAAACCTACCGCATGGCGGCGCTGCTGGGGCTGCCCGTGGCGCGAGACAGCGGCCAAACGCTCAGCCAAGGCGAGGCCGAGCTGGCCTCATTGGCCAAGTTGATTCGCACCGCCAAACCCCAAGAAGAAGCTCAGCTGCTGGACCGCCTAACCCGTTTGGCGGGCGAGGTGGAGGGGCAGTACGCCGCCACACATTCCAGATTTTCTGCCAGCAGCGCCTACTTTGAGCTGGTGCAAAAACGCATTGCCGATATTGCCGAAACCCGGCTTGAGAACCTGCAAAGCATTCGCGACTTCATGGACCGCCGCTTAACCCCCGCCATGAACACCTGCGATTGGGTGGTAAGGCGGCAGCAGGGGTTGTCCGAGCGCATTTCGCGCATGAGCCATTTGCTGCGTACACGGGTGGAGATTGAACAGCAGCAGAGCAGCCGCGATTTGCTTACTGCCATGAACGAGCGTCAGGCGTTGCAGTTGCGTTTGCAGCGCACGGTGGAAGGCTTGTCGGTGGCCGCCATAACCTATTACGTGGTGGGATTGATCAACTACCTGGCGCAGGGTGCACAAGCCTTTGGCGTGGCCTTTGATGCGGCGTGGGTAACGGGCGTGGCGGTGCCGGTGGTGGCGCTGGCGGCATGGGGCAGCCTGCGCTGGTTGCACCGGCGGTTACTGGCCCAGACCGGCGACCCGCACGCATGACCCCGGTTGCCTCGGCGCCAAGCGCCGCCCGTATGCGCCAAGTTGGCCTGTGGCTGGCGATTGGCGGGGCGGTGGCTTTTAGCGCCAAGGCCATTGTGGCCAAGCTGATTTATCGCTATGGGGTTGACGCGGTGACGCTGATTGCCTGGCGCATGGCACTGGCGTTGCCGTTTTTTGTTGGCATGGCGTGGTGGGGTGGTCGCGGGCGTTCGGCAATCGCAGCACACCAATGGCCGCGCATTGCGGTGCTGGGTTTTACCGGCTATTACCTGGCCAGTTTTTTGGATTTTTGGGGGTTGGAGTACATCTCGGCCAGTCTTGAGCGACTTATTTTGTACCTCAGCCCAACGTTTGTGCTTATTTTGGGGCGGGTGTTTTTGGGCAAGGCCATTGGGCTGCGTCAATTGAGCGCCGTGGCGTTGAGTTACACCGGCATTGCGCTGGTGTTTGGCCACGAAATTCGGCTGGAAGGCACCGACACCCTGATTGGCGGCACCATGGTGCTGGGCAGCGCCATAAGCTACGCCACGTATTTGTTGCTCAGCGGCCAGTTGGTGCGCGAGGTGGGGAGCATGCGTTTGGTGGGCATGGCCTCGGTGTTTGCCAGCTTGTTGTGTTTGCTGCAGTTTGTGCTGCTGCGCCCGCTGGACAGTGCGTGGGTGGTAACGCCGGTGGTGCTTTGGTCGTTGGTTAACGCGGTGTTGTGCACCGCGCTGCCCATGCTGATGGTGATGATGGCGGTGGAGCGCTTGGGGCCAAGTATCACCGCGCAAGCTGGCATGGTGGGGCCAATGTCCACCTTGTTGCTGGCCGTTTGGTGGCTGGATGAGCCCTTTAATGCGTGGATTTTGGCGGGCACGGCACTGGTGTTGCTGGGTGTGTTTTGGGTGAGTCGAATGAAAGGAACCTGACATGGATTTGGGCATAAGCGGCAAATGGGCCTTGGTGTGCGGTGCCAGCAAAGGGCTGGGCAAGGGCTGCGCCGAGGCTTTGGTGGATGAGGGTGTGAACGTGGTGATTGCCGCGCGCGGGCGTGAGGCCCTGGAGGCGACAGCGGCCGAGCTACGCCAGCGCCCGGGCGCCCAACAGGTGATTGCGGTGGCCGCCAACGTGGTTGAAGCCGCCGGACGCGACGCCCTGTGGCAGGCTCCGGGTGGCCCCGGTCAGGCGTTTGATATTGTGATCAGCAACGCCGGCGGCCCGCCGCCGGGTGACTTTCGAGACTGGAATCGGGACGCCTGGGTTGCCGCCCTTGAGGCCAACATGCTTGCGCCGATTGAGCTGATACGAGCCACCGTGGATGGCATGGCCGAACG
>RFXW01000015.1 GCA_009921245.1 Candidatus Fonsibacter lacus | reverse complement strand
TCGGTGAAGTCCATTAAATCGTGGTGATTCCAGTAGGCGGCGTAAAACTCCATCATGGTGAATTCGGGGTTGTGCCGCACCGAAATGCCTTCGTTGCGAAAGTTGCGGTTGATTTCAAACACCCGATCAAACCCGCCCACCAGCAAACGCTTAAGGTACAGCTCGGGGGCAATACGCATGTACATGGTTTGATCCAGGGCGTTGTGATGCGTAACAAACGGCCGCGCGTTAGCCCCGCCCGGAATGGGCTGCAACATCGGGGTTTCCACCTCTAAAAAGTCATGCCCCACCATGAACTCGCGCATCGTGGCAAGCGCCTTGCTGCGCGCGGCAAAACGGCGGCGCGCGGCCTCATCGGTGATTAAATCCACGTAGCGTTGGCGGTACTTAAGCTCTTGGTCGTGCACACCGTGAAACTTATCGGGCAGCGGCCGCAGGCTTTTGGTGAGCAAGCGTACCTCGCTGGCGTGCACGGTGAGCTCACCGGTGCGGGTTTTAAACAACACACCCTCAGCCGCCAAAATATCACCCAAATCGTGGTGCTTAAAGGCTTGGTGCGCGGCCTCGCCCACCGATTCGTTGTTAAGGTAAATCTGAATGCGCCCACCGCTACTGCCCAAGGAGCCGTCTTGCAAGGTGGCAAAGCTGGCTTTGCCCATGACGCGCTTAAGCATCATGCGCCCCGCCACCTTAACCCGCACCGCCTTGGCCTCTAGCGCCTCTTTGCTTTCGGCGTGGTAGGTGTTGTGCAGCCACTGGGCCTGGTGGCTGGGCTTGAAATCGTTGGGAAACGCCACCGCACCGCTGGCGCGCAGCGCGCGCAGTTTGTCGCGGCGCTCAGCGATGAGCTGGTTTTCATCGATTTCTGGGCTGGGGTTGGCAGGAGCATCACTCATGGCGAGCGATTGTATCGGCGCGCCATGGTGCGCCAGGCTGCGCTACTCGACCTTTTTAACCGGCTGGTCGATTTGCGACAAGCTGAACGCCGACAAATCGGGGGGTGTCTTAATCCTTGTGGCTGGGTCTTTTCAAATGAGCCAATTTGTCGGCTATTTTGGCTTCTAGGCCGTTGGTGGTGGGTTGGTACCAGTTGGGGTTGTCCATGCCGTCGGGCAGGTGGCGTTGGCCGGCGGCGTGGGCGTTGGGTTCGTTGTGGTCGTAGCGGTAGCCCTGGCCGTGGCCAAGTTCTTTCATAAGCGCGGTGGGGGCGTTGCGCAGGTGCATGGGCACTGGCAGGCTGGGGCCGTTTTTTACAGCCGCACGGGCTTGGTTGTAGGCCACGTAGCCAGCGTTGCTTTTGGCGGCCACGGCCAAGTACAACACGGCTTGGGCCAAAGCCAGTTCGCCTTCGGGGCTGCCCAGGCGTTGGTAGGTTTGGGCTGCGTCGTTGGCGATTTGAATGGCGCGCGGGTCGGCCAAGCCAATGTCTTCCCATGCCATGCGCAGCACGCGACGCGCCAGGTAGTTGGGGTCGGCGCCGCCTTCTAGCATGCGGCACAGCCAGTAAAGCGCGGCGTCGGGGTCGCTGCCGCGCACCGATTTGTGCAGCGCCGATATTTGGTCGTAAAAGGCGTCGCCGCCTTTGTCAAAGCGCAGCACATGGCTGGCCAGGGCATCGCGCGCCTGGGTGTGATCCACTTGGCTTAGGCCGCTAACTTGCGCGGCGTGGGCGCATTGCTCAAGTAGGTTAAGCAAGCGCCGGGCGTCGCCGTCGGCGTATTGCACCAGCAGTTGCTCGGCATCTTGGGTTAGGCTGAGGTTGGGCAGGGCTTGGCTTAGGGCACGCGCCAACAGTTGTTGCAGCTCGTTGGGGCTTAAGGGGTGCAACACATAAACCTGGGCGCGCGAGAGCAACGCGGCGTTGACTTCAAACGATGGGTTTTCGGTGGTGGCGCCTATTAAGGTGAGCAAACCGGATTCGGTGTGGGGCAACAACGCGTCTTGCTGGGCTTTGTTGAAGCGGTGAATTTCGTCGATAAACAGCACCGTGTGTTTGCCCTGTTGCTGCCATATACGGGCTTGCTCAATCGCGCCGCGTATGTCTTTTACACCGTCTAACACCGCCGACAGCGCCAGCCACTGGCAGTCAAAGGCGTGGGCAGTCAGGCGCGCGAGTGTGGTTTTGCCCACGCCGGGTGGGCCCCATAAGATCATGCCGTGTGGCTTGCCCGCGGCAAAGGCCATGTGCAGGGGTTTGCCGGGGCCCAGCAGATGCGACTGTCCAATCACCTCGCTTAGGTGCTGCGGGCGCAGGCGCTGCGCCAGCGGCTGGGCTGGCGGCGCCGGGGCGGTCATTGGCTTACCACGTCGGCCCCGGGTGGGGGCGTAAAAACAAACCAGCCAACGGGGGCGGGCTCGCGGCTGAGCTGCTCAAGCCGCATAACAGACTGCTGGCCCATGGCGTCGGTGGTGTCGATCACGCGCAGCATGTTGGCCGAATCAAAGCCCAGGCGCAGGCGGCGCAGGCTGGCGTTGGGCTGGCGCGGCGTGCCCTGTAGCCACTGCAGGCCGTTGGCCGGCGGTTCTTCGGACAGTTCAAAGTCGCGCTGCAAGGCCTGCACGGCACGCCGGCTCGACAGCAAGGCCACCGGCGATTGGGCCAGCACGTCGGCTTGGTTGCGCCGGGTGACTTGGTTGATGTCTAGGTCGTGCAGCCACAGGGTTTGGCCGTCGGCCAATACCATTTGGCGGTAGGGCTTGGTGTAGTTGAAGCGAAATTGGTTGGGGCGGCGCAGCCAAAAGCTGCCGCTGGAGACGCGCGGCGGCACCGAGCCCGCCGCGCTTAGGGTAACGGTTTGCTCGAATTGGCCCGAGAGTTCGCCGCCACCGTCTATAAATGCAGTAAGCGCTTGCAGCGCGCCGGCGTGCGCGGCGGCGCCGGCCATGGCAAGGCACAAGGCGGCGGCCCAGCGGTACGCCCATGTCATGCGGCGTCGCCACCGCCCGAGGGCACCAAAATTTCGCGCTGACCGCTGCCGCTCATGGCGCTCACCAGGCCAGCGCTTTCCATTTCTTCAAGCATGCGCGCGGCGCGGTTGTAGCCAATTTTTAGGTGGCGCTGCACCAGTGAAATGCTGGCTTTGCGGTGCTTGAGCACCACCGCCACGGCTTGGTCGTACATGGGGTCGGCTTCGCCGCCGGGCTCGGGCACCAGGGTGTCGCCCTCCACCGTGCCGCCTTCGAGCAAGCCTTCGATGTAGTTGGGTTCACCTTGGGTTTTAAGGTAATCCACCACGCGGTGCACTTCTTCATCGGACACAAAGGCGCCGTGCACACGCTGCGCAAAGCCGCTGCCGCTGGGCAGGTAAAGCATGTCGCCCATGCCAAGCAGGGTTTCAGCACCCATTTGGTCAAGAATGGTGCGCGAGTCGATTTTGCTGCTTACCTGAAACGCGATGCGGGTTGGAATGTTGGCCTTGATTAAGCCGGTGATCACGTCCACGCTGGGGCGCTGGGTGGCCAGCACCAGGTGAATGCCAGCGGCTCGGGCTTTTTGCGCCAAGCGGGCAATGAGCTCTTCAACTTTTTTGCCCACCACCATCATGAGGTCGGCGAGTTCGTCGATCACCACCACCACATAAGGCAAAGGCTGCAGCGGCTCGGGGTCGTCTGGGGTAAGTGAGAACGGGTTGGGCAGGCTTTGGCCGCTGGCATGGGCTTGGCGCACCTTGGTGTTAAAGCCTGCCAGGTTACGCACGCCAAGCTTGCTCATGAGTTTGTAGCGGCGCTCCATTTCGGCTACGCACCAGTTGAGCGCGTGCGCCGCTTGACGCATGTCGGTTACCACCGGCGCGAGCAGGTGCGGTATGCCCTCGTACACGCTCATTTCAAGCATTTTGGGGTCGATCAGCAGCAACCGCACGTCGCGCGGATCGGCCTTGTACAGCAGGCTAAGAATCATGGCGTTGATGCCCACCGACTTGCCCGAGCCGGTGGTGCCGGCCACCAAGCAGTGCGGCATTTTGGCCAGGTCGGCCACCACCGGTTGACCCACGATGTCTTTGCCCAAGCCAATGGTGAGCAGCGATTTGCTTTCGTGGTAGGGGCTTGAGCCCAGAATTTCACTTAGCCGTATGGTTTGGCGGTTGGCGTTGGGCAACTCCAGCGCCATGCAGCTTTTGCCCGGAATGGTTTCAATCACCCGAATCGACACCAAGCTGAGCGAGCGCGCCAAATCGCGCGCCAAATTAACAATTTGCGCGCCCTTAATGCCCACCGCGGGCTCGATTTCGTAGCGCGTGATCACCGGCCCGGGCGCCGCGGCCACCACCTTGACCTCGACGCCAAAGTCGCTGAGTTTTTTCTCAATCAAGCGACTGGTCATTTCTAGGGTGTCGGCCGATACGGTGGGGGCATTGGTGTTGGCTTTGTCCAGCAAACCCACCTGCGGCAAGGCCGCACCTTCGGTGGGTTCTTCAAACAGCGCTTGCTGCGACTCTTTGGCCACGCGCGCACTTGGGGCCACCGCCACTTGCACCGGCTCAATCACAATGGGTGCAGCCACCAGCGTGGGCTCGGTGCCGCCCTCGGCTGGCGCTTGGCGCTCGCGCTCGGCCAGGGCTTGTTGGCCAATGCGCTGGTCTTCGCGTTGCTCGCGGCTTAGGCGCAGGCGTTGCCACACGCGTGTTAGGCCCAAGCCCACGCGCTCGGCCAGGCGCGCCCAGCGAAAGTTAAGCCACCACGCCAAACCCTGCAGCCACACCGCCAGCAACACCAAAGCCGAGCCAGTAAAGCCAAACAACCACTGCGCACCCTGCCCCAGCCACACCCCCACCAAGCCACCGGCGCGGTCGGGCAACACGGCGTCTAGGCCGTGCAGGCGCGACCACTCCAGCGCCGCGCTGCTTAACACCAGCAGCAGCAGCCCAACACGCTGCCAACGTACCACCGAGGGCGACGCTTGATGCGCCCACGCCCAGCGCCGCAACAAACGCAACCACCGCCAACTGGCGGCCAGCACCAACCACCAAACCGAAAAGCCCAGCGCAAAATAACTGAGGTCGGCCACCCACGCGCCCACCGCGCCAAACCAGTTGCCCGCAGCGGGTACTTGCCCCGAGGTGGACCACGCCGGGTCGAGCACCGAGTAACTAAGCAGCGCCACCCACCACAGCACCAACCACAGCGCGCCGGCCAGCAAGCCGAGTTCGCGTGCAAAACGAAACGCACCGCGCGCGCGCTCGGGGGCGCCAGTTAGAACGTCGAGTGAAAAAGCCATACCGGGTCTATTATGCAAGGGCGCTGGCTACAATTAAGCCTATGCCACACGCCAACGTACTGATTTTGGGATCCGGCCCCGCCGGATACACCGCCGCCGTTTACGCCGCCCGCGCCAACCTTAAGCCGATGCTGATCACCGGCATGGCGCAAGGTGGGCAGCTCATGACCACCACCGACGTGGACAACTGGCCCGCCGACGCCCAAGGCGTGCTTGGCCCCGACTTGATGGCGCGCTTTCAAGCGCACGCCGAGCGCTTTGATACACAAATTGTGTTCGACCACATTCACGAGGTTGAGCTAAGCAAGCGGCCCTTTACCCTCAAAGGCGACAGCGACACCTACACCTGCGACGCGCTGATTGTGGCCACCGGAGCCTCGGCCAAGTATTTGGGGCTGCCGTCGGAGTCGGCATTTATGGGGCGCGGGGTCAGTGGCTGCGCCACCTGCGACGGGTTTTTTTACCGCGACGAGGTGTGTGCCGTGGTCGGCGGGGGCAACACGGCGGTTGAAGAAGCCTTGTATTTGTCCAACATTGCCAGCAAGGTGTATTTGGTGCATCGGCGCGACAGTTTTCGCGCCGAGCCGATCATGGTGGACAAACTTATGGAAAAAGTGGCGGCGGGGCGCATTGAGCTTAAGCTCAACGCCACGCTGGACGAGGTGCTGGGCGACAGCAGCGGCGTAACCGGTGTGCGCCTGCGCGGCCACAACGACCAAACCGAAGAACTGACGCTCAAAGGGTGTTTTATTGCCATTGGTCACCAGCCCAACACCGAGTTGTTTGCCGGCCAGTTGGACATGAAAGACGGCTACTTGGTCACGCGCAGTGGCTTGCAAGGCATGGCCACGCAAACCAGTGTGCCCGGGGTGTTTGCCGCCGGTGACGTGCAAGACCACGTGTACCGCCAAGCCATTACCAGCGCTGGCACGGGTTGCATGGCGGCGCTGGATGCGCAGCGCTTTTTGGAGCAGCAAGCCAGCTAGGCACCACGCCCGGAGCCTTGGCTTACCCGCCGGGGCTGGGCGATGGTTGCGATGTCGGCATATAATGCTGGGTTTTGGGCCTTTCGAGCGCTGGGCGCACGACCTGCCCTTTTGTGTGAACCGACGAATTTTTGGAGTGTCCCCATGGCACGCGTTTGTGAAGTGACCGGCAAAAAGCCGGCAGTGGGCAACCACGTATCCCACGCCAACAACAAAACCAAGCGTCGTTTTTTGCCCAACCTGCACCACCGCCGGTTTTGGGTGGAAAGCGAAAGCCGCTGGGTGCGCCTGCGCGTCTCCAACGCCGGCTTGCGCCTGATTGACAAAAACGGCATCGACGCGGTGCTGGCCGATATCCGCGCTCGCGGTTAACCCACTAGGAGCATTTCGCCATGGCAACCAAAGGTACGCGCGAGAAAATCAAACTCGAGTCCACCGCTGGCACGGGGCATTTCTACACCACGTCAAAAAACAAAAAGACGATGCCCGAAAAGCTGGAGATCATTAAGTTCGACCCCAAGGCACGCAAGCACGTGGCCTACAAAGAAACCAAGTTGAAGTAAACCTTGGCTGGGTGGCAGCGGTCACGCGGCCCACGCCACCCACAAAAAAAGGCTCCCGGTTGGGAGCCTTTTTTATGCCGTTGATGCACCCGCTAGGTGCGGACCGCGCGCAAGGTAAGCGAGAACTCGCGTAAGGGGGCAATGCCACTGGCTTCGGCTTTGGCACACCACTGCTGCAGCGCGGCGGCCAACTGGGCCGGGGTGTGCTTGGTGTTGCTCCAAAACTCGCGCAACTCTTCGCGCATCTGGGCCATGGTTTGCAGCACCGCGTTGTCGTGCAGCACTTGGCTAATGGCCGGGCGAATGGCTTCGGGCACGTGCTGCTCGTCGCGGTGCAGCCAGCGCTTAACGGCTTGCAGCGCGGCCACGTCGGCGCCGCCGGCTTGGGCTTGGCGCAGCTGCTCGCGCACCGCTCGGCGCAAGGCCTTAGAAAACTGCGCCATCACGGCGTACCGGTGGGTAATGAGGGCGTCAAGGGTGTTTTCGTCGGCAGGCGGTGTAATGCCTTTTTGCTTTACCAACTGCGGCGGGGTTTTGCGCACCTTGGCCAAACCCACGGCAGCGAGCAAGCGAATGTATACCCAGCCTATGTCGAACTCGTAGGGCTTAACCGAGAACTTGGCCGACGTGGGGTAGGTGTGGTGGTTGTTGTGCAGTTCTTCGCCGCCGATCAGGATGCCCCAAGGAGAAACGTTGGTACTGGCGTCTGAGGCTTCAAAGTTGCGGTAGCCCCAGTAGTGCCCGATGCCGTTGATGACGCCCGCCGCAAAAAACGGAATCCACGCCATTTGCACCGCCCAGATGGTGGCTCCCAAGGCCCCAAAAGCCAGCACATTCACCACCAGCAGCAAGCCCACGCCTTGCCATTGGAAACGGCTGTAGATGTTGCGCTCGACCCAGTCGTTGGGGGTGCCGTGGCTGTAACGCTGCACGGTTTCGGTGTTTTTGGCCTCTTGGCGATAAAGCTCGGCCCCGGCCCACATCACGGTACTTATGCCGCGCGTTTGCGGGCTGTGGGGGTCGTCGGCGGTTTCGCATTTGGCGTGATGCTTGCGGTGGATGCTGACCCATTCGCGGGTCACCATGCCGGTGCCCAGCCACAGCCACAAACGAAATACATGCGCCACCCCAGGGTGCAAATCGAGCGCGCGGTGCGCTTGGTTGCGGTGCAGGTAAATGGTTACGCTGGCAATGGTGAGGTGTGTGCTGAGCAGCGTGTACGCCAGCATCTCCCAGCCCGAAGCGTTAAGTAAACCCTCACTTAGCCATGTCACCAAGGCATCCGTCATGCAGAACTCCAACCAATCGCAAACAAGCCCCAATTCTACGTGCAAGGGGCTGTTTAGCCTAGCCTATGCCCGCGCTAGGCGGGAGCCTTCCAGACTGCGGCAAAAAAGCCATCGCAGCCGTGTTGGTCGGGCCGAAGGCTGAGATAGGGCTCGGCGCCGCCACCCAGGCGCTGCGCGACGCTTTTGGGCAGGGCTTGCGCGGCCGGCACCAGCTGCCAGTTGGGGTTGTGAGAGGCAAAGGCTTGGGCCACGGCTTGGTTTTCATCGGGCAACAGGCTGCAGGTGGCGTACACCAAGCGTCCGCCAGGGGCCACCAGTTGCGCAGCGGCTTGCAACACCTGCTGCTGGGTTTGGGCGTGCTGCACGATGTCGCTGGGCTGCACACGCCACTTGATGCCGGGGTGGCGGCGCAGGGTGCCCAGGCCGCTGCACGGGGCATCGACCAGCACCCGGTGGGCTTTGCGCTGCCAGCGCTGCAAGCGGGCGTCGGCCAACCCCTCCAAGGCCATGGTTTGCACCATGTGTTGCAGCCCCAATCGGGCCAAGCGCGGACGCATGGCTGCCAATCGGTGGGCCGAGGTGTCAAGCGCCAGCACTTGGCCTTGGCCCCGCATGGCGTCGGCCAAGGCCAGGGTTTTGCCACCCGCGCCGGCACAAAAATCCACCACCTGTTCGCCACGCCGAGCACCCAGCAGCAAGGCCAGCAGCTGCGAGCCTTCGTCTTGCACCTCAAACCAACCTTGGGCAAAGCTGGGCAGGCGCTGCACGTTGACGCGGCCCACCACCCGCAACCCGGCCGGCGCCAGCGCGGTGGGCTGGGCCTGTATGCCGGCTTGGGCCAGCTCAGCCAGCACAGCGGCGGGCTTGGCGCGTTGCAGGTTGACGCGCAGGTCTAGCGGTGCGGGTTCAACCAAGGCCTGCGCCAGCGCGCTGAATTGCGGGTGCGCGGCTTGCAGGGCCTGCGCCAGCCAATCGGGCAGATGGTGCGGATGCGCGGCGCGGGCGTCGGCCCCGCGCTGCACCAAATCGGCCACTTGGGTGGCCCAGTCGGGCGCGCCAGAAGCCAAGGCGTCGTAGCCAGGGCGTAAGCGCAGCACCTGATAAACGGCGTCGGCCAATTGGCCGCGGTCGCGCGCGCCCAGCTGCGGGTGCTGGGCGAAGTAAGCGGCCAAGGCCGCCTCGGCCGGCTGCTTGAGCTGACGCAGCGCGCCAAGTAGATGAACAAGATGCGCAACCAAGGGGGGCGCAAGCGCCTGCGGGCGCGGGTCGGTGCTTAACATGATGTTGGCATTGTCTCGCAGCCGGCTGGCCCAACGATAATGCTGGGTTATGTCTGAATTAACCCAGCAGGTGCAGCGGCGGCGCACCTTTGCCATTATTTCGCACCCAGACGCGGGCAAGACCACGCTTACCGAAAAGCTGTTGCTGTTTTCGGGGGCGATTCAAATCGCCGGCAGCGTGAAGGCGCGCAAAGCCTCGCGCCACGCCACGAGTGACTGGATGGAGATTGAAAAGCAGCGCGGAATTTCGGTGGCGTCGTCGGTGATGCAAATGGAGTACCGCGATTGCGTGGTGAATTTGCTGGACACACCAGGGCACCAAGATTTTTCGGAAGACACCTATCGGGTGCTGACCGCGGTGGACGCGGCGCTGATGGTGATCGACGCCGGCAATGGCGTGGAGCCACAAACGCGGCGTTTGTTGCAGGTGTGCCGGGCACGTAACACCCCAATCTTGACGTTTGTGAACAAAATGGACCGCGAAGTGCAGGCGCCACTGGACTTGCTGGACGAAATCGAGCGCGAGTTGGGCATGGCGGTGGTGCCTTTTACGTGGCCGGTGGGCATGGGCAAGCGCTTTGGCGGGGTGTACAACCGGCGCAGCCAAACGATGCGGGTGTTTGAAGCCGGTGAAGACCGCCGCGGCGGTGCCGAAGAGGTGTTAAGCGGCGGCGACAACCCCGCATGCCACGAACGTTTTGGCGCGGCCTACGCCGAGGCCTTGGGTGAGCTGGCGCTGATCGACGAGGCCACGCCCACGTTTGACGTGCAAGCGTTTTTGGGCGGGCAGCAAACGCCCATGTTTTTTGGCTCGGCGGTGAACAACTTTGGCGTGCAAGAGGCGCTGGACGCGCTGGTGGAATTGGCCCCGCCGCCCAACGTACGCCAGGCGTTGCAGCGCGAGGTGCGCCCCGATGAAGGCAAGTTTTCGGGGGTGGTGTTTAAGATTCAGGCCAACATGGACCCGGCGCATCGCGACCGCATTGCCTTTGTGCGGGTGGCCAGTGGGCGCTTTGAGCGCGGCATGAAACTGCGTGTGGTGCGCACCGGCAAAGACATCAAGCCCAACACCGTGGTGAATTTTTTAAGTCAGCGGCGCGAACTGCTGGACGAGGCTTTTGCCGGCGACATCATTGGCATTCCCAACCACGGCCTGCTGCAGTTGGGCGACACGCTCACCGAGGGCGAGGCGCTGCAATACACCGGGCTGCCGTTTTTTGCACCCGAAATGCTGCGCACCGTGGAGGTGGCCGATCCGCTGCGCGTCAAGCAACTGCGCGCTGGGCTTACGCAACTGGGCGAAGAAGGCGCGATTCAGGTGTTTCGCCCCATCGCCGGCAGCGTATTAATGCTGGGTGCGGTGGGGGCGCTGCAGTTTGAGGTGGTGGCGCACCGGCTGCAAACCGAATACGGGGTCAAGGCGCGAATCTCGGGCTGCCCTTACACGCTGGCGCGGTGGGTCACCTGCGCCGAGCAAGACGGCGGCGACACCGAGCTGCAACGCTTTATTCAGGCCAATCAGCATCGCATGGCGCTGGACGCGGTGGACGCCCCTACCCTACTGGTGGATCACGCCGCCACGCTGCGCGCGATTGAAGGCAACTGGCCGAAAATTCGGTTTCACACCATGCGCGAGCACGCCGGGCTGAGCCTACAGGCCAGCCGCTAGCACCCGCTCCACCGCGCGCGGGTACAAGCGGTGCTCAGCGGCCAGTACCCGCTGGCCAAGGGTTTCGGGGGTGTCCGCCGGCAGCACCGGCACCACGGCTTGGGCCACAATGGCGCCGCTGTCCAGCCCTTCATCTACCCAATGCACGGTGGCCCCGGCCACTTCGCAGCCCGCTTGCAGGGCGCGTGCGTGGGTGTTGAGCCCAGCAAACGCCGGCAACAAACTGGGGTGAATGTTGAGCAGCCGCCCCTGGTAACGCGCCACAAACCCCGCGCCGAGCACGCGCATAAAGCCAGCGAGCAGCACCAAGGTGGGTTGATGCGCGTCGATTGCCTGCGCCAGAGCCACATCAAAGGCTTCGCGCGACGGGTAGGCTTGGTGGTCCACCACCTCGGTGGCCACGCCGTGTTGTGCCGCCACTTGCAGGCCCTGCGCCTGTGGCCGATTGCTTAACACCGCCACCACCTGCGCCCCCCAGCGCGCGGCCCACTGGCGCCGCTGCGCGGCCTGCAGCAACGCCTCCATGTTTGAGCCGCGCCCACTGATAAGAACGACCAAACGCTGAGGCTGTGCCATGGGTGTCAGTGTAGCGGCGGGACGCTATGGATAATGAAGCATCGTTTGAGTAGCCGCCGCGGAGGGCGCAATGGATTTGGCATTTACAACCGAAGAAGAAGCGTTTCGCGCCGAGGTGCGGGATTGGGTGGGCAGCAACTTGCCACCCGAAATCGCCAGCAAGGTGCACAACGCGCAACGCCTAACCCGCGATGACATGCAACGCTGGGCCAAGATTTTGGGCAGCAAAGGGTGGTTGGGCTACGGTTGGCCAAAGGCCTTTGGTGGCCCAGGCTGGAACGCCATTCAAAAGCATTTGTTTGAAGAAGAGTGTGCCTTAGCCGGGGCGCCGCGCATTGTGCCGTTTGGGCCGGTGATGGTGGCCCCGGTGATCATGGCGTTTGGTAACGAGGCACAACACAAAAGGTTTTTGCCGGGTATTGCCAGCGGCGAGGTGTGGTGGAGCCAGGGTTACAGCGAGCCGGGTTCGGGCTCAGATCTGGCATCGCTTAAAACCCGCGCCGAGCGCGACGGCGACCACTACGTGGTGAATGGCCAAAAAACCTGGACCACGCTGGGCCAGTACGGCGATTGGATTTTTTGTTTGGTACGCACCAGCACCGAGGGCAAGCCACAAACGGGGATTTCGTTTTTGCTGATCGACATGAAGTCGCCCGGCGTTACGGTGCGCCCGATTCGCTTGATTGACGGTGAATGCGAAGTCAACGAGGTATGGTTTGACAACGTCCGAGTGCCGGCCGACCAACTGATTGGCGAAGAAAACAAAGGTTGGAGCTACGCCAAGTTTTTGTTGGCACACGAGCGCACCAATATTGCCGATGTGAACCGCAGCAAGCGCGAACTGGAACGCCTGAAGCGGATCGCCGAACTGGAAGGCTTGGCGCACGATTGGCGCTTTCGCGACCAAGTGGCCGAGCTTGAGGTAGAAATTGTGGCGCTTGAGATGCTGGTGTTGCGCGTGCTCTCGGCCGAGCGATCGGGCAAGCAGTCGTTGGATATTGCGGGTTTGCTTAAGATTCGCGGCAGCGAAATTCAGCAACGGCTCACCGAGTTGATGATGCTGGCCGCTGGCCCAAGCGCGCTGCCGTTTGTGTTTGAGGCCATGGATGCCGGCTGGCAAGGCGACGCCACGGCAGGGCTTGAGGGCTTTGCTGGCAACGCGCCGCATTGTGCGCCGCTGGCGGCAAGTTATTTCAACATGCGCAAGGTCAGTATTTACGGCGGCAGCAACGAGGTACAGCGCAACATTGTGGCGCAGACCTTGTTGGGCTGAAGCGGGAGCACATCATGGATTTTGATTTTTCAGACGACCAATTGGCGCTGCGTGAAGCGGTGCAACGCTGGGCTGACAAGGCCTATCCGTTTGATGCGCGCCGCGCGCGCGTGGCCGCCGGCGGGCTGGATGCCGGGGTATACCGCGAACTGGCCGAACTTGGGCTGTGTGGCCTGCTGGCCGACGCCGAGCACGACGGCATGGACATGGGGCCGGTGGAAGCGATGCTGGCCATGGAAGCCCTGGGCGCAGTGATGTTGCTTGAGCCGCTGGATCAAACGCTGTTGGCCAGCGCGCTGTTACGCAGCCACGGGCTGGCAGAAGCACAAGCCCAATGGCAAGGCCCCATCGCGCGTGGTGAGGTGATACCGGCGCTGGCTTTGCATGAGCGTGGTCAGCGCTACGCCACCGTGCCGGCGCAAACCCAAGCCCAAGGCAGCGGCAATCAAATCACGCTAACCGGTGGCAAGCACGTGGTGCGCGCCGCAGCCCAAGCGCAACTGCTGTTGGTGAGCGCGCTGTACCAGGGCACACCGGCGTTGTTTGCGGTAACGGCAGGGGCCAGCGGCATGCGTGTGGGGCACTACGCGCTGCAAGACGGCAGCGCCGCTGGCGATGTGCACTTTGAGGCCACGCCCGCCACGCTGGTGTGCGCCGACGCCACCCAGGCCTTGGCCATGGCGCAAGACCTGGGCGTGGCGCTGGCTTGCGCGCGCGGTGTGGGCGCCATGGAGGCCACGCTGCGCATCACCGCCGAATACCTGAACACGCGCAAACAGTTTGGCGTGCCGATTGGGCAATTTCAGGCGCTGCGGCACCGGTTGGCCGACATGAAGATGGCGTTGGAGCTGGCGCGCTCCATGAGCTACTACGCCACGCTTAAGGTGCAAGCGCCAGCGGCCGAGCGTCGCCAAGCCATGGCGCGGGCCAAGGTGCAGCTGGGGCGCAGCATGCGCCAAGTAGGGCAAGAGGCGGTGCAGTTGCACGGCGGTATTGCGGTGACCGACGAGTACGTGATTGGCCACTACTTTAAGTACCTCACCCAGCTTGAGCTTAGCCACGGCGACACGCTGCACCACTTGGGCGCGGTGAGCGACAGCATGCAAGCCAGCGCAGGGGTATTTGTTTAGCCGCTGGCCAAACCCTGTAGCGGGGTGGGATAGCGCAATTGCAGCTTGAGTTCACGCGTTAGGCGCGTGTTGCGCAAACGCCGAGACTCGCGCATAAACGATAGCGTGGGCTCAGGCAGCGTTTGCTCGGCCTCAACACGGCTGATGCGTGGCGGCGGCGGCAAGCCCAGCAGTTGGGCGGCGTGATCAAAGTAGTCGCCCATGCGCCAGGCGCTGTTGTCGCTGACGTTCAGGGTACGCCAACGCACCGGCTGCCACAGCGCGCGCAAACAAGCGCGCGCCAAATCGGTGGCATGAATGTGGTTGGTGTATACGTCGTCACTGGCCTGCAACACCGGCGCGGCGCGCTGCAAGCGTGCCGCCGGCGAGCCACCAACACGATCAAGCGCATAAATACCGGGCACACGCAACACCACCCAGGGCACACCCAGCGCGCGCAGTCGCTGCTCGGCGTCAACACGGCGCAAGGCGCGCGGCGTGATGGGCGCCACGGCGCGGGTTTCGTCTACCCAAGCACCGCCGCAGTCGCCGTATACCCCGCTGGTCGAGGCATACACCACCTTGGCGTGTGGTGGCCCACGTCGCCACGCAGCAACCAGGGCGGCGCTGCGCGTGTCTTGCCTGCCTTGCGCCGGTGGCGGCACCAGTACCAGCGCACGACTGGCCAACGCTGCCAAGCGCTGGCACGCACCAGGCTGGTCCAGATTAAGCACCAAAGGCGTTACCCCCAAACTACGTAGCTCAGCCACACGTTGCGGCTGCGAGGTGGTGGCCAACACCCGCACCCGGCGATTAAGCCGCTGCACGCTGCGCTGCCCCACGTCGCCCAGCCCAACCAGCAACACGCGGGCGCGACGAAACCGCATGGGGCGTGAGGGCGACGGCGTCATGCCTTAGCCACCTTGGCCGATGTGGCGTTTGGACTTTGCGACAATGCGCCAAGCGTAGCGATATAGGTAAGGACACACTTCATGGCTTTTCAGATTATTGTGCAACCCAGCGCCTTGCAGTTTGAGGCCCAGGCCGATGAAACGCTGTTGGGTGCGGCGATTCGGCAAGGCGTGGGTTTGCCCTACGGGTGCCGCGACGGCGCTTGCGGCTCGTGCAAGTGCCGCAAGCTCAGCGGCGAGGTAACCTTGGGGCCGCACCAAAGCAAAGCGTTGAGTGAGCAAGAGCAACGCGACGGCCTGATTTTGGCGTGCTGCGCCACCGCGCAAAGCGACGTGGTGCTTGAATCCAAGCAAGTGGTACCAGCGGGTGAATTTCCGATTAAAAAAATGCCGGCACGTATCAGCGAACTTGATCGCCTCAACGACGACGTGATCAAGCTGCGCTTGCAGCTGCCAGCGAATGAAACGTTTCAGTACCGGGCCGGGCAGTACGTGGAGTTTTTGTTGCGCGACGGCGACCGGCGCAGCTACTCCATGGCCAACGCGCCACACACACAGGGCGAGCAACCGGGGGTGGAGCTGCACCTGCGCCACATGCCAGGGGGCAAGTTCACCGATCAGGTGTTTGGCAGCATGAAGGTGCGCGACATTGTGCGCATTGAAGGTCCCTACGGCAGTTTCTTTTTGCGCGAAGACAGCGACGCACCCATGGTGTGGGTGGCCTCTGGCACGGGCTTTGCCCCCATTAAAGCGCTGCTTGAACACATGATGTTTCGTGACATCAAGCGCCCCACCACACTTTATTGGGGTGGCCGCCGGCCGCACGATTTGTATTTGCACGACTGGGTGGAGCAAACGGTGGCGCAGCTGCCACACGTGCGCTACATACCGGTTGTGTCAGACGCAACCGCAGAAGATGCGTGGCAAGGACGCACCGGGTTTGTGCACCGTGCGGTGATGGAGGATTTTGCCGATTTGTCGGGTTACCAGGTGTACGCCTGTGGCGCACCGATTGTGGTGGATTCGGCGCGGCACGATTTTGTACAGCAATGCGGTTTGCCAGAAGAGGCGTTTTTTGCCGACAGCTTTACCAGCGCGGCAGACAGCGCCAGCAACTAAGCGCCAGGGGTGTTAGGCTCAAAGGTAACCACGTGGTGTACCTCGGGCCGAATCCCCACCCACTCGCCCACTTGGTGGTTGTGGTGGCTGGGCACATGGGCCAAGACCTGCTCGCCGCTGGCGAGTTCTAGGGTGTACAAAAAGGTTGAGCCGCGAAACACTTTGCGCACGATGCGTGCTTTCATGGGCGCGTCGTCGTCGTGCACGATGTCGTCGGCGCGCAGCAGCAAATCGGTGCGCATGGCGCCGTGGTGGTTCGCTGCCCAGTGGCATACGGCCGCGTCGTCAAGTACACCCAAAGCGGTGTGCACGGCGCGCTGCGGTGTGCTGTCAACCTGCGCCTGCAACACCACCCCATGGCCGGTGAATTGCGCCACAAAGCGGTTGAGCGGTCGGTGGTACAGGGTGTAGGGGTCGTCCCACTGCAGCAACACGCCGTCTTTCATCACGCCCACTTTGTCGCCCAACGCAAAGGCCTCGAGCTGATCGTGGGTGACAAATAGGGCGGTGACTTGCGCTTGCTTGAGCACCTGGCGCACGTCGCTGGCAAGGCGCTCGCGCAAGTCCATGTCTAGGTTAGAAAAGGGCTCGTCAAGCAACAACACATCGGGCTTGGGTGCCAGCGCCCGCGCCAAGGCCACGCGTTGCTGTTGGCCGCCCGACAGTTGATGCGGGTAGCGCGTTTGCATACCCGGCAACTGCACTTGTTCGAGCAAGTCGTTGACGCGTGCTTGCACCTCGCGCGCGGGCTGATGCTGCATACCAAAGGCAATGTTTTGCGCGACACTGAGATGCGGGAACAACGCGTAGTCTTGAAACACCACGCCCACCTTGCGCCGCTCGGGCGGCACATGCACGCCGTCGCCCGCCACCGGCACGCCACCCAAATCAATACGGCCCTGGGCCACGGGCATGAGGCCGGCTACGGCGCGTATCAACGAGGTTTTGCCACAACCCGACGGGCCCATGAGCACGCCAATTTCACCGGCAGCCAACGCCAAGCTCACGTTGTGCACCACCGGCGCGGCACGCCCCGGTACGTTGAGCGTGAGCTGTTGAATTTCAACTTGCATGGCTGCCGATTGTAGGCAGCACCCGGCTTCTACAATCGCAGCCACTGGAGGGATAACCGTGTGGCGTGTGTTGATTGGCGTAAGCCTGGGCTTGCTGGGGCTGCCGGTGTTGGCGGTGCTGGCGTCTTGGCTGTGGCTGGACGCGCAGCTGCTCGGGGTGTGGCGCGATTTGGCGCAAACGGTGCTGCTGTCTTATTCGTTGGCCACGGCGGGCTTGGCTTTGGGGGTGGTGGTTGGCGTGCTGGTGGTGGGTGGCACCACGGCGCTGTTGGTGGTGTATTTTGACTTTCCGCTGCGCGGGCTGCTGGCGTGGGCGCTGGTGCTGCCCATGGCGTTGCCTGCTTATGTAACGGCCTACGCCTACACCGATTGGCTGCAGTACAGCGGGCCGCTGCAGGTGGCGTTGCGCCAAGCCATGGGCTGGGAGGGCGCGTTGTGGCCAGAGATTCGCAGCCTGCCGGGTGCGGTGCTGGTGTTTGTGTTGGCGTTGTATCCGTATGTTTACGTGCTGGGCCGAGGTGCCATGGCCGATCGTGCGGCCGCTTTGCTCGAAGCCGCGCAAACGCTGGGCGCCTCACTGGGGCAGCGACTGTGGCGGGTGGCACTGCCGTTGGCGCGGCCGGCGCTGTTGGCCGGCGCGGCCTTGGCCCTAATGGAGACGTTGGCCGACTACGGTGTGGTGAGCTACTTTGGCGTGCCCACTTACACCGCCGGTATTTACAAGGCATGGCTTAGCTGGGACGAGCCGGCGGCGGCGGCGCAGCTGGCAACGCTGTTGTTGCTGGTGGTGGTGCTGGTGTGGCTGGCCGAGCGCCGGGCGCAAGGCCGCATGCGTTTTGCCCAAAGCAAAGGCAGCCAACGAGAGCCTGCGGCAAGGGTTAAGTTGCGCGGCTGGGCGGCAGCGGCAGCATGCGCGGTGTGTGTGCTGCCGGTGCTGTTGGGCTTTGTGCTGCCGGTGCTTGGCATGCTGGTGCGCCTGCTGCAAACCCCCGACGAGGTTGGCGTGCCGTGGGCGCGCTTTGCGCAATGGACCTGGAACAGTCTGCGCTTGGGGCTGATAACGGCGGTGTTGGCGGTGGCCGCAGCCCTTTGGCTGGGTTTTGAGCAGCGCCTGCGCCCCACGAGTTGGGTGAATTGGGTGGGCCATGGCTTGGGGCTGGGTTACGCCATTCCGGGTGCGGTGGTGGTGGTGGGGCTGCTGGCACCGGTGCTGGCTTTGCAAACGGTGTGGCCCACCAACCCCATCGCGGCCTTGATCACCGGCAGTGTGTTTGGACTGATATGGGCTTACTTGGTGCGCTTTGTGGCGGTGGCCATGCAGTCGGTGCAAAGCGGCTACACCCAACTGCCCACCACGCTGGACGACAGCGCACGCACGCTGGGTCGCGGTGGCTGGCAGCTGTGGCGCCACGTGCATTGGCCGCTGCTGCGCCGCCCCATGGCGGCCGCCGGTCTGCTGGTGGCGGTGGACGTTATGAAGGAACTGCCCGCCACCTTGGTGCTACGACCCTTTAACAGCGACACCTTGGCGGTTGTCACCTACCAACTGGCACGCGACGAACGCTTGGGCGAAGCCGCCCTGCCCGCCCTGATGCTGGTGGCCATTGGGCTGCTACCGATTGTGTGGCTGAGTTCCCGTCTTAACGAAAGGTAATTGATAATCATTCTCATTCCATGTTACAGTGTGGATCCGATTCACAGCGCGTGACCGCTGCCGCAAACCATGGAGTCATGAATGACCACACCCGCCTTTAATCCCTTGCGCCGTTTGCTTGGGCTCGCGCTGCTGCTGGCAAGCACGTGGATTGGCACGGCGCAGGCCCAAGGTGTGCTTAACGTGTACTCGGCGCGTCACTACCCCAGCGATGAGGTGTTGTACGCCGGCTTTACCAAGCAAACCGGCATTGAAATCCGGCGCGTTGACGCCGACGACGCGGGTTTGGTGGCACGACTCAAAGCCGAGGGCCAACAATCCAGCGCCGACGTGGTGCTGATGGTGGATGCCTCGCGCCTGTGGCGGGCGGAGCAAGACGGCTTGTTTGCAGCCGTCAATGACCCGGTGCTCAAGCAACGCGTGCCGCGCGAACTGCAAGGCGCCGACCAAGGCCAAGGCCCCCGTTGGTGGGGCTTGTCGACCCGGGCGCGGGTGGTGGTGTACGACCCCAAGCGTATCAAGCCCGAGCAAGTATCCAGCTACCAAGGGCTGGCAAGCCCAGCGCTCAAGGGCTTGGTGTGCACGCGCAGCGGTGCGCATCCGTACAACTTGTCGTTGTTTGGGGCGTTTTTGGCGCATACCAATCAAGCCCGTACGCGCGACTGGCTGGCCGGCGTAGTGGCCAACATGGCTAGGCCGCCACGCGGTGGCGACACCGATCAAATTCGCGGCGTGGCCTCGGGTGAATGTGGGGTGGCCGTGGCCAACAGCTACTACGCGGCTCGCTTGATGCGATCAACCCGAGCCGCCGACCAAGAGGTGATGGCCAAGGTGGCGCTGGCGTTTCCATCGCTCCAAGGTCAGGGCACACACCTCAACGTAGCGGGTATGGCCATGGCGGCACACGCGCCGCACCCACAGGCAGCGATTGCATTTATGCGCTATTTGGTGAGCGATGCGGCGCAGCGCCATTTGGCCGAAGCCAACAACGAGTGGCCGGTGGTTGGCTCGGTGGCGTTTAACAACCCAGCGCTGCAAGCGATGCGGCAAACCCCATGGCAGGCCGACCCGATGCCGGTGGCGCAATACGCTGCGCAACAAGGCCAAGCGCAACGCTTGCTGGACCGCGTGGGCTACCGCTAGGGCTTAGGGCGTAAGGCGCTCTAAGCCACCCATGTAGGGCCTGAGCGCGGGCGGCAACCACACACTGCCGTCGGCTTGCTGATGGTTTTCTAGCACCGCCACCAGAGCCCGCCCCACCGCCACGCCGCTGCCGTTTAGGGTGTGCACCAGGGTGTTTTTGCCGTCTGCCTCTTTCACCCGCGCCTGCATGCGCCGCGCTTGAAAGGCGTCGCAGTTGGACACCGAACTGATTTCTCGGTAGGTGTTTTGTGCCGGCAGCCACACCTCTAAATCAAAGGTGCGTGCCGCGGCAAAACCCATGTCGCCGGTGCATAAGGCCACCACCCGATACGGCAACTCCAAACCTTGTAACACCGCTTCGGCGTGGCCCACCATGTCGTGCAACGCGCGGTCGCTGTGCTCGGGGTGCACCACTTGCACCATCTCAACTTTGTCAAACTGATGCTGACGAATCATGCCCCGCGTGTCGCGCCCAGCGGCACCGGCTTCGCTGCGAAAGCATGGGGTGTGGGCGGTTAAGCGTATGGGCAAAGCCTGCGCCGGCAGCACACGATTGGCTACCAGGTTGGTGAGCGTGACCTCTGAGGTGGGAATAAGGTAAAGGCTTTGGGCCTCGTCATCGGCGTGGGCGCCGCCTTTTTTGACCGCAAAAAGATCTTGCTCAAACTTGGGCAGCTGCCCGGTGCCCACCAAGGCCTCGGCACCCACCATGTAGGGCGTGGCGCATTCGGTGTAGCCGTGCTGCTGGGTGTGCATGTCCAGCATGTAGGCCGCCAGCGCCCGGTGCAGGCGGGCGAGCGGCCCGCGCATGACATTAAAGCGCGCGCCAGCCAGGGCCGCGCCGCCTTCAAAGTCTAGGCCCAGCGGTTCACCCAGGGCCACGTGGTCTTGCGCGGGCCAGGCCAAGGGGGCGGGGTCACCGCCCAAGCCATTGGCTGGCGACCAGCGCCGCACCTCAACGTTGGCGCTTTCGTCGGCGCCCACAGGTGTTTGTGGATCGGGCAAATTGGGCACGGCCAGCAGCATGTCGTGCATGGTGTGCTGCAACTGGGCCAGGTCGTGCGCGGCTTGATCGAGTTGGGCTTTGAGCTGCCCCACCTCAGCCATGACCGCATCGGCCGATTCGCCTTTGGCTTTGCGCTGGCCGATTTCACGCGACAAGGCGTTGCGCTGCGCCTGCCACTGTTCGGTGCGCACTTGCAAGTCTTTGCGCTCGGCCTCGAGGGCGGCAAACGCAGCCATGTCGATAAAGGGTTGGGGTTGGCGCCGGGTTTCAAGGCGTTGCACCACTTGGCTTGGGTCTTTACGCAGCAGTTGGATATCGAGCATGAGAGCGAAGGGTTAGGCGTTGCCGCGGGCGCGCAGGCCTTTGGGCAAGGGAAAGCGGGTGTGTTCTTGCAAGCCAGGCATGCTTTGCACCGCCACGGCGCCAAGTTCGCGCAAGCGTTCAATGACTTGTTGCACCAGCACCTCGGGGGCCGAAGCACCGGCGGTAAGCCCAACACGGGCGCGCCCCTGCAGCCATTCGGGCTGAAGGTCGGCGGCGCTGTCGACCATGTGCGCAGGCGTGCCCAAGCGCTGGGCAAGTTCGCGTAGGCGGTTGCTGTTGGAGCTGCTGGGGCTGCCCACCACGATCAGTACGTCCACCTCGGGGGCGAGCAACTTAACCGCGTCTTGACGGTTTTGCGTGGCGTAGCAAATGTCTTGTTGCTTGGGCTCGCGGACCAGCGGAAAACGCTGCTTGACCGCAGTCAAAATCTCGGCTGCATCGTCCACGCTTAGCGTGGTTTGGGTTACCACGGCCAAGCGCTGAACTTGACTGGGGCTAACCCGTTGCACATCGGCAACGTCTTCGACCAAATGAATGCCGTGGTCAAGCTGCCCCATGGTGCCTTCAACCTCGGGGTGGCCCTTGTGCCCGATCATGATGAATTCGTAGCCCTCACGCGACAGTTTGGCCACCTCAACGTGTACTTTGGAGACCAATGGGCAGGTCGCATCAAAAACCTGAAAGCCGCGGCGCTGCGCCTCTTGCTGCACCGCCTTGCTCACGCCGTGCGCAGAAAACACCAGCGTGGCGCCGGGTGGTACGTCGGCCAGGTCTTCGATGAAGATCGCGCCCTTTTGCTTAAGGTCTTCCACCACGTAGGTGTTATGCACAATTTCGTGGCGCACATAAATGGGGGCGCCAAAGCGTTGCAGGGCCAACTCAACGATGTCGATGGCGCGGTCAACCCCGGCGCAAAAACCCCGCGGCTGGGCCAGTAACACCTGCTCGGGCATCAGTTGAGCACCCCAATGAGCTGCACTTCAAAGCGCACCGGTTGACCAGCCAGCGGATGGTTAAAGTCCATCAGCAAGGCGCCGTCGTCGCGCACCTCTTGCACCACCCCGGCGTAGGAGGCACCGCCGTTGGGCCCAGGAAACTGCACCACGTCACCCGGTGCGTAGCGCGTGTCGGGGGCACTGAGTTGGCGCAACAAACTGCCGGCCACCCATTGCAACAGGTCGGGGTTGCGTGGGCCAAAGGCTTCACCGGCGGCCAGCTCGTGGGTTACGTGGTCGCCCTCGGGCATGCCCAACAAACGCGCCTCGAGTGCCGGCGACAACTGCCCTTGCCCCATGCTTAACGTGGCCGGCTGCTGCTCGAAGGTGTTGACCACCACTTCGCCGTTGGGCCCCGTAAGACGGTAGTGCAGGGTAAGAAAAGAGGATGACTCAACCAAGGGCATGACAGAATGCAGCATAACGCGCTCCCGCCATTGTAGAAACAACTGCCAATAGGCCAATTTTGCAGGGAGCAACGATGGGAATGGAGTGGTTGCCGGCGTCGTCCCGGCCTCGAGAAAAGCTGCTGGCGCATGGCGCCAGCGCACTGAGCGATGCCGAGTTGCTGGCGCTGCTGCTGCGCACCGGCACTACGGGCAAAGGGGTATTAACACTGGCCGACGAGGTGCTACAAAACCACGGCGGCGTGGCCGGCTTGCTGCAAGCGGCGGCCGCCCCCGGTTGGCGGGTTAAGGGCATCGGCCCGGCCAAGCGGGCCGAATTGGGTGCGGTACTTGAGCTGACACGGCGTGCCTTGCAACAACAGTTGGCGCTGCAGCCAGCCATGAATCAACCGCAGGAAGTGGCCGACTACGTGCGGCTGCACATTGGTGATTTGGCGCATGAGGTGTTTGCGGTGTTGTATTTGGACACGCAGCACCGCTTGCTGCGCATGGAGCAGGTGTTTCGTGGCACGTTGGCGCAGGCAACGGTGTACCCGCGCGAAATTGCAAAAGAGGCCTTGCAACACCATGCCGCAGCGGTGGTGGTGGCACACAACCACCCCAGTGGTTGCGCCGAGCCCTCGGGCGCCGATATCACCCTTACGCAGCACCTGCAGCAGGCCTTGGCGCTGATCGACGTGCGGCTGCTCGATCATTTGGTGGTAACCCGCCATGGCCACGTGTCGCTCAAGGCCAAAGGGCTGCTGTAGCGCACCGGGGACCTGATCCCGCCACAATAGGGGGATGAAGGCCCACGCCCTTACCGAGCTACAAAGCTTACGTCAGCGGCTTCGTTTGCAAGCCCAGCAACGCGAGCAGCAGGCCCAAGCCGAGCGCCAGGCGCAGGCCCAGCGCCAAGCCCAAGCGCGCGCCGAGGCTGAAGCGTTTGCGCGCTCGGTGCAGCACGCGGTGCCACTGCCGCCTTCGGACCGGGTGGTCGGCACCAAGCCTGCGGCCGCGCCAGTGCCGGCCATGCGCCAGCAAGACAACGAGGCGGTGTTGCACGAGTCGCTAAGCGACGAAATGGACATTGAACGGCTGCTTGACACCGACGATGGCCTGAGCTTTAAGCGCCCCGAGCTCGGCCCCGACGTGACCCGCAAGTTACGCCGCGGCACGTGGGCGTTGCAAGGCCAGCTTGATTTGCACGGCCTGCGCAGCGACGAGGCGCGCCAGGCGCTGGCCGATTTTGTGCGCCACGCCACCAACCAAGGGTGGCGCTGCGTGCGCGTGGTGCATGGCAAGGGGCTGGGGTCGCCCGGGCGCCAACCGGTGCTCAAGGCCAAGGTGCAGCGCTGGCTGATACAAAAACGCGAAGTATTGGCCTGGGTTCAAGCCAAGGCCAGCGAGGGTGGATCGGGGGCACTGGTGGTGCTGCTGGCGGGCAAGCCGCGCGGCTAGCGGCTGCCGTTATTCAAGCGTAAGGCGCAGCGTTTGCCACGCCGGGGTGCGCAACACCACGCGCAGGCTCCACCAGCCCGCGGCCCAGGCCAGCAATGCACCCACCACCACGCCCAGTGCCACCCACCAGGCATTGGGTGTCCAGGCAAAAGCAAACACCCAACGCGCCAGCGCCCACCCCACAGCCAAGGCGCCCACGCTGGCCATGAAGCCCGCCAACGCGCCCACCCCGAGCAACTCGGCGCGCTGCATGCGCACCAGCAAACCCTGCGTGGCGCCCAACGCACGGTACAGCGCAGTCTCGCGCTCGCGTGCCGCGCGCGAGGCTTGCAACGTGGCCACCAACACCACCAGCCCAGCGGCCACACTAAAAGCAAACAAAAACTCCACCGCACGCACCACTTGGTTTAGCACCGC
>RFXW01000140.1 GCA_009921245.1 Candidatus Fonsibacter lacus | reverse complement strand
TTGCCGAATCGGCGTCGCCCCCTAGCATGCGCGCGACTTCGGCTACGCGTGCGTTGTTGTCGAGTGCAATCAATTCGCTGCTTACCGCAGCGGCGTTGCGGCGTGTGTGGGTTTGCTTTTGCACCAACCAATGCTGGTTGGCGCTGGCGGCCACTTGCGCCAGGTGGGTCACGGCCAGCACCTGTCGATCGGCACCAAGCTGGCGCATCAGCCGGCCAACCGTATGCGCCACTTGTCCGCCAATGCCGGCGTCAACCTCGTCAAAAATCAGTGTCGGCGCGGCGCCCAGCTGGCTGGTGCAGACCGACACCGCCAGCGCCACGCGCGAGAGCTCACCACCCGAGGCAATGCGTGCCACGGGTTTGGGCTCGGCGCCCTGATACGGCGCAAATAAAAACTCCACTTTGTCTTGCCCATCGCGCTGCGGTTGCGCCAGCAGGGTGCAGGCCACTTGCAGGCTGCCGCCTTGCATGCCAAGCGCTTGCATGGCTTGGGTCACCTGCGCGCCCAGCTTTGTAGCGGCCGCTTGGCGCGCCTGCGTTACGCGCTTGGCGTGTTGCTGCCACTGGGCACGCGCTTGCTGCACCGCGGCCTGCAAGGCATCCAAATCGGCGGCGGCGTTGAGTTGGGCCAACTCGGCTTGCCACGCCAATAGGGTATCGGGCAGGGCATCGGGGGCCAGCCGCAGCCGCCTGGCCAGACCGTGCCACAGGCTTAGGCGCTCATCCAGCGCGTGCAGGTTGTGTGGGTCAAGGTCTACGCGGCGGGCGTATGCAGCCACCTCGTGCGCGGCGTCGGCGGCCAATGCGCGCGCCTGATTCAAGGCTTCCAACAGCGCCGCAAAGCGCGGCTCGTGCGCTTGTTGCTGGCTTAGATGCTCCACGGCACGATCAAGCTGGCTAAGGGCGCTGTGGTCTTCGCCGTCAAGTGCTTGCGCGGCCATGTCAGCGGCGTCTTGCAGCCCCTGAGCATGCGATAAACGGGTGTGGGCCAGGTTGATTTCTTCCCACTCGTTGGGCTGGGGGGCAAGCTTTTCAAGTTCAACCAAGCGCCACGCCAAGGCCTCGCGGCGCTCAGCCAGTTGCGCTTGTGTTTGTTGGGCCTGCGCCAGCGCCTCGGCGTGTTGCTGCCATTGGTCGTAGGCCGTGTGCAAATCGGCCAGCGACAAGCCGGCAAAGGCATCAAGCAGTCCACGCTGCGACGGCGCTTGGGCCAGGCTTTGCCAGGCGTGCTGGCCGTGAATATCCACCAAGTGCGTGCCCAGTTCGCGTAATTGCGTCATGGTGGCGGCGCCGCCGTTGATAAAGCCACGGCTGCGCCCTTGGCTGTCAATCACGCGGCGCATCAGCAGCGTGTCGTCGGGCTCAAAGCCGTTGGCCTCCAGCCACGCGGTGGTGGCAGCGGTGCTGTCAAAGGTGGCCGCCAGCTCACAGCGCGTGGCCGAGGGGCGCAGCACGTCGGCCTCGGCGCGTTGCCCAAGCACCAGTTGCAAGGCATCAATCAGAATCGACTTGCCAGCCCCGGTTTCGCCGGTAAGCACGGTGAACCCCGCGTGGCAAGCCACGTCCAGCTCGGCCACGATGACAAAGTCTTTAAGGTACAAACGCCGCAGCGCCATGGTGCTTACACCACACCCTCGTTCCAGTGCAGCTTGCGGCGCAGCGTGTCAAAGTAACTCCACCCTTGCGGGTGCAGCAGCTGCAGCGCGTGCTGTGAGGCATTCACGCACACGCGGTCGCCCACCTGCAAACTGGTGAGGCGCTGCATGTCAAAGTGGGCATGCGCGTCGCGCGCGGCCACCACCTCAATCGTGACCGTTTCATTGGCGGGCAGAACAATCGGTCGGTTAGACAACATATGCGGCGCAATCGGCACCAACACCCAACCGGCAATCGACGGGTGAAGAATCGGGCCGCCGGCGGACAACGCGTAGGCGGTGGAACCCGTGGGGGAGGCCACAATCAAGCCATCGGCCCGTTGCCGCGCCAAAAAGCGCTCGCCCACCTGCACGGTAAGTTCCACCATGCCGCTGGCGCCGCCGCGGTACACCACCACGTCGTTGAGCGTGGTGGCTTCAAAAATACACGCGTCTTGGCGCCAAACGGTGGCGTGCATCAAGGGGCGGCTTTCGGTTTCGTAGGCGCCTTGCAGCATGGGCACCAAGGTTTGCGCCACGTCTTCTAGGGCAATGTCGGTCATAAAGCCAAGCCGCCCGTGGTTGATGCCAATCACCGGCACACCACACGCGGCCAGCTCGCGCCCGGCGCCCAGCATGGTGCCGTCGCCGCCTAGCACCAACACCGCGTCGCAGGTGCCCCCCAGCTCCAGCAGCGGCTGGCTGGTGCAGTTGGCCCCTGGCCAGTGTGCGGCGGTGTCGGCATCGAGTAGCACCTCAGCGCCTTGCTGCCGCACCAAGTCAATCACCTGTTGCAGCCCCTCCAGCGAGCCACCGCCCTGGTACTTGCCCACCAGCCCCAAGCGGCGCAACGCCGCGCCTGCTTGGGTAGGGCGGGGGGCAGAAGGGGTTTTGGCGCTGGGCATGGCTAAATTACATCATAGCTTCGTAGAATGACACGTCATGGAAGAACGCGCCCAACTGCTGCTCAAGGCGCTGGTCGAGCGCTACATTGCCGACGGCCAGCCTGTGGGCTCGCGCACGCTTGCCAAAGCCACCGGGCTCGACCTATCGCCGGCCACCATTCGCAACGTCATGAGCGACTTGGAGGACCTTGGCCTTATTGCCAGCCCGCACACATCGGCCGGGCGTGTACCCACGGCGCGGGGCTACCGTTTGTTTGTGGACACCATGCTCAGCGTGTCGCGGCGCGAGCTGCTGCAAGAAGATTGGGTGCAAGAGTCCGCCGTGCCGCGCGACGCGCAGCCGCTGCAGGTGATTAACCACGCCGCCCAACTTCTTTCTAGCCTGTCGCACTTTGTGGGTGTGGTGGTGGTGCCCAAACGCAACGTGGGCTTTCGCCACATTGAATTTTTGTTGCTCTCTGAGCGTCGCGTGCTCATGATTTTGGTCTCGCCTGAGGGCGAGGTACAAAACCGCGTCATTCACACCCCGGCCGACTACCAGCAAACCGAGTTAACCGAGGCTGCCAACTATTTAAACGCCCACTACGCCGGTTTGACCATGGAAGAGGTACGGCAACGCTTACAGCAAGAAATGCGTGCCCTGCGCGCTGATATTGCCGCTCTTATGCAAGCCGCCGTGGCTGAACAAGACAGCCCTGAGGCCAGCGGCAGCGAAGTGGTGGTGTCGGGTGAGCGCAATCTGTTTTCGGTGTCCGAGTTCTCGGCCGACATGAACAACCTTCGCCGTATGTTTGATTTGTTCGAGCAAAAAGCTCAGCTCGCGCGGTTGCTTGAAAGCTCGCACCGAGCCGACGGCGTGCGAATATTCATTGGGGGCGAAAGCCCATTGGCCGAAGCCTACGAAGACATATCGGTGGTATCGGCGCCCTACGAAGTGGGCGGCGAGGTGGTGGGCGCGCTGGGCGTGATCGGCCCCACGCGCATGCCCTACGATCGCATGATTCACATTGTGATCACCGCCAAAATGGTGAGCCAAGCGCTCAACCCGCCGCGCCCATCTGCATAGAATGGGGGCGCCGGGGCTATCGCCCGCTGGCAAGCGTGATACACACGGGGCGTTAGCTCAGTTGGTTAGAGCAGCGGACTCATAATCCGTTGGTCGTAGGTTCAAGTCCTACACGCCCTACCACTTTTCCTATATAAATCAATAGGTTACAAATCTTGGTGTGTGAAAATTTCTGTAGCACACCTGTAGCACACCTTTTTCTTGCCTTGTTTGTATAGCGGCAGCAGAATTTACCCGTTGTATCGAAACGCTTGACCTATGCGGGAAGCGGCGTATCAGTCAGTGGGAACCGACGGGTCTCTCAATGCCTCCTCTGTAACTACCGAAAAATAAACGAACTTAAGAACTCATTTTTATGAGTCAGTCTATCCTCGGTTAAACGGTTTTTATGGTCCTCGACCCAGCACTTTTAGGGTGTGTTAGCGGGCGCCAAAAACGTGTAC
>RFXW01000139.1 GCA_009921245.1 Candidatus Fonsibacter lacus | reverse complement strand
TCGGCGGCAAAGGTGCCAATGTTTTGCGCAAAGCCACGGGCGTAGCCGGTGTTGCGTTGGGCCACGGGCAACCGCTCTTGTTCGTAGCTTGCCAACAATTCGGGGCCGGCGTGGCCTTTGAGTGTACTGGCCAATTTCCAGCCTAGGTTGACCGCGTCTTCGACAGCGGTGTTGTAACCCAGGCCACCGGTGGGGGTGAACAAATGGGCGGCGTCCCCGGCCAAAAATACCCGTCCGTGTTGCATACGCTGCGCGGTCAGTGCGTGCCCAGCGATCCATGTGCGCATGGACAGCACCTCAACATCAAGGGCAACACCCAACACCTCGGTGACCAGTTGCGCAGCATGCGCGGGCCCCCAGTTGGACGCGTCTTCGTGGTCGTGCAGTGCGGCGTGCATGGCAAATTCATCTTGGCCGTTGACCGTGACCCAGAACGCTCGGCGTTGCGGGTTGAAGGAGACGTACATCCAGGCTGGGTCATGCGGCAACTGTTGGTAAAAGGTGGGGCAACGTAGGTACACCGCCAGGGTTTTGCCGCCCATGAACTCGCGCTTCACACCCGTTTCTCCCTCCCACGCGATACCTAAGGTTTTGCGTACCCTGCTGTGTGCGCCGTCAGCGCCCACCAAAAACGGTATGTGGTGGGTGTAACGGCCGCCTTGCGCTTGGGTGTGGTCTTGTAAGGTGGCCACCACGTGTGTGTCGTGCGCCTCCAGGGCAAGCAACTCGTGCTCAAACAATATACGGACGTTGGGTAGTGCTTGGGCGTGACGCAGCAACGTTGCCTCGACGTATTTTTGCGACACGCGATGCGGCAGTTCGGGCGTTTGCCATGAGCCCTGCGACACGCGTGCCACTTGCGCCGCCTGACTGGCCGTGGGCAGCCGCAAACGCGCCAATTCGTGCTGAAACACGCGCGTGAAGTAGGCGATGTCGGTGGGGTGGGTGGGCGGCAGCCCAAGTTGCCTGATCTCGTGCGCGAACCCGAGCCGCCGAAAAAGCTCCATGGTGCGCGCTTGTGTGGCATTGGCTTGCGGGTTAAAGGCCGTGCCCGTTTTGGTGTCAACCACCCAAGTCGCAATCCCGCGACGCCCCAATTCAATTGCCAGGGTCAAACCACACGGCCCGGCGCCAACAATCAACACATCGGGGGAGGGAGAGTCAGGATGAGGCATGTGGCAATGACAGCACCGGTGCCATGGCTGCCGGCTTTGCGTTAGTATGAAAATTGCATCATAACGAGGCCAAGCACTTGTCCCAATTGACCTGCTCCGTGCATGTAAGCGCCAGATGGTTGCCTGCCTTGCTTTGGCTGATGTTGGGTTTGGCCACTGGGTCAGCGGCGGTGGCGCACACTCCGCTCTTGCAAACCAGCCCGCAGGGCGTGGTGACCCATGCTGCCAATCCACTGACAGCCGAACTGGTGTTTAAGCAACCCACCCGGTTAATCAAGTTAACACGCACCGACGGCCAGAGCCAAACCATTGAGCTGAAGGGGGGCACCTTGATGTCGGTCGCTAAACGTCATCGGGTTCCTTTGGGGCAACCGGGGGCGGGCCGCCATACCGTGCATTGGCGAGCACTGAGTGCGGATGGGCACGTCATCAAGGGGCAGTGGCACTTTGAAATCGCCACCCCCTAACCCATGATGGATGCCATGACATGGGTCGGGGGCGTGTGGCGCCTGGCGTGTTACGCCACGGTGGTGTGGACGCTGGGAATGGCTTTTTTTTGGCTGCACTTCGGTGCCTTGCTGGGGCCACAACAACGTCCTTATTGGATACAAAAGATTCGATACGGCGCCTATGCCTTGTTGGCGCTGGCCAGCTTAGGGGTGCCGCTGGTGGCCATGGATTTGTCTGGGGAGGTTCGGGGTATGGTTGACCCCGTGATACTCGGCCTGGTGTGGCAAACCCAAATAGGTCAGATGCTTCCGGGTTGGTGGATAGGTGGGATTGGGCTGTTGGCGCTGGCCCCGGTGGCGCAGCGCTGGCGCGACCACACGGCGCTGGTGGCAGGCGCTTTGGTATTGATCGCACCATCTATGTCGGGACACGCCACCGATTTGGGTGGCTGGGGCCGTTGGCTTGTCGTTGCCCATGCCTTGGGCTGGGTTTATTGGGCGGGGTCACTGCTGCCGCTGCGTTGGTTATGCGGCACAGCGAGCAGTATGCCGCCACTGACCGCGACGCTGCCGCAAGTCATGATTCGCTTTGGCTATTTGGGTTGGGCGTACCTGGCTTTATTGGCGGGGTCTGGGCTGATCCTTGCTTGGGCTTTGGTAGGCGATTGGCAGACTTTGGTGGGTACACCGTACGGCAGGTTGCTGGGATTCAAGCTGCTGCTGGTTGCACTGTTGTACGCCATGGGCGCACGCAACAAGTGGCTCTTGGTGCCCGCTTTGCAGCGACAAGAGGCCGGCGCGCTGCAGGCGCTCAAGCGCGCGATTAACCTTGAAATCCTGCTCATGGGCGTGGTATTGGCGGTGGCTGGCATACTCGCGTCTTTCATCACGCTGCCGTAGCAACGGCCTTGGTCCATGCATTACCTTACCTCCATCAACGACCACGGGCTGCGCCACGACCCGTTTAAAGCCATTGTCTCGCCGCGGCCCATTGGCTGGATCGCCAGCGTAGGCGCCGACGGCGGCTACAACCTGGCACCCTATAGTTTTTTTAACGCCGTCAGTGACGACCCTTACATGGTGATGTTTGCCTCGAGTGGCACCAAAGACACCCTGTCCAACGTGCAGCGCAGCGGCGAATTCACCTGCTCGTTGGCCACCTACGACATGGTGCGTGCCATGAACCTGTCGTCGGCTTCGGTGCGCCCGGAGGTAGACGAATTTGCCTTGGCTGGCCTGACCCCCGCCCCCTCGCTGGCAGTGCAGGCGCCGCGTGTGGCGCAAAGTCCGGTGGCACTTGAGTGCCGGGTGTGGCAGTGCATCACGCTGCCGTCACCGCAGCGCAGCAAGCATGGGCAAAGCACCGTGGTTTTTGGCGAGGTGGTGGCGGTGTACATCGACGAGTCGGTGCTGCGCGATGGACGCATTGACATGAACGCTTTGCAGCCGGTGGCGCGGCTGGGTTACATGGATTACGCCGTGGTCAACGCCGCCAACTTGTTCACCCAAAATCGCCCCAGCGTCTCGGATGACGGTTTACACGCCGTGCTCGACGACAAGCCATGGGACGGGGTGTACCGCTAGCCGCTTGCGTTGCGGCTGCACGCACAACGGGTGTATTTTTATGTTGCTGGTTGCCATTGGTTGGATGTACGTGGTGGTGATGATGGCCGTGGCCGAGGCCGTGCACCCCAACGGCACCGTACTTGGCGCCTTCATGACTTTGTTGCTTTACGGTGTGGCACCCTTGGCGGTGGTGTTGTACATCATGGGCACGCCGGGGCGACGTGCGGCTAGGCAGGCTAAAAATCAAATACAAAGCCGAGCCAATGTGGCCGCGGTGCTGCTGGCTGCGGGTGCCGGCAGCCGCATGGGACATCAAGCCAAGGGCTTGTTGGAGTTTGAGGGCCAGCCGCTGGTGCAGCGCCAAGTTCAAGTTTTGCGCGAGGCTGGCGTGGGTGAGGTGGTGGTGGTGCTGGGGCATTACGCTGACGCGGTGCAAGCCGCTTTGCTGGCCAACCCCGAAACCGCGGATGTGCGCTGTGTGCGACACGCTCAACCCAACGTGGGGCAAGAGGCATCGGTGCGGCTTGGTCTGCAAGCCGTCACACCGGGTATGCACGGTGTGGTGTTGGCGTTGGTTGACCAACCGCTGATGACCGCGGCAGATGTGGTGGCTTTGCTGCACGCGTTTGAACATCGTGGAGAGCGCGCCATGGTGGTGCCCCGGGTGAAGCATACCGACGGTAGCCACCAGCCGGGCAACCCGGTGGTGATTGAGGCGGCTTTGGCCAAGCAATGGCTGGCGCAAGAGCAACCGCCCATGGGACGTGAATGGCGTGCAGCGCACCCCGATCAGGTGTGCTGGATGGACACCGTTAACACCCACTACACCTGCGATCTGGATACCCCGCAAGACTTGGAACGCCTGCGTCAGCAAACCTCGCAGCGGGCGCCCAACGCAGGCCCTGGCGCTTCGTCATGAATGACGTGCTGTGTGTGGCGGTGATAGGGGCCGAATCCACAGGCAAAAGCACGCTGTGCCG
>RFXW01000138.1 GCA_009921245.1 Candidatus Fonsibacter lacus | reverse complement strand
TTGCAGTTGCAGCGAGGTGTCCAACACGGCGTCCAGTTGCGCTTGCACCGAGGGCCACATGCTGGCCGGTACGCTGCGCGCGTAGGCGTTAAAGGCGTCTAGGCCGTCCAGCGTCGCCACCATGGCGTCGTGCGGCGGCAGGGCCTGCAGCGCAGCCGCCACCTGCTTGATAGGGGCTGACCAGCCCTGGTTCAGGCCATGCCCAGCGTTGGGTTGATGCAGCGCGCGCCACCAGCGACCGCACCCGGGGTCGGCGGGCAGCGGCTGCGCCGCGCGCGCCAAGGCTGCCAGTTGCGCATCGCTGGCGCCAAACAGCGGCGTGCGCAGCGCATGCGCCAGCGCCAAATCGGGGTATGGGGGTATGCACGCTTGCACCAGGGCCGCCACGTCGGTAACCACTGGGCTGTCGCGCAGCAAGGTACGGTCGGTCATGCTGGCCGCCACGTGGTGCCGTGTAAGGGCCTCTTGCAGCAGCGCCAAGCGGCTGTTTTGGCGAGCCAGCACCAGCACATCCGCAGGCTGCCACCCTTGCGTGTGCAGCATGTCGCGCAGCCACTGTGCCAACGCATCGGCCTCGCGTTGCGCGGCTGCGTCTTCGGGCTCAGGCACGGGCTCGCGCAGTGTGTCGCGCCATGCGTCGGTGCCTGCCGCCGGTTTTTGACGCGGTGGCGCCTCTGCCAATGGCAGGCGCCACACCGCCGAGGCGCCTGGTCGCGCCCGCGCACTGCGGTGCTCGCGAAATTCAGGCGCATCGGGCACGCCTTGGGCGCGCGCCACAATGCCTTGATTCACCAGCTGCACCACCGGTTCGGCGCAACGTTGCGTTAGGTCGCACCCCAACCAGCTCGCGCCGTGCGCTTGTTGCAACCACTGACGCGCTTGCACAAACACCCGCGCGTCGGCTCGGCGAAAGCGATAAATCGACTGCTTGGGATCACCCACCACAAACACGCTCGGTGCCTCACCCCCACCGACACCGGCGTAGGCCTCCAGCCAGGCACGCACGGCGTGCCACTGCACCGGGTTGGTGTCTTGAAATTCGTCGATCAACACATGCTTGATGCGCGCGTCCAAACGCTGCTGTACCCAGCCCGACACCTCAGGGTCGCCAAGCAGTCGCTCGGCGGCGCGCTCGACATCGTTCATGTCTATCACGCCTTGTTGCTGCTTGAGCCGGCGCCATACGTGCAACAACGCCTCGCCAAGCTGCACCATGCGCCGCTGATGCGCGTGGCAGCTGGCTTGGTGTTGCGCTTGATCAACCTCTTCTATCCATGCCAGCATGGCACGGTAATGGGGGCTGTCTTGGCCCGGCACCGCCATGCGCGGCAGGTTTTTTTCGGTCAGCAGCGTGCTGCGCACATCAGCCCAGTTGTTGGTTTCAAGGGCCAACTGCATTTTTTCCACCTGCTTGTGCGCTTGCCGCCCTTTGGCGCCGCGCGCGGCCTGCGCCATGTCCTTTAGCAGCGCCCAGCCCGCTTGCTGCAAAAACGGCGTTTGCTCCAATACCTTGGCCCAATCGGTCACGTGCGCCCACGCCGGAAAACGTTGCGCCACCGACTGCACCGACGACAACAAAATGCCCGCTTGCTGCGCGCGCGTGAATTCAAGTTGACGCCCAAGCACCGAGTTCAAAGCGCTCTGCATGCCGTGCATGCCCAGCACGCGAATGCCCTCTTGCAACGCCTCGCTCAACTCACTGTGGTCGGCCACATGCTCGTAAAAGGCGGGCCACAACGCGCGGCGTAGGTCGGCATCGTTGTCTTGCAGTGTGGCGTGCGCCGGCAAATCGAGTGACTGCAGCACCTCCAGCGGCGCGTGCTGCAGCAAGCTGGCGAACCAGCCGTGAAAGGTGGCAATTTGCACCCCCTCAAGCGCGTGCAAAGCCTGGGGGTGCAGGGCGCGCGCGCGCGCCAACAAATCGGCGTCCACCCGCCCCACGCCGCGTGCTTGCAGCGCATCGGTCAGCGCCTCGTCGTCCATACCGGCCCATTCGGCCAGCAAGGCAAACAAACGACCACGCATCTCACCGGCGGCCTTACGGGTAAAGGTAATGGCCAGCAACGAGCCAGGCGCCGCCCCCTCAAGCATGGCACGGGCCATGCGTGCCACCAAAATCCAAGTCTTGCCAGCACCCGCACACGCCTCCACCACCACGTGCCGTTGGGGGTTGCACGCCACCGCGTAAAAGTCTTTGGCCAAGGCGGGCTGGCCGTTGATGGTGTAGCCGGTGTCGTTCATGCGCCGACCCTAAAGTCGCGACGACACACACCGCGCGCCTGGCACACCGTGCAGGCCTTTTGATTACCCATGGCCTGCAGTGCCTCGCCTTGGCGCAGGCGCTGCCAATCCTCTGCCAGCGCCTCCAAGTGCGCCTGCCGATCCGCCACGGTCGATTGCGGGTGATGCCACTGCACCGGCTTGTTCGATTGCAACAAGCCGCGGTCGCTGATGGTGAGGTAAGCCATGCTCAGCGAGGCCTGCGGCTTGGCATGCTGCCACAGCGCGGTGTAGACCGCAGCCTGCCAGTCTTCTTGTGTCAGCCGCACGCGTTTGCGGCTTTTTTCTGGCGCTTCGAACTTGTAATCAACCACGCGCCACTCATTGCCTGATGCCAGCTGGTCCACACGATCCAAGGCGCCCACCAGCGTGGTGCCATGCCATGGCATCTCCAGCCTATGCTCCACATACTGACAATGCACGCCTTGGCTTTGCTCGTGCTGCCAGTGATCCAAGTAGGCCTGCGCCAAGGCCGCCCAAAGCGAGGCAAAAGGTAAAAAACGGGCGTCGGTGAGCTGGTGCGTGGCGCGCGCGACTTGGGCGCAGTCCTGCAGCCACTGCGCCTGCACCGCTGGCGTTTGGTATTGGCGCGGGTCGTCATGAAAACGTTTCAACACATCGTGCAACCAGTTACCCAGCTCACGCCTGGTTGCCAGCGGCTCAACCTCGTCCGCAGCACGCAGTCCCAACACGTCGTGCACGTAAAACTGATAAGGACACTGCCGCAAACGTCGCAGGCTGGTGGCGGAAACACGCACGGGCAACTGCTCCGCCGCGCAAGGTGCTGGGCGCGCGGGCGACGGCGCGCGCCAGCGCTGCCCCAAAACGCCAGGCATGGCGGCTGGCCCGTTGCTGGCCTCAAGCGCCGGCGCCAACCAGCGTTGCAACCATGGCGAAGGCAACAGGGCTTCGCCCGCGTGCTGTCGGCGCCACAACAACTTCACCTGCGGCATGGCGGTGACACACGCCACCGCTTGACCCAAGCGCTCACTCAGCTGCTCGCGCGACGGCAGCCCCAGTGCGTTGCGCTGCGCCAAAGACAGGCCAGGCTGCACCGACGGTGCCATGGGCAGACTCACATGGTCGCAGCCCGGCATCACCCAATGCGTTAGGTTGCGCCCCAGCACGTGTGCGGTGGGCAGCACCATCACTTGCGCGCTTTGCGCGGGGCGCGGCGGATTGAAGTTTTGGTACTCCAGCGTTTGGCGCACCCAGCGCTTGAACACCGAGGCCGGCATGGGCTTGTCAACCGCATCGCCCAATGCTTGCCAGTGCGACAGCGGATGGCGCAGGCCCAGCGCCAGCGCCACTTGTTCAGCCGCGGCGTCGTGTTGCCAATCGTGGCTTGGCGCTGCGGCCACCCATGCCTGCTGCAAGCGCTGCAACCATTGATGCAACGGCATGCGCTCGCCCCAGTGGGCCGCTTGTTCTTGCAGCAGCGCCCACAACTCGGCGCCCGCGCGGGTGGTGGACAAACGCCAACCCGCCTCATCTTGCACCACCACCCCACGCGAGGCCAGCCACGCGGTGGCGCGACGCACCACCCGTCGATCCTGAGACACCAGCGCCACCCTTGGCACCCCCTCACGCTCAAGCGCGTGCCACACCTGCCCCGCCGCCGCCAGTGCCTCTTGCGCCATGTCGTGGCACGGCGTGGCCTGCACCGCAGAAGGTGCCAAGTCCACGGCGGCCAATGGCGGCAACAACAAGCCCCTCGCCCCCCAGTGCTGCAGCAGCGCCTGCGGCAACGGGCCCGAATCGCCAGGCAACACCGCCAACCAGTCGGTCTGCGCCCGCGTTTGCGGCGCCCAAAGAATATCGGTTTGACATGCACTAACCCCTAGCCAGGCCAGCGCGGTGGACCACAAGGCCCCCTCCCACCGTTGCGTTGACGCACTCCACGTGCCTTGCAGTTGGGCGCCCACCTCGTTGGCCCAGGCTTGCCGCT
>RFXW01000137.1 GCA_009921245.1 Candidatus Fonsibacter lacus | reverse complement strand
AACCAAGCGCTGGCGAGCGCCCAGCCACACCTGGGCACGCGCCGCCTTCCGAAGTGGCGCTGGCCACCGACCTGGTCCCAGGGGTGTCGTTGCCCGCCGCGGGTCTGGGTGGCGCAACCGCCGCCAGCGCGGCGCTGTCCGTGATTGCCCCCGATGGCCGAAGTATTTTGGCGGCCGAAATCTCTGGCCTCGAACAAACCGGGCGTGGTCGGTTGCTTTCTAACCCTCGCGTGGTAACCGCTGACCGCAGCACCGCCGTGATCGAGCAAGGCACCGAATTTCCATATCAACAAGCGGTGGGCGAGACCGCAACCGCGGTATCGTTTCGCAAAGCCAACCTGCGCCTGGAGGTCACGCCAACCCTTACGCCCGAGGGGAATATCATGCTCGAAGTGAGCATCAGCAACGACTCACGCGGTGTGGACACAGCGCAGGGCATGACCATTAACACCCGGCGGGTGAAATCCAAGGTGTTGGTGCGAGACGGAGGGACGGTGGTGATTGGTGGAATTTTGGAAAAAACCGACGACCGAACCGGCGCCAAGGTGCCGGTGCTGGGTGACGTGCCGTTGTTGGGGCGGTTGTTTCGCAGCCAAACCGAACGCCGGCAGCAAGCCGAGATGTTGGTCTTCATTACGCCGCGCTTGATCAACGCCGATGGACAACCGTCCTAACATCGTGGCCTTGGTGGGCATGCCGGGCTCGGGCAAGTCCACGTTGGGGCGCATGCTCGCGCAGCGCCTCGACCTGCCGCTTTGGGACGTGGACGCCGAAATTGAGGCGCACATTGGGTGCAGCATTCGCCAATGGTTTGAAAGCCACGGCGAAGAGGCTTTTCGAGCTCTAGAGACTGAGATGCTGGAGCAATTGGTGTTGCGTGGTGCCTCGGTGTTGTCCACCGGTGGCGGCGCGGTGTTGCGCGAGCCCAATCGGCAAACGCTGGCGCGGGCCTGCTACACGGTGTACTTGTGTGCCTCGCCCAACACCTTGTGGCGGCGTTTGCGCCATGATCGCGCACGGCCTTTGTTGCAAACCGACGACCCACTGCAAAAGCTGCAACAGCTGCACGCGCAGCGCGACCCGATCTACCGCCAGGTGGCGCAACTGGTGCTGCCCACCGATCACGGCAGTTTGTCGCGCGCCCTGCGCGAGCTCGTGGCGGGTTTATCGGCCGCTTAGGTTGGGCTGGCGGCGCTACACTCGTGGCCTGTTAGTCCGTTGATGCGTATGAGCTCTTTACCGCCGTTTACCACCGCCCCCACCACCCAGCCGTTGCGCATTGAGCTTGGGGCGCGCAGCTACTCGATCGTGTTGGGCCAAAACCTGTTGGCGCACAGCACCACATGGGCGCAGCTGCCAGCGGCCCATACCGCATTGATTGTGACCAACGACGTGGTGGGGCCGTTGTATGCGCAAATCCTTGAGCGGGCGCTGCAAGCGCATCACCCCCGGGTGCTGGTGCACACCTTGCCCGATGGTGAGGAGCACAAAGACTGGCAACATCTGCAGACAATTTTCGATACCTTGCTGCGGCATCAAGCCGATCGTCACACCGTGTTGTACGCCTTGGGCGGTGGCGTGGTGGGCGACATGACCGGTTTTGCGGCGGCGTGTTACATGCGCGGCGTGCCATTTGTTCAGGTTCCCACCACGTTGTTGTCGCAGGTCGATTCATCAGTGGGCGGTAAAACGGCGGTCAATCATGCCTTGGGTAAAAACATGATTGGCGCTTTTTATCAACCGCAACGTGTGGTGTGCGATACCGCGGTGTTGCAAAGCCTGCCGCCGCGCGAATATGCTGCCGGCTTGGCTGAGATCATTAAGCTGGGCCCCATTGTTGACCCGGATTTTTTTGCCTGGTTGGAACAATCCATGCCGGCGTTGGTTGCGCGCGAGCCACAGGTTTTGCAGTTGGCGCTGCGCCGCAGTTGTGAAATCAAGGCGTGGGTGGTGGCGCAAGACGAAACCGAGCAGGGCATGCGCGCCTGGTTGAATTTTGGCCACACCTTTGGGCACGCCATCGAGGCCGGGATGGGCTATGGCCAATGGCTGCATGGCGAGGCGGTGGCCGCGGGCATGGTGCTGGCGGCGCGTTTGGCGCGTCAATTGGGCCACGACGGCACCATTTACGATCGGTTGTTGCGCCTGCTGCAGGCCGCTGGCTTGCCGGTTGACGCCCCGGCGTTGCCAGGTGTGGCGGCCAACGCGCAAGCGGCGCGCTACCTGGCGTTGATGCGCGGCGACAAAAAAGCCCAAGCTGCGGCGGTGCGCTATGTGTTGGTGCCACGCATGGGGCAGGCTGAGGTGGTGGCCGTGCCCGACGACGAGGTGTTGGCCATGTTGGGCCAAGCCGGGTTGTCGTGACCCAGGGCTTGGCGCCTTACGCCAGTCACCCCCAATCGGGACGGGGGCGTCGCCTACCCGAGCCTGACGACGGCGCGCGTAACGCGTATCAGCGCGACCGCGACCGCGTGATTCACAGCGGCGCCTTTCGTCGCTTGGTTTACAAGACCCAGGTGTTCATCAACCACGAGGGTGATTTGTTTCGTACCCGCTTAACGCATTCGCTCGAAGTCGCGCAGCTGGCGCGTAGCGCGGCGCGGCGTTTGGCCTTGCATGAGGATTTGGTGGAGGCCATTGCATTGGCGCACGATTTGGGGCACACGCCTTTTGGTCACGCCGGCCAAGATGCATTGAATCAAGCTTGGCGGGCCTTGAATGAGCCGGCGTCGGAGCCTGGTTTGCAGGGGTTTGAACACAACTTGCAAAGCTTGCGGGTGGTGGACAAACTCGAGCAGCGCTACACCGCCTTTGATGGACTCAACTTGTGTTTTGAAACCCGCGAGGGCATTCTTAAACACTGCGCCGCACGCCACGCCCGCGTGCTGGAGGCGCAGGAGCCCGGCGGTGTTGGGGCGCGGTTTTTGCACGGCGGTGAGCCGTCGCTGGAGGCGCAGCTGTGTAACTTGGCAGACGAAATCGCCTACTGCACCCACGATATCGACGACGGCTTGCGTTCGGCGCTGCTGACCCCCGAGCTGTTGTGGCCGCTCGATTTGTGGCAGCGTGCCTGCCATCAGGCCAATCTGGCGCCGCAGGCAGCGCTGACGCGGCGTGAGTTGTACATGGTGTTGCGTGCACTGCTGAGTTTGCTGGTACACGATTTGGTGGACAGCACCCAGTTGCGGTTGCAACAACATCAACCGGATTCGGCCGACGCGGTGCGCGCAGGGCCTCCGTTGGTGCAGTTCTCGGCGCCGGTGGCGCAAGGTTTGCAGCAGCTCAAGTCGGTTTTGATGCGCTGCCTGTACCGCCACCCGCAAGTCAGCCACAGCATGGAGCAAGGGCAGCGGGTGGTGCGCGAGCTGTTTACCGCCTACCTAACCGGCGCCCTGCCCATGCCGCCCGGGCAGGCGGTGAGCCCGCGCGGTGTCACCGATTACATTGCCGGCATGACCGATCGTTTTGCCCTGCGCGAGCATGAACGGCTCACAGGGCACCGCATCTTTGACGCCTAGTTCCCGCCATGGCGCGTCAAACCCGATTGTGTTTGCCCAACCACTTGCATATGTTGCTGCTGCGCGGGCACGATGGGCAAACCATCGCGCGCGACGATGTCGATCGCCACGCCTGCCTTGAGGCGTTGCAAGCGGTGGCGATTGAGCAAGGCGTCAGCCTGCACGCCTACGGCCTGAGTCCTTACCGTGTGGCACTCTTGGCCACGCCCGTCGACAGCACGGCGTTGTCGCGTTGGGTGCAAAGCTTTGGCAGGCGCTACGTGCGTGGCTTTAACGCACGCCATGCGCGGCGCGGAACCCTGTGGGATGGGCGCTTTCGCGCGGGGCTCTTGCAACTCGAACGGCACGGGCTGGACGGCATGGCCTTTTGCGATTGGTTGGCAGTAAGCGATGGCGCGGTGGAGTCTCCCCATCAATGGACGTGGAGCAGCCACGGCCACTACGCAGGGCACACGGTACAGCGCGGCCTGGTTGCCCTAAGCGGTTATTGGGGGCTGGGGAACACCCCGTTTGCGCGCGAAGCGGCGTATTCGAAGTTGGTGCTCACTTGGAACTTAGGGCCTGCCATGAAAAGAATTGAAAGCACAGTGCAGGCCGGTTTGGCAATTGGTGACGCCGACTTCGTGCGCCAGCTTGAGCTAAAAACAGGGCGTCGACTGCGACCGGGTCAGCCGGGACGGCCGCCAAATAAATAACCTGTCCCCAATAAATA
>RFXW01000136.1 GCA_009921245.1 Candidatus Fonsibacter lacus | reverse complement strand
ACGCTACGACGTGCTGAGCATCAACATTGGCTCGTCGCCGAATCTGGACGGTGTGCCGGGTGCGTCATCCCACGCCATTGCGGTTAAGCCCATCGCGGCATTCAACCAAGCGTGGCAGCGCATGCTTGCGACCTTACCCGCCATGGCCGCGCCCGGCCCAATCACAGTGGTGGGGGGCGGCGCAGGTGGGGTGGAATTGGTACTGGCCATGGCCCATCGACTGCGCCACGAGCGTGAGCGCGCAGGCCACAACCCGCAGGACTTACGCTTTGCGTTGGTTACCAACAGCGACAGCGTGCTCCCCACCCACAATGCCCGGGTACGCAGCACGCTGACCCACATCTTGCAGCAGCAAGGCATTGCACTGCATACGGCGGCCAGCGTAACCCAGGTGCAACCTGAGCACCTGCAACTGAGCAATGGCACCACGCTACCCAGCGTACACACACTATGGGCAACCCAAGCGGCGGCCGCACCGTGGCTGCAGCACACCCACTTGGCGCTGGACGAGCAGGGTTTCATTCAAGTTCAACCCACCTTGCAAACGTTGAACGACGAACGTGTTTTTGCCGTGGGTGACGTGGCCAGCTTGGTCACGCAGCCGCTGGCCAAAGCCGGCGTATTTGCGGTGCGTATGGGTCAGCCGCTGGCACGCAACCTGCAGCGGGTGTTGCAGGGTAAAAAGCCGCAGCCTTATCGGCCGCAAACGCAGTGGCTGGCCCTGCTGGGTACGGGCCCGCGGCACGCGGTGGCATCGCGCGGACGGTGGTTTGCCCAAGGCGCTTGGGTGTGGCACTGGAAGGTCTGGCTGGACCGCCGTTTTATGCGGCGTTTTACGCACATGCCGGCCATGGGCAAGGCACCCTCCAAGCCCTTGCCTGAGACTGCGAGCCACCCAACGCTGGCGCCACATGAACAAGCCGCGCTGGCACAAGCCCAAGCCATGCGCTGTGGCGGCTGCGCCGCAAAAGTGGGGGCCGATATTTTGAGCCGCGCGCTGCATGGCCTGCAACCTGTTGCCCGGCCTGAGGTGCTCGCCGGCCTGGACCAAGCGGACGATGCCGCGGTGTTGGCCCTGCCCGCGCAGCAGGTGTGGGTGCAAAGCGTGGATTTTTTTCGAGCCTTTACCGACGACCCGTTTGTGCTGGGTCAGGTGGCGGCCAACCACGCCCTGGGCGACCTGTATGCCATGGGGGCCACGCCGCACAGTGCCCAAGCCATTGTGACGTTGCCGCCCGGTTTGCCTGAGCCAACCGAAGACACCTTGCGTCTGCTCATGCACGGTGCCTTGCAGGTGCTCAACCAAGCCCACTGCACGCTGGTAGGCGGCCACACCGCCGAGGGCGTGGAGGTGGGCATAGGCTTTGTGGTCAACGGCACCTTACCCAGCGCGAACGCAACGGGCATGCGACAAAACGCTTTGCAACCGGGACAAGCGCTGGTGCTGACCAAACCCCTGGGCACCGGTGTGTTGTGGGCAGCACACGGCTTGGGACAAGGGGTTGGCCGTTGGCTGGATGAAGCGCTTGATTGCATGCGCTTGAGCAACCAACAAGCCTCGGCGATATGTCGATCCATGGGCGCAACCGCCTGCACCGACGTGACCGGCTTTGGCTTGTTGGGACACGCCCACCAAATGGCACAAGCCTCGCGCCAACGCGTGGCGATTTGGATGAATCAGGTGCCCGCTCTTTCGGGTGCGCTGGAATGCTTTGAGCAGGGTTTGCACAGCTCGCTGCAGCCCGCCAATGAGCGACGTGTGGCGGCGTGGGCGATTGATCAGGCATTACCCAAGGCTTACTTACAGCTTGGGCTTGATCCGCAAACCGCTGGTGGCCTATTGGCCAGTGTGCCGGCTGGCCAAGCGGCAGCTTGTGTGTTGGCGCTGCGTCACGCGGGCTACACGCAGGCGGCCATCGTGGGTGAGGTACTTGCGCCTCAAGCAGGCGCCCCGCTGCTCCAGGTTGGCCAACGCTAGCCACGCCGCCATCGGTGCAGTCGCTCCAACCAGCGCAACACGTGCTGGGGCGCATGGTCTTGGCGCCAGCGCCCGGCGGTGGCCTTGGCCGCCTCAGACCAAGTGGGGTAAGGGTGCAGGGTGCGCAACACCGCGCCCAAACCCAGTCGGTGGCGCATGGCCAAAGCGAATTCGGCTAAGCCCTCACCCGCGTGGGCGCCAACCCAGGTAACGCCGAGTATGGTGTCCTTGCCGGGCGCCGTCAGCACCTTGATCCAGCCTTGGGTTTGCCCGTCGGTAATGGCTCGGTCGAGTTCGGCTAGGTTGTACCGCGTGACTTCATAGGACACCGCGTGCGCGCGCGCCTCGGCCTCGTTGAATCCCACCCGTCCCACCTCGGGGTCGGTGAAGGTTACCGCTGGCATGGCTTGGTTGTCCAACCGCACCCGCCAGGCCCACCCAAACAACGCGTTCACCGTGGCGTGCCACGCCTGATGCGCGGCGGCATGCGTGAATGGTTGACGCCCAGTGGCGTCCCCAGCCACAAAAACCGTGGGGCAAAGGGTTTGCAAATACTCGTTACTCTGCACCACCCGTGGCCCCTGCAAACCCAGGGCTTCGAGGCCAAAACCTTGGGTTTTGGGCAATCGACCCACGGCAAAAACCAGCAGATCAAACGGTACATCGTGCCGCTGCTCCCCGTGCGTGATAACCGCAACATGTCCGTGTTCGGTTGTTTGCACCGCCTGCAAGCCATGTTGCAGCCGCAGCAACACGCCATCGGCCTGCAACGCCTCGGCCACGGCTGCGCCAACCTCGGGGTCTTCATTCGATAACAGGCGCTGCCCCCGTTCCACCAGTGTGACCTGCGAGCCCAGCCTGGCCATGGCTTGTGCCAATTCGCAGCCCATGGGACCCCCGCCAACCATGATCAACCGCGCCGGGGCATGGTTCAGCGAAGCCAGATGCTGCCAAAGGGTATCGGATGTGACACACGGCGCACCCTGAATACCAGGCACAGGCGGAATGATTGGCGAGGCACCGGTGGCCAGCACCACCGCCCGGGTCGACAGCCGCTGCTCGCTGCCATCGGGCAAGGTGATGCAAACATGCCAAGGCGACTCCAACACCGCACGGCCTTGCACCACTTCCACACCCAAAGCCGTGTAGCGGGCTGGGCTGTCGTGCGGCTCAATCGCTGCAATCACCTCGCGCACACGACGCATCACCGCCGCAAAATCCACGGTCACCGCCTGGGCAGATACACCGTGGACGTTCGCTTGTCGCATATGGTGCGCCCACGCGGCACAACGAATCAAGGCCTTGCTTGGTACACACCCGTGATACAGACAATCGCCACCCAGCGCCGAGGCTTCAACCAGGGTAACCTTGGCGCTTACCGCCGCGGCCACATACGACGCCACCAAGCCCGCGGCACCACCACCAATCACCACCAAGTTGCGATCAAAGCGACTGGGGCGCTGCGCTCGCCAGGGCGCCAGCGCGCGCCGATGCTGCAGCAGCTTAACCAGCGGCCGAGCAAGCCACGGCAACACCGCCAACAGAACCAACGCCCCCCACACCGTGGGCGAGGCCGCGTCCGACAGGCTGCGTATGGAGGCCAGTTGGGTGCCGGCGTTCACGTAAACCAAGGTGGCCGGCAGCATCCCCAGTTGACTCACCCACCAAAACGTCCCTACCCTAAGCTGGGTGAGCCCAGCGGCCACATTGATTAAAAAAAACGGCACCACCGGCACCAAACGCAGGCTGAGTAAAACCCAAGGCCCGTCCTGCTGCAACCGCTGCTGCAGGTCGCGCATGCGAGACGCCCAACGGCTTTGCACCCAGTCGCGCAGCACATGGCGCGAAACCAACATCGCCAACGTGGCCCCAGCGGTGGATGCCAACGAAACCCACAGCACACCCCACCCCAACCCAAACATGGCACCGCCGGCCAGGGTAAGCAGCAACGCCCCTGGCACCGACAACGCCGCCGCAACCACATACAGCAACACATACGCCAGCACCACAACCGCCGGTGCCGCTTGATACCACGCCTGCAACGACGACATGGCGTTTTGTAACGCGGTGAGATCCAAGCCCAAGCGTGCCACCACCCACCATGCCGCCGACACCAGCAACAAAATGGTTATGACCAGCAAGGGGCGCGGGACAAGCCGTTTGTTCATAAAGTCAATCGCCGCGGCATAAAAGCCTTGCTTGTATCACGCGAGTGATCAACGTGAATCCGCACAGGCTTGCAAAACCGTAAGCCAGCCAAGGAAA
>RFXW01000135.1 GCA_009921245.1 Candidatus Fonsibacter lacus | reverse complement strand
TGGAGCTTAATGGTGATGGTGCATTTTGCGCAAACCTGGCTTGACCGGGTATGGCTTTGGCATGCGTCGCCCGCGTTGTTGGCCAAGCGCTTAAAGGTACACGGCGAGCTTGGCGAAAGCGGTGCGCAGGTGTATTTGGCGCCGCACTTTATGGGGCTGGATGCCGGCTGGACCGCGCTGACGCGCAGCCAGCCCGAGTGCCGCATGGCCACCATTTATGCGCCGCAAAGCATGGCCTGGCTGAATCGATGGATGACGCGTGGGCGTGGCCGCTTTGGCCAGCCCACGATGTTTACCAAGCGCGGTCAATTGCGTGAGGTGGTGCGTTGGTTGCGCCAGGGTGGAGCGTTGTATTTGCTGCCCGACTTGGATGTGGGCGCGCGCGACGCGGTGTTTGTTGACTTCATGGGGGTGCCGACCGCCACCGCCACGGTGTTGCCGCGTTTGGTGGCGCTCAGTGGCGCCACCGTACGCCCGGTGCTTACGCTGCTGACGCGCCAGGGCTATGCGGTGCACGTGTTGCCCACCATGAGCTTGCCCAGTGATGCGAACGTGGAGCACGCCACACAGCACATGAACCACGCCATTGGGCAATGGGTGGCGCAGCATCCCACCCAGTACTGGTGGGTGCATCGGCGGTTTAAAACGCAACCACCGGGGCAATCAAGCCCGTATCGCTAGCGCCCGTTGGGCAGTTACTTGGTGCCAAAGATGCGATCGCCGGCATCCCCAAGCCCAGGGCGAATGTAGCCGTGATCGTCCAGCTGCCGGTCAATGGCAGCGGTGTAAATGCTTACGTCGGGGTGTTGTTCAGTGAGTTGCGCAATGCCTTCGGGGCAGGCCAGCAAACAAACAAACTTAATGCGCCGCGGTTGCATGTCTTTGATGCGGTCAATCGCCGCGGCCGCCGAGTTGCCGGTGGCCAGCATGGGGTCAACAATCACCACCTCGCGCGATTGCATGTCTTGCGGCATTTTGAGGTAATACTCGATGGCTTCCAGGGTGTGCGGGTCGCGGTACAGCCCAATATGCCCCACCCGAGCCGATGGCACCACCGACAACATGCCGTCCAAAATGCCCGTACCGGCGCGCAAAATGCTCACCAGCACCAGCTTCTTGCCGTCAATTACTGGGCCCTGGGTGACCTCAAGCGGGGTTTGAATGTCGACCATGTCCATGGGCATGTCGCGCAACACCTCGTACGCCATCAGCATGGAGATTTCGTTTAACAGGGCACGAAACGAACTGCTGCTGACATGGCTTTGACGCATCAGCGTGAGCTTGTGTTGCACCAACGGGTGTTGCACCAAATGAACCGAGGCAGGGATTTGCATGCAGCTGCTCCTTTTAAAAAACGGTGCCGTCACTTACCAGTCGCAACGGCGGCTCGCCACCGCGCCGCGCGTAGGCCAGCTCGCGCCCCATTAACCATGTTCCACCCTCAAGCATGGCGCTGAGGCTAAGCGTATCGGGTGTACAGCGCAACGCGTCGCAGACCATAGGCCACAGGCGGTCCATCAGCGCCACCGTGAGCGCGCGCCAGCTCACCACCTCTTCTTGGTCGGGGGTGTAGGCCGCGGCCAGGGCGTTGGCTTGACGCGGCTCAATCACGCCGGCGTCGATCAGCAAGCCGCCGTTGCGGTATTCCGGCAAGGCGGTCAGCACGTCCCAACCGGTCACGGGCTGCTTACCCCAAGCCAAAGGCTCTTGCAGTGAATAGCACAGCCATTGGGTGAGTTTATGAAAAGGCATCCAGCCGTCTGCCAAGCCGTGCGCCGACAGCCATGGCAATTGCCAACAATCGCCCAATGCGGTGTGACGGTAAAACTGCCCGTGTGGCCAAATCGGATTAAGCGCTTGCAGCAGCGCGCGCAACAAGCCGTTGGCATCGGGCTGGTCTTGACTGGCCAGATAGGCTTGAACCACCGCGCTCGGGCGAGCCGCGCTTAATGACGGCGCGCTCCACGCCACCAGTTGGCTGCCCAGCGAGCGCATCAGTGCGGCGCGCTGCTCCAGGCCCAGCAGCGGGTTGTCTTGTCGTACCTGAAACATCTCGCTCAGCGTGGCGCTGGACATATTGGCCAAGTGGTGGCCGTCCACGCACGGTAAGCCGTTGTCGTCGGTGCCAAATGCGCCGGCGACAAAACCATACCAACTGGCCAGGGCCAAGCCTTCGGAGCGGCTGAAGCGCTGCGCGGTGGCCGCCTCGTGGTATTGCCAAGCAGCACCCGCGCCCGCATCGAGCAACACGCTGACAAAGGCAAAATCCAACAGGGCGGCGGTGCGTGCTTGGTCGGTGGCATACGGCGTGCGTGCCAGCCAAGGCTCTAGGCGCGCCACGCCACCGGCTTCAATGTGTCGCCAGCGGCTGTGCAGCGGCACGTTAAGTGATGGGAAGCGCCGCCCAATGCGGCCCGCGAGTTGTTCGGCCAGCGGCGCCAAGGCATGGGTTTGCACGCGCCACCATGGCAGCTCATTGGCCAACGCGCCCTCCAACACCACGTGCGCGCGCGCGCGTACCGCACGCGCGTCCAGCAAGTCGGGCTCGGTGGGCGCCGTCATCTCAGCCTTCGGGTTGGGTTAAGCCGCGCCCTTTGGTGTTGGACAGGGTATCGGCACTCACCGCTTGCGCGCGGCTGAAATAGCCCGCCGCGACCTTGGCCGTCATTTCTACCTTGGCATCTTCGGGGATCAGGTCATCGGGCAAATCGATGCGCTCGCCCACCGAAATGCCTGAGCCGGTAATGGCGTCGTACTTCATGTTGCTCATGGAGTGCAAACAATGGATATGTTTGATGCCCATCCAATGCAGGGCGTCGGGCATCAGTTCTTGAAAGCGCATGTCTTGCACGCCGGCCACGCATTCGGTGCGCGCAAAGTACTGTTCGGCGGTGTCGCCCTGTGGCTGGCGTTTGCGGGCGTTGTACACCAAGAACTTGGTGACCTCGCCCAAGGCGCGGCCTTCTTTGCGTGAGTAAATCACCAGGCCCACCCCGCCTTGTTGGGCGCCGGTGATGCAACCTTCGATCGCGTGTGTCAGGTAAGGGCGGCAGGTACAAATGTCCGAGCCAAACACGTCTGAGCCGTTGCACTCGTCGTGCACCCGCGCCGTTAAGGGCACCTCGGGGTTGGCCAAATCGGCCGGGTTGCCAAAAATGTACGCCGTATGCCCGCCCACTGGCGGCAAGAAAACCTTTAGGTCGCTGCGCGTCACCAATTCGGGGTACATGCCGCCGGTTTCTTCAAACAGGGCGCGGCGCAACGCACTTTCTGAGCAGCCAAAGCGTTCGGCAACCCCGGGCAGATACCACACCGGCTCAATGGCGATTTTGGTCACCGCCGCGGCCCCTTGCTTGGTGAGCAGCTTGCCGTCGGCGTGCAAGCGCCCTTGGCGCAGGGCATCAATGACTTCGGGCAAGATAACCTGCGCTTGCGTGACCGCCACCGTAGGCCGCACATCGTGTCCAGCCGCAATCGCCTGTGCAAAGTGGGTGGCGCTTTGCGCCCCCCAAGGGTCCATGCTGACGATGCGCTTGGGGTCGGCCCATTGGGGAAAGGGCCCGATGACCGAGGTTGGGTCGGTGTTGGTGAGGTCGGGCCGATGTTGTTGCGACAAGTTGCCCGCCGCCACCGCCAACGCGCGGTACACGCTGTAGCTGCCGCCGTAGGTGCCAATCACGTTGCGCTCGGCTGCGTGCGCGGCACCGCCCACAATGGGGCCGCGTGTTTGCGGGTCGGCCGCCCCCCATTGCAATGCCAGCGCGCGCGTGCTGCCCGCATGTGAGGTGAGCCGTATGTGTTTGTTGCCGCTCATAACAAAGCCCAAACTGAACAAGCGAACCAATATAACCCAGCCCCTGCGCGGCTGGCGTCGGGTTTTACCCCTGTGTGGGCCAACTCATGGGTCGGTTGGACCAAACAAGCCAACCAAGTCAGCGCGGTTGTGTCCCGGGCTGGCCAAGGTGAGGCTGTCAAAGATGTGCGTCAGGTGCTCAAGCATGAGCCGCGCTGCCAAGTCGCCATTGTGCGAGCGCAGCGCCTGCAAGATACCGGCATGCTCATCGTCGCGGCAGGTGTGGGCCGCGGCTTGTCCGTACATACCAATAATCAGCGAGCTGCGAATAATTAAGTCTCTTACCAGGCGGCTCATGACCTGGTTGCCCGCGGCATGTGCCAGTGTGATGTGAAACTGGCCTGAAAGCCGAATGGCCTCGCGCCGGTTGCCTTGGGTGTGCGCGGTTGACTCGTTGA
>RFXW01000134.1 GCA_009921245.1 Candidatus Fonsibacter lacus | reverse complement strand
GTGCAGCCCGGGCAAAGCAGTCGCATTGAAATCGGCAACTTGGAGCCGCTTCAAAATCACTACCTCACCACCCTGGAGCTGCCATGAAACTGGCGCGGGTGGTGGTGGCTGGCGCGATTCACACCGCCTATCCAGTGGTCGATCAGCCACAGCTGCTGCAATTGGCCAATGGGCGTGTGGTTAACGCCAACGACGTGCAGTGGCTGCCGCCAGTCGCAGCCCGCACCCTGATTGCACTGGGTTTGAACTACGCCGATCATGTCAAGGAGTTGGCCAAAGAACTCACCGTAACGCAACACGACGAGCCTTTGGTTTTTTTGAAAGGTCCGAACAGTTTGGTTGGGCATAAAGGCCAAAGCTGCAAGCCACCTGACGTGCAGCACATGCATTACGAGTGTGAGTTGGCGGTTGTCATCGGCCGCACCGCCAAACACGTGACAGCGGCCCACGCCTTGGATCATGTGATGGGGTACACCATTTGCAACGACTACGCCTTTAGGGAGTACCTAGAAAACTGGTACCGCCCCAACCTGCGGGTCAAAAACCGCGACCAATGCACGGCGCTCGGTCCGTGGCTGGTCACGGCCGATGAAGTCCCCAACCCCCAAGCCCTAAACCTTCGCACCACTGTCAATGGCAAGGTCGTTCAGCAAGGCAACACCGCGCACATGATTCATGGCGTGGCCGAACTCATCGCCTACTTAAGCGGCTTCATGACCCTGGAGGCCGGCGATATCATTCTTACCGGCACCCCCGATGGGGTCACGCCCGTGGCGGTGGGCGATGAAGTCGTTACCGCCATCGACGGCTTAGGCGAGTTAACAAATCACGTTGTCTCCACCCCCTGATCGCTTACCCATGACACGCATCGAACACCTGATCAACGGCCAAAGCAAGCCCGGCAACGAATACTTTGCCACCGTCAACCCTGCCACCCAGCAGCCCCTGGCCGAAGTGGCCCATGCCGACACACAACTTGTGAATGAAGCGGTGCAAGCCGCCAAAGACGCATTCCCCGGGTGGGCCGGCAAGCCTGCCGCTGAACGGGCCAAGGTGATACGCCGCTTGGGCGACCTTATTGCACAACACGTGCCCGAGCTGGCCCAAACCGAAACCCAAGACACTGGCCAAGTGATCGCGCAAACGGGCAAGCAACTGGTACCGCGCGCCGCCGACAACTTTTATTACTTTGCCGAAATGTGCACGCGTGTGGATGGCCACACCTACCCCACGCCTACGCATCTCAATTACACCTTGTTCCATCCGGTGGGCGTATGTGCGCTGATCTCACCTTGGAACGTCCCGTTCATGACCGCCACCTGGAAGGTGGCGCCCTGCCTGGCGTTTGGCAACACCGCGGTGCTCAAAATGAGTGAACTCTCGCCGCTTACCGCCGCCCGCTTGGGGCAGCTGGCGTTGGAGGCTGGGGTACCACCCGGCGTGCTGAACTTGGTGCATGGCACCGGCCAAGCCGCCGGTGAACCACTGGTGTCGCATCCCGATGTGCGGGCCATTTCATTCACTGGCTCCACCGCCACCGGCAACCGCATTGTTCAAAAGGCGGGGCTGAAGAAGTTCAGCATGGAGCTTGGCGGTAAATCGCCATTCATTATTTTTGACGACGCCGATCAAGCGCGCGCCCTAGACGCCGCGGTGTTCATGATTTTCTCTAACAACGGTGAGCGCTGCACCGCCGGCAGCCGTATTTTGGTGCAGCAGTCGATTTATGCAGACTTTGTGCAAAAGTTCACCGAACGCGCCAAGCGTATTGCGGTGGGCGACCCGCTGGACGAACACACCACCATTGGTCCCATGATCACGCCCCAACACCTTGCCAAAGTTCGGCATTACATTGAACTGGGTAGCCAAGAAGGTGCGACCATGCTATGCGGGGGACTGGACCAGCCCAGTTACACAGCGGCCTTGCCCGCCCATGTGGCACAAGGCAACTACGTGTGGCCCACTGTGTTTGCCGATGTCGACAACCGCATGCAAATCGCGCAGCACGAAATTTTTGGGCCTGTGGCGTGTCTGATTCCGTTTCGTGATGAAGCCCATGCGGTGCAGCTGGCCAACGACATTGCCTATGGCCTCTCCAGCTACGTGTGGACCGAAAATTTGGGCAAAGCGCATCGCGTGGCCGGTGCCGTTGAGGCCGGCATGTGTTTTGTCAACAGCCAAAACGTGCGTGACCTGCGTCAACCTTTTGGCGGCACCAAAGCCAGTGGCACAGGCCGCGAGGGTGGTACATGGAGTTACGAGGTCTTTTTGGAACCCAAAAACGTGGCCGTGGCCACCGGTCAGCATCACATTCCCCATTGGGGCACCTGAATTTATAGAAACGGGCTTATATGGGTACGCTTGCACTCGCCGCCAAAATCACGCATGTTCCCAGCATGTACCTATCGGAGCTGCCTGGGCCGCGCCAGGGCTCAAGGCAAGACGCCATCGATGGCCATCGGTTGATTGGTCAGCGATGCCGCGACATGGGCGTGGACACGCTGGTGGTGTTTGATACCCATTGGTTGGTGAATGCGAGCTATCACATCAATTGCGCGCCGCACTTTAAAGGCACCTACACCAGCAACGAGCTGCCGCACTTTATTGCCAACATGTCGTTTGAGTCACCTGGTAACCCGGCGTTAGGTCGGTTGCTGGCGCAAGTGGCCAACGACATGGGGGTAGAAACGCTGGCCCACGACAACACCAGCTTGCACCCCGAATACGGCACGCTGGTGCCGCTGCGCTACATGAATCCCGACCAGCACTTTAAGGTCATATCGGTTTCGGCCATGTGCATGGCGCACTACCTTAACGACAGCGCACGTTTGGGTTGGGCCTTGCGACGGGCGGTGGAAGACCATTACGACGGCACGGTGGCGTTTTTTGCCAGTGGCAGCCTAAGCCACCGCTTTGCGCAAAACGGCCTGGCGCCCGAGTTTGGTTTCAAAATATGGAGCCCATACCTTGAGCACATGGACCGCGAGGTGTTGCGCATGTGGCAAAACGCCGAGTGGGGGCCATTTTGCGAGATGCTGCCAGAATACGCCAGCAAAGGTCACGGCGAGGGGTTTATGCATGACACCGCCATGCTGTTGGGCGCGCTGGGCTGGTCGGCCTACGATGCACCAGCCGAAATGGTGACACCGTATTTTGGTGCCTCAGGCACCGGGCAACTTAACGCCGTGTTTCCGGTTACACCACAAGACGGCGCACACGTTCCGCCACCCACAGCCAGCAGCGCACAAGGCTACACCCCGGTGTCGGTTAGGCTGTAACTGCACCGCACGCCATGCCACACCTGATCATTACCTACACCGGCCAACTCGATGCCGAAGCCGACATGCAAGGTCTGTGTCGCGAACTTGCGCGCACGCTTCGCGCGGTGCCCGATGACGCCGGCAAGCCGGCCTTTCCCACCGGTGGCATTCGGGTACTGGCCTACCCCAGCACGCACCACGTTGTGGCCGACGACGGCGCCGCTGGCCTACAGGCCAGCGGACGCAACGACTACGCCTTTATGTACCTTAATCTGCGCATGGGCAAGGGGCGTAGCGCCACCACCCAGCAACGCGCCGGCGACGCCGTTGCCCAAACCACCCACGCATACATGGCCACGCTTATGGCGCAACGCTACCTTGGTATCACGGTACAAGTCGACGTAGGCCAAGAGGTTTACGACAACAAGCACAGCAACATCCACCCGCTCTTTGCCGCACAATAAAGCATGGCCAGCCTGACACCCGAGCAAATCAACGACTTGGCCCGTCAACTCGACGAGGCCGAAACCAGCCGGGTGCAACTGCGGCACTTTTCGGCGCAGTTTGCCGATATGACCATTGACGACGGCTACCGTATCAGCCGTGCGTGGGTGGCGCGCAAGCTTGAGCGTGGGCAACAAGTGATTGGGCACAAAATTGGCTTAACCAGCCGCGCCATGCAACAAGCCAGCCAAATCACCGAACCCGATTACGGCACGCTGCTAGACGACATGTTGCTTACCTGCAGCCCACCGCACACGCTCAGCATTCCGCATGCACGCTTTATTGCACCTCGGGTTGAGGTGGAACTGGCCTTTGTGCTCAAACGGCCACTGGCAGGGCCCCACGTTACCGTGGACGATGTGCTGCAAGCCACCGACTACGTGACCCCAGCAATAGAAATCATTGACGCGCGCATTGAGCAATTCGATCGCGACACCCAAGCCATGCGCAAGGTGTACGACACCATCAGCGACAACGCTGCCAATGCCGCCATTGTGGTCGGTGCGGCGCAAGTC
>RFXW01000133.1 GCA_009921245.1 Candidatus Fonsibacter lacus | reverse complement strand
TCATGGGCGGCTCATTTGCCTTGGCCGCTCGCGCCCGCCACTTGGTTGACGAGGTAGTTGGCTACAGCCCCAGTGCCCACACCCGCGAGGCCGCGCTTGCCCATGGCGTGATTGATCAGGCCGTGGATACCGCCCAGGCCGCCATGGCGCAGGCCGACGTGGTGCTGCTGGCGGTGCCTGTGGGCGCCACGGCGGATTGCCTAAGCCAAGCCCAGCAGGCGCTGGCGCCCCATGCTTTGCTTATGGATGTGGGCTCCACCAAAGGCAACGTGGTACAACTGGCGCAGCAACACCTTGGCCAACGCCTGCCCAACTTTGTACCCTGCCACCCGATTGCAGGCAAAGAGCGCGCCGGGGTGCAGCACGCCGAACCCAACTTGTACATGGCCCGCCGTGTGATTGTTACCGCCACCGCCGACACCGCCGACACCGCGCTCACCCAGGCACAAGCGCTGTGGCAGGGCATAGGTGCGCAGGTCACCCACATGAGCGCCGAGGCACACGACGCGGCGTTTGCCGGGGTTAGCCACGTGCCCCACTTGCTGGCGTTTGCGTACATGCTTGGCATGCTGCAGCAACCACAAGCCAGCGAGTGGCTGCGGCTGGCTGGCCCGGGGTTTCGCGACTTCACACGCATTGCCGCCAGTGACCCTACGCTGTGGCGCGACGTTTTGCTTGCCAACCGAGACCACGTGCTCACCCAAACCCAAAGCTTTGAGCAAGCCCTGCACACGCTGACCCAATGCCTGACACACAACGACGCGCAAGGGCTGCAAGCCTTGATCGCGCAAGCCAGCGCGGCGCGCACTGAGTGGACGTTGCAAGCGGACTAAGCCATTGCCCATGACACCCAGCCACCGACCAGAATTTTTAGATTTGCCTGCGGTGCAACACGCCAGCGGCAGCGTGCAACTGCCGGGCTCCAAAAGCATCACCAACCGTGCGCTGCTGCTGGCCGCGCTTTGTGCGCAGCCCACCACGCTGCATGGCGTGCTGGAATCGGACGACACCGAGGTTATGCGCGACGCGCTGCTGCAGCTAGGCGCACGCATAACCTGCGATGGGCGCACGTGGCAGGTTCAGGGTGCCCAACACCCCCAGTTAGGAAGCGCCGAGACGCCCCTACAAATATTTTTAGGTAACGCCGGCACCGCCATGCGGCCACTCACGGCCACGCTGGCGCTGCTGGGGGCGCACGCCGAGCTCAGCGGCGTGCCACGTATGCACCAGCGTCCCATTGGCGACTTGGTGGACGCATTGCAACGCATGGGCGCGGCGGTGAGCTACGTTGAGCAAAGCGGCTTTCCGCCGCTGCGTATTGGCCCAGCACCGCTTGATCTCAGCCAACCGGTGCGGGTACGCGGGGACGTCTCCAGCCAGTTTCTAACCGCGTTGCTCATGGCGCTGCCACTGGCAAGTGCGCACGGCGATGTGGTGATTGAGGTCGAGGGTGAGTTGATTTCTAAGCCCTACGTGGGCATTACCCTGGCGGTGATGCAAGCCTTTGGCGTAACGCTGCACAACCACGACTGGCAACGCTTTGTGATTCCACGCGGCAGCGCCTATCGCGGTGCGGGTTCGTATCACATTGAGCCAGACGCATCGGCGGCCAGTTATTTTTTGGGGCTGGGTGCGGTGGCCGCCAGCGCCGACAAGCCTTTGCTGGTTGAGGGGCTGGGCGAACAAGCGCTGCAGGGCGATATTCATTTTGTCCAAGCGTTGCGCGCCATGGGTGCCAACATACACGCCACCCGCCAGGGCTTGGCTGTGTCGCGTGGGGCGTGGCCGCTGCAAGCCATCACCCTGGACTGCACCGCCATACCCGACGCCGCCATGACACTGGTGCCGCTGGCGCTGCTGGCCGACGGCCCCAGCACCCTCAGTGGCATAGGCAGCTGGCGGGTAAAAGAAACCGATCGCATCGCGGCCATGGCCCACGAGGCGCGCGCGCTGGGCGCACAAGTTGAACACGGTGACGACTGGTTGCGCGTGCATCCGCTGGCCGCGGGCCACTGGCAGCGCGCCGCCCTGCACACCTACGACGACCACCGCGTGGCGATGTGTTTTGCCTTGGCGGCGTGCAACCCCGATCAAATCGGCGTTCGACTGCTGGACCCAGCCTGCGTAGGCAAAACTTTTCCAGCATTTTTTTCTACCTGGTTTAAGGTGGCGCATTCAAACCCAAGCCACGTACCCGTAATTTGCATTGATGGCCCCTCAGCCTCGGGCAAGGGCACGTTGGCCGCGCGCGTGGCGCAGGCACTGGGTTACCACCTGCTCGACTCAGGCGCGCTGTACCGGCTGGTGGGCGTGGCGGCGCACCGCGCCGGGCTAACCGTCACGCCAGAGGGGCTGGCCCACATGCCAACGGCCCAGGCGGTGACGCGGCTGGCGGCGGCGCTGGACGTGCACTTTGAGGGGGACCGGGTGTGGCTGGCGGGCGAAGAGGTGACCGAGGTCATTCGCACCGAACAAGCGGGGTACCAAGCCTCGGTGGTCTCCACCTTGCCCGAGGTGAGAGAGGCGTTGCTGCAGCGCCAGCGCAGCCTGGCCCAAGCACCGGGTTTGGTGGCCGATGGCCGGGACATGGGTACGGTGGTTTTTCCGCAGGCGCCACTTAAGGTGTTTCTCACGGCCAGCGCCCAAGCCCGCGCCCAACGCCGCCATAAGCAATTGATTTCACGGGGTATTTCTGCTACACTCCCCGACCTGTTGGCTGATTTGCAGGCTAGAGACGCGCGCGATACCCAGCGCGCCCACGCACCTCTCAAACCAGCCGCAGACGCCTTGCAACTTGACAACTCGTTGTTAGACATCGACACCTCGGTGCAACACGTGCTGGCATGGTGGCAAGACGCCTACCACGCGCAACGCTTCGGTGCGGCGCATGGCTCGCCCTCCACACGCTAAGGCGTGCGGGGTTTTTGTTAACGTCAACCGCGGCTTTTCGCCGCCAACAACCGGCTGCCTCCCTCTGCTCACCAGACGCGCGACGCGCAGCCAAGGAAACTTTTTCATGTCTGAATCTTTTGCCGCCCTCTTTGAAGAGTCGCTTAAGCGCGCCGAAATGCGTACCGGCGAAGTCATCACCGCCGCGGTGGTGCGTATCGACCACAACCATGTGGTGGTCAACGCCGGTCTTAAATCGGAAGCCTTTGTGCCGATCGAAGAATTTAAAAACGATCAAGGCGAACTCGAAGTCAACGTGGGCGACTACGTATCGGTGGCGATCGACGCTGTTGAAAACGGCTACGGCGACACGCTGCTGTCGCGCGACAAAGCCAAGCGCTTGGCCTCGTGGATGACGCTGGAGCAGGCCCTGGAGTCGGGCGAATTTGTATCCGGCACCACCAGCGGCAAAGTCAAGGGTGGCATGACCGTCATGGTAAACGGCATTCGCGCGTTCTTGCCTGGCTCGTTGGTCGACACCCGGCCGGTTAAAGACCTGTCACCGTTTGAAAACAAAACCATGGAGTTCAAGGTCATCAAGCTTGACCGCAAACGCAACAACGTGGTGCTGTCACGCCGCGCCGTGGTGGAGGCCAGCATGGGCGAAGAGCGCGCCAAGCTGCTCGAGAACCTGCAAGAAGGCGCCGTGGTGCAAGGGGTGGTGAAAAACATCACCGAATACGGTGCGTTCGTGGATTTGGGCGGCATCGACGGGCTGCTGCACATCACCGACATGGCATGGCGCCGCGTGCGCCACCCCAGCGAGGTGGTGCAAGCGGGCCAAGAGATCACCGCCAAAGTGCTTAAGTTTGACACCGAAAAGCAACGCGTCTCACTCGGTCTCAAGCAGTTGGGTGACGACCCCTGGATGGGCGTGGGCCGCCGCTACCCGCAAAGCACGCGACTGTTCGGCAAGGTCACCAACATCGCCGACTACGGCGCGTTTGTTGAACTCGAGCCGGGTATTGAAGGCTTGGTGCACGTCTCCGAAATGGACTGGACGAACAAAAACGTGGCTCCCTCTAAGGTGGTGACGTTGGGCGACGAAGTCGAGGTGATGGTGCTTGATATCGACGAAGACAAGCGTCGTATCTCGCTGGGCATGAAGCAGTGCCGCGCCAATCCGTGGGAAGAATTTGCTCAAACCGTCAAGCGCGGCGACAAAATTTCTGGCCCCATCAAATCGATCACCGACTTCGGTGTGTTCATTGGCCTTACCGCCGGTATCGACGGTTTGGTGCACATGTCCGACCTGTCGTGGTCTGAGGCGGGCGAAGCCGCTGTGCGTAACTTCAAGAAGGGCCAAGAAGTTGAAGCCGTGGTGCTGGGCATCGACGTTGAGCGCGAGCGCATCAGCTTGGGCATTAAGCAACTCGACTCCGACCCCTTCACCACCTTTGCTTCGGTGCACGACAAAGGCGCCACGGTGTC
>RFXW01000132.1 GCA_009921245.1 Candidatus Fonsibacter lacus | reverse complement strand
TCACCGCGTCCGTGGTGTTGTACATGGCCGTCGCCTGCCATTTCGGTTGCCACGTACACCACGGCGGGCACCACGTCACGCTGCAACACCTCGGCCAAGCGCTGCGCGTTGCCCACGCCGTTTTGCAGGCTGAGTACCTGCGCCTCGGGTTTGAGGTGTGGGGCCAGGGCGTGTCCGGCGTCTGTGGTTTGTCCAGACTTCACGCAGCAAAGCACCACATCGGCTTGACCCGCCGCGCTTGCATCGGTGCTGGCATGCAGTGGCACGTACTCGTCAAATGTGGTGGTCTGCAACCGCAAACCCTGACGCTCGATTGCTTGCACATGGTGGGCACGGCCGATCAAGGTCACGTGGTGGCCAGCACGTGCCAGCATGCCCCCGTAATAGCAGCCCACCGCTCCGGCACCAAAAACGACAACATGCATCTTCAATTCCCCCTTAAACCGACTCTGTTGGCTCATCCCATTTGGGCTTGATGGCATAGACGAACATAACAGATCCTGCAACAGCCATGGTAGCCAACAAAGTAAAGCCGGCGCGGTAATCGCCCGTGAGGTCGGCCATTACGCCGGCGACCATGGGGCCGCTGATCTGCCCCAGTGCCACCAGCAGCGACGACATACCCATGATCATGCCGAACGACTTGCGCCCAAAGTAGTCGGCCCGCAGGGCTTGCATGAATGGCCCACGAAGACCCCAAGCCAGTCCGTGGAGCAGCGCAAACGCGACCAAGTGACTGAAGCGCGTTGCGTAGGCCAGAGCCAAAATACCCGTTGCGTGCAAAAGCATGCAACCGGCAGCGACCAAGCGTTTTTCAAAACGGTCGCCTATGGCTGCGCCAGCCAATACCCCGGCTACCTGTGCGATGGTCATGATCATGATGACCAATGAGGCCTGTGCCACGCTGTAGCCAAGCCCTTCTTTCATGTGAGAGATGGCATGAACATTCACCGATGTAACAATCAAAAGCGCGCACGCGTGGCCCAACGAGAGCAGCCAAAACGCTCGTGTGCGCAGCGCTTGTTTGGCGGTGAGGCCGCGCATTAGCAGTTTGCTTAAGGGCTTGGATGGGTTGGGTGTGTCCTCGCTGATCTTTCTGTCGTTGTTAACTGATAAGCCATCAACTTGCTCGCCCATGTCCTCTGGGCGTCGTTTGAGTCGCCAAGCCAGGGGAAACGCTACCACCAACATGATGACGGCAGAGCCTTGCGCGGCGATACGCCAGCCATATTCATGCATCACCCATGCCACCAGTGGAACGCCCAGCCCGCCTATGGCGAGGCCTAGGCTTTGTATGGAGAGTGCGCGTGCCCGGTATCGTTCAAACCACTGGACAATGGAGACGGTGAGTGGAAAGTATCCGCCCAGTGTCGCCCCCAGCCCGATGACCAAGACGCTCAGATAAAACCCTATTAGGGTCTCGACTTCGCTAAGGGCCCAAAACCCAGCGGCGCTGATGACCACGCCGGCACGAATCACCACCGGCGCACCAAAGCGGTCGACAATCCAGCCCAACGCGGGCCCGAGCAGTGCAGCTTCGGTTGAATGCAGTGCGGCTGCGCCTGAGAGGCCGGTTTTACTCCAGCCCTTTTCTTCGGCGAGTAACGCGATGTAGGCGCCAAATGACTGGGTTAGCAGCGCCGACTGCAAAAACTGAATGCCACTGGTGTAGCCCACCATGCGCCAGCCGCTGAAGCCTGACGTTTTTGGTGATCGGGAAAAAAAAGAGGTAAGCGCCACGGCGGCGAGCGTACCACGGTCGCCTGGCGGCAGCTGCCGCCTGTGTTTAGGTGTGTTCGGCTAGCAGGCCCTGTTGTTCGATGAACGCCACCACCTGTTGCAGCCCCTCTTGAGTCTTTAGGTTGGTCATGACGAACGGGCGTACCGTGTCGCCAGCGCGTCGCATGCGCTCGGTGTCTTGGCGCATCACGTCTAGGTTGGCGCCGACGTGAGGCGCAAGGTCGGTTTTGTTAATCACAAACAAGTCGCTTTTGGTGATGCCCGGGCCACCTTTGCGCGGAATTTTTTCTCCAGCGGCCACGTCGATCACGTAAATCGTTAGGTCGCTGAGTTCGGGGCTGAAGGTGGCGGCGAGGTTGTCGCCGCCGCTTTCCACAAACACCACGTCGGCGTTGGGAAAACGCTCCAGCATGCGGTCGATGGCCTCAAGGTTGATGGAGGCGTCTTCGCGTATGGCGGTGTGCGGGCACCCGCCGGTCTCCACCCCCATGATGCGCTCAGCTGGCAGCGCACCGCTTTCGGTAAGCAGCCGTTGATCTTCTTTGGTGTAGATGTCGTTGGTAATGGCCACCAAGTCGTATTGACTGCGCATGGCCTTGCACAGCATTTCAAGTAGCGTGGTTTTGCCTGAGCCCACGGGGCCACCCACGCCCACGCGCAAGGGTGGTAAGCGTTTGGTTCGGGCGGTTGGCTCAGAGGCGGTAAGCGATTCGGGCATGGTGCATCCTAAGAACGAAACAAGCGTGCGTATTGATGTTCGTGTTGCGCGCTGCGAATAGCCAACATGGGGCTAAAGCTTTGCCACTGGGCGCGGTGAACGGCGCGGGCAGAGGCGCCGGTTAGGGCCTGTTGCAGCGTGGGCAGCAGCCCTTGGAGTAAGCGCTGCCCTTGGCTTTGACCAAGCGGCATGGCCTTAACCAGCGCCTGCACCAGGTTCTCAGCCCATGAAAAGGCATAGGCCGATGCCGTGTGTTCAGCGCTGCAGCCGCGTGCCGCGCCCATGCAGCCGTAAGCCAGTGGATAGGCGGGTGGGTTGAGCTGCAATTGTCGCCAACGCGTGATGGTCGGCTCGGGCAACAAGTGGCTGGCCCAGCTGATGAGTGAGCGCCCCATTTGGCTGGTTTGTTGCCGCAGTTCGGCGCTTTCGCGCGTGGCCAGCAGCCAGGTGTTGATGTCGTGCAAGGTGGCGTCTTGGTTGGCTTGCCACGCCATGTGGCTGGCCACCAGCGCGGGCAGATCGCAGCGCGCCAACGTGAGTTCGGCCTGGCACCCAAGCCACTGCGCCGCACTGGATTCGTCTTGAATGTCGAGCGCGGCCAACGCCGACTCCAAGCCTTCAGAATACGAAAAACCGCCCACAGGCAGGGCCGGTGAGGCCATCCAGAGGGTGTGCAGCAAAGCCTCAGTGGGCATGGTGGTGCCCCCCCGTGGCATAGGCGCCGGCTTCGGGCTCAAACGGGGCGGTGACGTGCTCAACCAACAAATGCATGGCGCCCAGCATGTCGGCCAGTACATGATCGGGCTCGAGTTGCAGAAAGTCTGGCCTTACCTCAAGCACCACATGACGGTTGCCCAGGTGGTACGCCGCCCGCAGCAAGTCCAGCGGTGACCCATGGGTTGGGCAGACGGTGACGCGTAGCAAAGGTTGCGCGGCGGCTTGAATAAGCAGCCACTCGCCTTGCTCACTGAGCAGCATGTCGCCACCGCGCATGACTTGGCCCCGGGGCAGCACCAGTGCCACCGACTCACCGTTGAGTTGTGCATGCAGCCGACTTTTTTGGCGCGCGTTCCAGTCAAGTGCCAAAGTGGGCGCACGCTTTTTGATTGCTGAGGCCACTGCGGCCCCTTGCGGCAGCAAGCGGGTGTAGGTTTGCATGCGCTAAAACAAAAAGTAGCGCTGCGCCATGGGCAGACTGGCCAGCGGTTCGCAGGTAAGCAACACGCCGTCGGCACGCACCTCGTAGGTTTGGGGGTTGATTTCCATGTGCGGGGCGTAGTCGTTAAGCACCATGTCGCGCTTGCCAATGGTGCGACAACCCTGCACCGCAACCAGTTGACGCTGCAGCCCCAATTGCTCGCCCACACCGTTGGCCAGGGCGGCCTGTGACACAAAGGTTAGGTTGGTACTGGCCACGGCGCGCCCAAACGAGCCAAACATGGGGCGTAGATGCACCGGCTGGGGTGTGGGTATGGAGGCGTTGGGGTCGCCCATGAGTGAGGCGGCAATCATGCCGCCCTTGAGAATCAAGCTGGGCTTGACGCCAAAAAAAGCCGGGCGCCACAGCACCAAGTCGGCCCACTTGCCGGGCTCTATCGACCCCACCTGATGCGCCACGCCGTGCGCGATGGCGGGGTTGATGGTGTATTTGGCAATGTAGCGCCGCACCCTAAAGTTGTCATGCTGCGCAGGGTCTTCGGGCAAGCTGCCACGCTGCAGTTTCATTTTGTGCGCGGTTTGCCAACAGCGCATCACGTTTTCGCCTACACGCCCCATGGCTTGGCTGTCGGAGCTGAAGATGCTGATTGCGCCCAGGTCGTGCAACACATCTTCGGCGGCAATGGTTTCTTTGCGGATACGGCTTTCAGCAAAGGCCAGGTCTTCGGGAATGGAGGCGTCAAGGTGGTGGCACACCATGAGCATGTCGACATGCTC
>RFXW01000131.1 GCA_009921245.1 Candidatus Fonsibacter lacus | reverse complement strand
GCGCGTTGGGTGCCGGAGCTGCGCTTTGTTAACGCCTACCACGACCACCCCGCTTACATCGAGGCATTGGCCAACCGCGTGCGCGCGCACTGGGCCGCCCACGGCCGCAAGGCGCACATGATCATGAGTTTTCACGGGGTGCCGGCACGCACACTTGAACAAGGCGACCCCTACCACTGCCAGTGCCACAAAACCGCTCGACTGCTGGCGCAGAGCCTGGGCATGACCAGCACCGACTACACCGTGACATTTCAGTCGCGCTTTGGCAAAGCCAAGTGGCTTGAGCCCTACACCGAACCCACGCTGGTACGCATGGCGAGCGAGGGGCTGACCAGCGCCGAGGTGATATGCCCGGGCTTTACCAGCGATTGTTTGGAGACCCTGGAAGAAATCGCCATGGAGGTACAAACCGCCTTTATTGAAGCCGGCGGCAGCGACTTTGCCTATATTGAAGCGTTAAACGACACCCCAAGCTGGCTGGACGCCTTGGCCGAGGTGGCGCAACAGCACATGCAAGGGTGGCCGGACAATGGCGACGCCGACAGCAGCGGCGCCCGCCAAGACCAACGCAGCGCCGCCTTGGCCATGGGGGCCAGCGACTAGGCCCGTGCTTGGGCCGGGTCGTCCTCGGCTGGCCAGTCTCGAATGTAAGCCTTAAGCATTTGATTTTCAAAGTTTTGGCTGTCCACCACCGCTTTGGCCACGTCGTAAAAACTGATCACGCCCATCAACATCGCCTGGTCCATCACGGGCATGTAGCGCGCGTGACGCTGCAGCATCATGCGGCGCACCTCGTCGAGTTCGGTGGCCTGCGTACAAGTAAGTGGCGCGTCGTCCATGGCCGCTCGCACCGTGCTGTTGCCCAGCGCCGCGCCGTGCTGATGCAAGTGGTTGATCACTTCTCGAAAGGTCAGCATGCCCTCGAGTTCCCCGTGAGACATCACCACCAACGAGCCGATGTCGTGGCTGGCCATTAATTCAACCGCCTCGGTAAGCGATTGGTCGGGCCGCACGGTGTAAAGCGTGTTGCCCTTGACGCGCAAAATATCGCTGACTTTCATGGGTTGCCTCCTCGTGGCCGCCTCGCTGCGGTTACGATGAATATACCGGAGTTTGACCAGGAGACACCATGGCTGGCGCAGCCAACCCCAACTTTGATACGCTGGCGCTGCACGCTGGCGCGCAACCCGACCCCACCACCGGCGCACGCGCCGTGCCACTGCACCTAAGCACCTCGTTTGTGTTTCGCTCGTCGGACGACGCCGCTTCGTTGTTCAACCAGGAGCGCGGCGGCCACGTGTACAGCCGCATCAGCAACCCCACCAACGCCGTACTCGAACAACGCGTGGCAGCCCTAGAAGGCGCCTGCGGTGCGTTGGCCTTTGCCAGCGGACAAGCCACCTTGCACGCCAGCATCACCACGCTGCTTGGCGCGGGCGACCACATTGTGGCCAGCCGCGCGCTGTACGGCGGCTCGCACAACTTGTTGCACTACACCTTGCCGCGCTTTGGCATACAAACCACCTTTGTTGACCCCAACCAGCCCGACGCTTGGCGCGCCGCGCTGCAACCCAACACGCGCTTGTTTTTTGGCGAAACCGTGGGTAACCCAGGCAATGACGTGTTGGACCTAGAAACCATTGGCGCCATGGCGCACGACGCCGGGTTGCCCTTGTTGGTCGACGCCACGCTCACGCCACCGTGGCTGTTGCAGCCCATGCGTTACGGCGCCGATTTGGTGATGCACTCGGCGACCAAGTTTTTAAGCGGCCACGGCACCGTCATTGCTGGCGTGGTCTCCGACAGCGGTGTGTTTGATTGGGAAGCCTCGGGTAAGTTTCCAACACTCAGTGAACCTTACGAAGGCTTTCACCACATGGTGTTCACCGAAGAGGCCACCGTGGGTGCGTTTTTGCTGCGCGCGCGGCGCGAGGCGCTGCGCGACTTTGGCGCCTGCCTAAGCCCGCATTCGGCGTGGTTGGTGTTGCAAGGGCTGGAAACCCTGCCGCTGCGCATGGCCAGACACATGAGCAACACCGAACGGGTGGTGGAATTTTTGGCCGCGCACCCCATGGTGCAGCGCGTGGGCCACCCCATGCTGCCCGATCACCCGGGGCACGGCTTGGCCAAGCGTTTGTTGCCGCGTGGCGCGGGCTCGGTGTTTAGCTTTGACATTCGTGGCAGCCGCGCGCAAGGCATGGCGCTGATTGAAGCGCTGCAACTGTTTAGCCACCTGGCCAATGTGGGCGACGCGCGCAGCTTGGTGATTCACCCCGCCAGCACCACACACTTTCGTATGAGCGACGCCGATTTGGCCGCCGCCGGCATTGGGGCGGGCACGATTCGGCTGTCGATTGGGCTGGAAGACCCCGACGATTTAATCGATGACCTCAAGCGCGCCCTGCGCGCCGCCGAGAAAGCGGGGACGCCATGAAGATTGCGTGTCCGTGGGGCGTGGCCTACGCCTACACCGGTGGCCGACCGTGGGTGCAGGGGCAACCCACCGTGCTGCTGATTCACGGCGTGCTAAACGACCACAGCGTGTGGATTTTGCAAAGCCGCTACTTGGCCCACCACGGCTGCAATGTGCTGGCGCTCGACCTACCCGGCCACGGCCGCAGCGGCGGCCATCCGTGCGACAGCATTCAAGTTGATTGGGCTGGAAATGGCCGCCCAAGCGCCCACCCGGGTCACACGTTTGGCCATGGTGGCCACAGCCTACCCCATGCGCGTGGCACCGGCCTTGCTGCAGGCCGCGCAAGACGACCCGCCGCGCGCCATGGCCATGGTGACAACTTTTAGCCACAGCACCTTAGCCCCTCCCCCATCGGCGCTGGGCCCCGGCACCTGGACGCACGGCGCGCTCGATGCCCTGATGCGGCGCGTGTTGGCAAGCAACACCGAACACAACGTGTTTGTCGAGGGCTTTAAGGCGTGCGACAGTTACCAAGGCGCGCCAGAGGCCTTGGCCCAAGTGCGTTGCCCGGTGCGGTTGGTGCTGGGCACACGCGATCAAATGACGCCGCCCAAGGCGGCAGCCAGTATTCAAGCCGCGCTGCCCACAGCCGAAACGGTGTTGGTGCAGGCTGGCCACGCGCTCATGACAGAAGCCCCCGAGGCCACGCTGCGCGCCCTGCACCCGTGGCTGCTGGCTTCATGACCTCAAGCGTCACCGCGCCCATGGCGCCGGCGCGCGCCCTGGCGATTGCCCAGGAATTTGACCTGCGCGCGCTGCAGCCCGATTTTTTGGCCAACCCTTATCCGGTGTACGACGCCCTGCGCCACACCCGACCCGTGGCGCAGCTGCCCGACGGCAGTTTTTTTCTTACCCGCCACGCCGATTTGCTAACGGTCTACCGAGATGCAACGCGCTTTTACGCCGACAAGCACGAGGAGTTTGCGCCCAAGTACGGCACCGGCACGCCGCTTTACGAGCATCACACCACCAGCTTGGTGTTTAACGATCCGCCGCTGCACACCCGGGTGCGCGGCATCATCATGGGCGCCCTGACACGCCGCGCCATTGCCGACTTGGCGCCGGGCTTGCGCCAGCTGGTGAATCACCTGCTGGATCAGCTTGAGGCCAAGCAAGGCGGTGATTTGATCGACGATTTTGCCTCGGCCATTCCGGTGGAAATCATTGGCAACCTATTGGCCGTGCCGCACGATGAGCGCGGCCCGCTGCGCGAATGGTCGCTGGCGATTCTTGGCGCGCTTGAGCCCACGTTAAGTGCCGAACAATTGCAGCGCGGGCAAGACAGCGTGCGCGACTTTACCCACTATTTGCGTGGGCTGGTGGCCCATCGCAGGGCGCACCCACTCGACCCGCAACGCGACGTACTGACGCGCTTGATTGCCGGCGACGCCAACGGCCAAGCGCTAAGCGAAACCGAGCTGCTGCAAAACTGCATTTTCTTGCTCAACGCCGGTCACGAAACCACCACCAACCTGATTGGCAACGCCCTGGTGGCGCTGTGTGAATGGCCGCAGGCCCGCGCGTGGCTGCTACATGCCTTGCAAGGCTGTGAGCCGCAAAGCGCCGACGAAGACGGCATCATGACGGGCGCGGTAGAAGAATTTTTGCGTTTTGAATCGTCCAATCAACTCGGTAACCGGCGCGCCCGCCACAACACCGAACTGGCTGGCGTGGCCTTGCCGCAAGGTGCGCGCATCACGCTATGTATAGGTGCGGCCAACCGCGACCCGGCGGTGTTTGACCAACCGCACACCCTTAACCTGCAGCGTCAGCCCAACCGCCATGTGGCGTTTGGTTTTGGCACGCACCAGTGCGCGGGCCTAAGCTTGGCGCGCCTTGAGGGCATGGTGGCGCTGTCTATGTTTTTGCGGCGTTTTCCGCACTACGCCTTAACGGCGGCACCAACCCGGGGCAACCGCGCACGATTTCGTGGCTTTTTACACGCGCCGTTTGGCACACAGGGGTAAGGCCCGCGGCCTTATCATGCCCAGCCA
>RFXW01000014.1 GCA_009921245.1 Candidatus Fonsibacter lacus | reverse complement strand
GGGGGCGCTCGCTGGTATGGCCACAAAGTGTGTGTTACCCAGTGTGCCTTGCGCAAACTGCCAGCTTTGCACCTGCTTGGCCATACGGCCTGCGGCGATTTCATTGGCAGCCTCGTTGGGATTAAAAGTGAACCCCAATAGCAATGCACCGTCCGTGACCATTTGCCTTAGCGCCCCTTGATTTTGCGGAAATTGCCGCCCTTGGCGCCAAAGTTGGGGATGCAACGCATCAAGGTAGCGCCAAAGCCCGGCCAACGCCTGCGCCGATTGGGTTGCATCAGCCGGCTTAAGCAAGACCGCGCGTTCCGGCACCGACTCGAGCAATGCCTGTTTTACAAATGTGGTGCCGTGAAAATTGGGCGGCCTGGGGTAGGTGATACGGCCTGGGTTGGCTCGGGCCAGCTCCAACAAATCGGCCATGCTTTGCGGCAGCGTGGGCAAACGCCGGGCATCGGCAAAAAAAGTCAGCTGTGCCATGCCCCAAGGGCTTTCATAACCCTCGGTTGGTACCGCAAAATCAACGGTGACACTGGGCTTACCCGCAACGTCAACCCATTGCCAGTGCGGCAGTTGCTGCGCGAACGGGCCAAACAGCAAGTTCTGCTCTTTAAGGGCAGCAAAGTTCTCGCCGTTGATCCAAACCAAATCCACACTGCCTTGCCCGGCGCCTCGACCCACGGCACGCTCGGTACGCAAGCGCTGCACCACCTCGGCGGCATCGCTGATTTTGACGTGCACCAATTTCACACCGTACCGACGAGCCAGCTGTTGCCCGGCCCACTGAATGTAACGGTTGATGACCTCACTACCGGCCCAGGCATTGAAGTAAACCGTTTGCCTACGAGCCTGATCAACCCACGCCTGCCAATCGGCTGTCGACTTGGCCCAAGTCGAAACCCAAGGCAGGCTGGCCAAAGCGCCAATTAAGGGTCGCCTTTGAATTCCCATGTCGTCAGCATCGAGTCGTAAACCGATGACTGTACCTGATGTATTGCGCCCAAGCCGGCGAGCCGGATTAACAACTTATTGGAGGCGCTCAAACAAGGCTTCGCCCGCACGCACGTTAGATCCAAGATGGATCGACCGAGACAGCGCATAGCCTTTGGGAACCAAAATAACGATGGTGGAGCCATGTTCAAACCAACCCAAGGTTTGGCCCCGTTCAAAAGTTTGATTGACTTCGATTTGCTCAACACCACGGTAGCGCGGATGAAAATGCAAGTCAGTGAATGTAAAGCGCATACTTGCAACCAGCACGGCTGCAATTGGAACCAAATAACACGGCGCCTCGTGTGCGGATGTGGTGCAACACAACACCGCACGCTCGTTGCGACAAAAAACTCTTGGTAAACGGCTTAATGTGGACCAAGCTACGTTAAACGCATCGCCGCTGATGTAACGCAAGCGCTCAACCGTAATGGCTGTGGGCGCATGGAAGCGATGGTACATGTTGGGCGTTAAGCGCAGTGTTAGGTAAAAACCACCGTGTAAGGCCGCGGCTGCCTCTTGGTTTTGTAACAGCTCGGCCAATGAATACGTGCTGTCTTTGAACTGCTCCAACCAGTCTCCAGTGATTGCCCCATGGGCTCCAACCACACCGTCTGACGGGGAGCAAAAGACCGACGCCCCCGGCGCAAACACCCGGGCTCCAGGCCTGAGCTCACGGGTAAAACACTCATGCAGTGAGGCAAACCGCTGGGTCTTGGCATCGCTTAGGTCAAGCCCCCCCACACGCCGCCATAACCAAATACCCAAAGCCGTGAACCACGGCTGGCGCCATTGACTCACGGTGGCAAATGCTGCGCCCAGCCACAAACGGGGAATGCGGTTACTCAGTAAAAACGCAAGCAGCCCCAAGTTTTTACCGACCACGTGTTTGTCGAGACGCAAGATTTCACCAAAGTGTCAAATTACCACATTACAGTTTGCGCAACTTATATGACAACGATATGAAAATGCTTATTCAGCGTTTGCAACTCTCACGCGCCAAACACCCCAGCCTGGCAGGCCACGTTCGCCTCAGCAAGCGCGTTGCGCGCTGGATTGCGAGCTATCAACTCACTGACGAGCAAGCGCTGGCCTGTGATGGCGCCTCAAACGAGCTCGTGGCCCACCGGCGGGCTGCACTGGAGCGCTTGAGTAAAGATTGGCAAGACAGTGCGCCATTGACCATTGCGGCCACCCACGATGCCCAGCGTGCGGTGCCTGATATGCGGCTAACCGCGGCGCTTCGCGTGCCCTTTATGTTCTCCGATTGGATGGCCCAACGCTTCCCCCCAATAGCCTTTTGGCAGGGTGCCGAAGATTTCTCTCTTCGCGATCTCGATGGCAACCGTTACATCGACCTAACGGGGTCTTACGGTGTAAACCTATTTGGTGCCGATTTTTACAAACGCACCATGGAGCAGGCTCAAGCCATTGCCGCACCCATGGGCGCCACCTTAGGGGGCTACCAACATGAGTTGCTTGAGGTCATTACCCGGCTTCAAGGCATCACGGGACACCAACAGTTTTCGTTTCACATGTCTGGGACCGAGGCGGTGATGCAAGCCGTCCGGCTCGCCCGCCATCACACCAAACGACGCCGCATTGTGCGCTTTGCTGGGGCTTACCACGGTTGGTGGGATGATGTACAGCCAGGGGTAGGCAATCCTATGCCACCGGGTGAGGTCTTGACCTTGCGCGATATGCACGCGCGGACACTGGAGGTACTGCGCACCCGAACCGATATTGCCTGTGTGTTGGTGAATCCGATACAGGTGTTGCACCCCAATCAAAATCCGCCCACCGATTCCACCCTGCTGCTCAAGCGCCAAGTGGTGGGTACACCCGACGTGGCCGGCTACGCCCAATGGCTTAAACAATTGCGCCAGATATGCTCCGAGCGCGGCATTGCGTTAATTTTTGATGAAGTATTTCTGGGTTTTCGGCTGGCTGCTGGCGGTGCACAAGCGTACTTTGACGTTCAAGCGGATTTGGTTTGCTATGGCAAAACACTCGGCGGCGGCTATCCGCTGGGCTTGGTTGCCGGCGAACCGAAATGGATGGAGCGCCTCAGCGGAGGCAGCCCCAGTAACTTGGTGTTCGCGCGCGGTACGTTCAACGCACACCCGCACGTGGTTGCCGGCATTCTCGCTTTTCTACGAGCGCTGGAGCAGCCAGACATAAGCGCCTGTTATGAAACCTTGGATCAAACCTGGCGTGCGCGCGCCGAATCGCTTAACCGGGCGCTGCAGGGTATTGGCGCCCCGGTTGGAGTGCGCGCATTGTCAACCGTGTGGACCTTAACCTTTGACGTGCCCTCACGCTTTCACTGGCTGTATTCGTACTACCTCAAACGCCACGGTGTCGCGGTGCCTTGGACGGGCGCAAGCCGAATCATTTGGCCCGCCAACACACCAGATGCAGTGTTCAAAACGGCATGCGACCGCATGGTGGCCGCAGCTGAGCAGATGATGGAAGACGGTTGGTGGCCCACGGCCGATCAGCGCCCCACCAATACCCGCGCCGCGAGCATGCGGCGCTTACTGCGCCGCGAGCTGTTACGCGCTAAGTGGCCGAGTGTCTTCCGATGGTTGGATCGATAAGCTGGCCTCGCAACAAGAACCACGGGGCTTGGTAATAAAGCTTGGCATCGTAAAGCGGGTCAGTAACGATCTTAAAGGCCCAAATCAACCCAACGCGCAGGCTGTCTTTAACCCAGAGCTGGAAAACCCGGAAAAACACCCCCACCACGCCCAAAACCAACCACACCAAGCCGAGGTTTTCAAGCCACTGCATGCTGTTGGCGGGTGTGGTGAAAACGCCCATTAAAGTGGGGTCGGCCCACAGCGCCAACGGAGATGCCGCCCAAAGTCCCATCAACACCACCTTGCGCTTGAGGTTGTAGCCCACCTTGACATCTTCTTTGTATTCATGGGTAACCTGATTGGCGTGGTCGAAGCCCTTGGGCTCGAAAAAAAAGTGTCCTGACTGCCGAGTCGTCATGGCAACGCCCCACGCAAGCAACGCTGCCAGCGCCGGGTATGACGGCAGCAAAGCGTACGATGCGAGAAAACTTAGCGCACTGATGAAGTGCAGCGACTGATTGATTCGACTCTGGTGATAAAACCGGTGGTCGTCCCACCTTTGTGCACGAAGCTCATCACGAAGTTGATTAAACACAGCGGTTCCTTGCATTGAGACGTGATGATTGTGCAAGGATTGTGTGAATTTTTCATGACATGCACAGATTGTCAAAAAATCGAAATCAAACTGTCATGTGCAGGTACCACACTACGATCATGAGAGACTCGCATTTTGAAGAATCGGTGGTTATTGAGGACAACGCCGTGCAGTCGCAGCCACTGCGCATTGCCTTGGTGACTGAGACCTTCCCCCCCGAAGTCAACGGCGTGGCCCTTACGATCGCGCGCCTGGCCTCGCAATTACGCAGCCACGGACACACCGTGCAAATCATTCGTCCGCGGCAGTCCCGTGCCGATGGCGAATCGCCAGCGGGGGCGGTCTTGACCATGGGCTTTCCCATCCCGAACTACCCAGGATTACGGTTCGGAGCACCCGCACAACGTCTGCTTGTTAAACAATGGTCACGCCACAGGCCCGACATTGTGCACGTAGCCACCGAAGGGCCGCTGGGGTATTCTGCAGTCAAAGCAGCCAAGAGACTGCGCATTCCAGTTACGTCTGACTATCGGACCAACTTTGACGCTTATTCCAAACACTATGGCTTTGGTTGGCTGCGTCGTCCGATCAAGGGCTACCTGATACGTTTTCATAATTTATGTGACGCCACATTTGCGCCTTCGGCAGACCAGCTCGACACCCTGGCCCAGCATGGCTACCAACGCCTGCGTTTACTTGGCCGGGGTATTGACTCAGAAATTTTTAACCCGGCGCGGCGCGATCTCAAACTTCGACAAACCTGGGGGGCAGACGCGGAACGACCGGTGGTTATTTTTGTGGGTCGATTGGCACCCGAAAAAAATTTAGCCACCTTAATCAAAACCATTCGCGCCATGCTCGAGGTGCAACCCAACCTGTTGCCGGTGATTGTGGGCGATGGCCCCAAAGCCTCGATGCTCAGACAGGCCATTCCCGAGGCGGTGATGCCGGGGTTCCAGTCGGGAGAGTCCTTGGCCGCTCACTACGCGAGCGCCGATATGATGCTGTTCCCCAGCCTCACCGAAACCTTCGGCAATGTCACGGTTGAGGCCCTCGCCTGCGGAGTACCGGTTGTGGCATACAACTATGCTGCCGCGGCCAAGCTTGTCGCTCACCAACGCAGCGGTTTATTGGCTGAGCCAGGAGATGAAGATGCGTTCGTGGCTGCCGCTTTGGAATGGATTGGGCACCCCAACACACGGCCCCAATGGTCCGAGCATTGTGTGCAGGCGGTGCGTCATCTCACCTGGGACGGGATCGCCACGCAAATTGAGACGGTTTGGCGAAGCCTTATTGCGCAAAAACTCGATGTACCCAGCCGCGATACCCCCAGCTTAGCAACAGAGCGAACGTAAACGTTGCGACACCAACACCTACGATGACCTGCGATACGTCGATTTGCCAGGCCATTAGCCCAGAATAGGCCGAAAGCGCGACCAAAACCCCCAGGTTTTCACCAAAACCTTGAACCGCGATCGACTGGCCCGCTCCAATCATGCGATGCCCGCGGTACTGAAGCAATGCATTCATGGGCACCACCACCACACCACACAATAAGCCCACCGTGAGTATGCCGATGGCCGCGAATAAAGGGTCCGACAACAAACTGCAAAACCATAGCAAAGGGCCAACGGTAGCCAACGGCACCAAGAGTTTAGGAACTGAGACCAAACGGATACGCCCCACGATCAGCGCTGCTCCTATGATCGCGCCCAGCACCGCACAGGCCTGCAACCATGCACCCTGACTCAAAGATAGACCGAGGTGAACGCGTGCCCAATCAAGCACGGCAAACTGAATCAGGGCGCTGGCTCCCCACACCCATGTGGTTACCGCCAACGTTAATCGAGCGGGGCCATGGGTCCATAGTGCCCGTGCATCGCGCCAAAACCTTGGCCACGCTGAACCTGTGACTGCCCTCCGGGCACGTCCACGGGGACCGGCAGACGGCAAGCGTATGCACAAAATAGCAGCCACAGCGTACAACAACAAAATGGGTATCACGGCCCAAAGCGGTTGGGCAATGGCCGACGTGGCCATGCCGCTCGAAGCGTTAGGGCCATACCCAACCCAAGCCACCAACCCACCACCCAAAGCGAAGCCCAAAATAACTGCCAATATGACGGTTATTTCTAAATAAGCATTGGCTTTAACCAACGCGGCCGCGGGAAACTGCTCGGTCACCCAACCATACTTGGCCGGCGCGTAAACCGCCGCGGCGAAGCCAACCATACCCAAAGAGGCAACCGGGTGCAGCTCGGTGAGCAACAAACAACAAGCCAGCGCCTTAAGCACATTGGCCATCAACATCAAGCGGCCTTTGATCCACCGGTCGGCCCACCGACCGAAATAGGGCGCGCCAATGACATACCAAACGACGAAAACCCATTTCAACAGAGGTGGCCACCAAGCGGGGTATCCCCCGCTTTGCAATACCGCGATGGCAACCAATAAAAGGCCGTTATCTCCAATGCCAGATAAAAATTGCGCCCATAACAGTCGCCAAAAGCCGTTAGGCATGAATGAAAGACACGCGCTCGCGCTCGGGCACCAAGCGGGCCAGGCCCAATGCATTACGCCGCCCTACCCCAATGTAGGCCACGCCCAACTGGGTCGCGTTTTCGGGATCGAATTGGTTGCGCCCATCAAAAACCAAAGCATCACCAAGGCGTGCAGCAATGTCGGCCAGTGAGGCTTGCGCAAAAACCGGCCACTCAGTAAGGATCACCAAAGCATGTGCCCCGCTGAGCGGCTCATACATATCGTCGCTGATAACAAGCTGCCCGCCTTGATTCGCATCGGACTGCAGCACTTTAGCGAACAGGCGGCGGGCCTCGTCACCCGCAACTGGGTCAAAGGCATGCACCTCAGCTCCGCGTTCAAGCAAGCCTGGAATGATCACCCGAGACGGGGCAAATCGCATGTCGTTGGTGTTGGGCTTGAACGCTAAGCCCCACACCGCAATGCGTTTACCCGTTAGGTCCGAACCAAGTACGGTAGTGATTTTGTTAAGGAAATAATCACGCTGCGAAAGGTTGGCGCCAATCGTTTGCTCAACCAGGGTTAGGTCCACACCCTTGGTTTGGGCGTTAAAGAGCAATGCGGCTGTGTCTTTGGGAAAGCAACTGCCTCCATAACCCACACCCGCTTGCAAGAATGAAGGCCCTATGCGACGGTCTGCACCCATAGCCTCGGTGATGCAAGCAATATCGGCATTGACTTGGTCGGCAAACTGGGCATTGGATGCATACTTGGTTAGTTCTGCGCTGGCGCAATCCATCCAGTGCATTTGCTTGGGGTCTTGCACCAAGGGCTCGTAAATCTCGGCCATAACCGCTTGATCGTGTTGGGCATGTGCCAGACCAAAAGTGCTCAAGCCCACCACAACCCGATCAGGTCTTAAGAAGTCCCCAATGGCGTTACCCTCGCGCAAAAACTCCGGGTTGGAAGCCACCGTTAAGCGCACCTCGTCCCCCTTACGATGTTGCGCCTGCGCATCCTGAAGAACCCTGGCCACTTTGCTTGAGGTCCCTACAGGCACAGTGGACTTGATCACCACCAGTTTATCGGTGGTGGCCAAGCGCCCGATGCTTTCAGCTGCCGCCATAACATACGATAAATCGGCGTTGCCGCTGGGCAGCGGCGGCGTCCCTACGGCAATAAAAATGACATCGGCGTGGCCAAAGGCACGCGTAGCGGATGAAGAAAAGTGCAGTCGCCCATGCTTGGCGTTACGCGGAATCAATTCTTCAAGACCTGGCTCATGGATGGGTACGCCATTGGCCTGAAGCAGCGACACCCGGCCCAAGTCAGATTCCAGCACGACCACCTCGTGACCGACCTCAGCCAAGCACGTACCAGTGACCAAACCAACGTAGCCAGCGCCAATAACAGTAATTTTCACGCGTCACTCCATGATGTTCAGTGACTCGATGATGGTCTTACCCGATGACTCTTACGTGACATTCCGATTAAATTTTTTTGACGCCGATTGGCGCGTTGTCTGTCAACAAGATTTCATGTTTCTGTCATAAATTTGTCATTGCCTGGGTTCAAACTTGATGGAACGAAACCACTCAAGAGCGTATGTCACCTGACACCAGCACCATCGCCCGCGCCAAACAGCTGCCCCCTACGCACGCACGCGTAACGGTTCAATGGGCGGATAGCCCAGACCTTATCTTGGCTGCCAAGCAATTGCGTTACCGTGTTTTTCACCAAGAATTGGGTGCCCACTTAAGCGGCGGGCAACCCGGGCTGGACCACGATGAGTTCGACAATTACTGCAAACATTTGGTAGCGCGCGACACCCAAACAGGCGAAGTGGTTGGCACCTACCGCCTGCTTGAGCCCAGCCAGGCCAAGCGCATCGGTTGCTACTATTCAGACACCGAATTCGATCTCACCCGGTTGCGAGCCATCAAGCCTCGCATGGCGGAGCTTGGGCGCAGTTGCGTTGACCCGGCGCATCGCACAGGCCCTGTGATCATGGGTATGTGGCGTGCCATTGTGGGATTCTGTGCGGCACACGATTACCGCTATCTGCTTGGCTGTACCACGGTACCGATGCGGTGGGACGGCGGGGTCTTGGCCTACAGTTTGTGGGCCAAGCTGCGCGATGCACATCTATCCAAAGAAGAATGGCGAACGTTTGCCCGCAAAGGACTGCCGCCGATCGGCAATCAGTACGCCAACCCAACCCCTCCTGCGCTGATGCAAGCCTACCTGCGCATGGGTGCAGTGATTCTTGGCAAACCGGCATGGGACCCCGATTTTTGCGCGGCGGATTACCCCATGTTGTTGGATCTTGATCGGCTGCCGCCCCGTTATCAAAGGGGCCTGCGTCTAGAATCATAGGCCAAGCCCCTGATTGGCGGTACCCCACTTGAGTCGATTGTTATGTCAGATAAGTCCCACCTGCTGAGCCGAGACTTAAGCCTTATAGGCTTCAACGAGCGGGTGTTGAACTGGGCCACCCGTGCCGATGTCCCCATTCTGGAGCGGCTGCGTTACCTCACCATCGTATCGTCCAACCTAGACGAATTTTTTGAGGTTCGCATGCAGGAGCACCTCGACGCCATGCGGGGCAAGCGAGGCAAGCACCCCACCCAAGACACGGCCGAGTATCAAGCGCTGTCGCAGCGGATTCAAAGACTGGTGCAAAGCCAATACGCCATTTACAACCAAAAAGTATTGCCTGGCCTAAAAAAGCACGGTATTCGCTTGGTAAGCGACAGCGAACGCACCCAAACGCAAAAAAAATGGGTCAAGCAGTACTTCACCCGTGATATTCAGCCGCTGCTGGTACCCATAAGCCTGGATCCATCGCACCCTTTCCCGCAGGTTGCCAGCAAGGCGCTGCATTTTGTGGTGCGCTTGGGTGGCAAAGATGCGTTTGGCCGCTCCAATGAATTCGCCATCATTGCGATTCCGCGCTTTTTCCCGCGTTTTATCCAGCTGCCTGCGACCCGGCAAAGCAAAACGCTGAACTATGTCTCACTGTCAAGCGTGCTGCGCTCGCATATAGGCGATTTATTCAGCGGTCGCGTGGTGCTTGAGTTCTCGCAATTCCGGGTAACGCGTCACTCCGACGTGGCGGTGCACGAAGACGAGGTTAAGAACCTGCGCAAGGCGCTTCAAGCCGGTCTGCAAAAGCGCCCCTTTGGTGAAGCGGTCAGGATTGAGGTTGCCACCGCAGCGTCCAACGAGATCACGCAGTTTTTGCTTGCGCAGTTTGAACTCCCCCCGGAAGCGCTGTACAAAGTTGACGGCCCAGTGAACCTGGTAAGGGCGCAGCAATTGATTGGCTTGGTTGAGAAAAAAGAATTTTTATTTCCGTCGTATCAAGCCTCAACCCCCAAAGCATTAAGACAGTCCAACAACTACTTTGATTTGTTGGACCAAGAGGATGTGCTGCTGCACCACCCTTACCAATCGTTTGAACCGGTGCTTGAGCTGCTCAAACAAGCGGTCTTCGACCCCGATGTGGCTGCGATTCGTCAAACCATTTACCGTACTGGACGGGACTCGCGCATCATTGATTTGTTAGAGCAAGCCGTTTTAAACGGCAAAGTGGTCATGGTGGTGATGGAGATCAAAGCGCGCTTTGATGAGGAAGCCAATATTGCGTACGCCGATCGATTAGAAAAAGCCGGCGCGCAGGTGGTGTACGGTATACAAGGCTTGAAAACCCACGCCAAAATGATGTTGATTACGCGGCGACAGGCGCAAGGGTTCAAGCGATACGTTCACTTGGCCACCGGCAACTACAACCCAAATACGGCTGGGCTCTACACCGACCTAGGCTTTATGACGGCCGACGCCGGTATCACCGAGGACGTGGAACGTATCTTTCAGCATTTGGCAAGCCAAAACCGCGCACCGAAATTGGACCATTTGCAGATTGCACCGTTCACACTGCACAAGCACCTGCTAGAAGAAATCAAACAAGCGGCTCAGGCCGCGGCATCGGGTATGCCGGCTCGTATTCGGTGCAAAATGAATTCACTCACCGATCACGAGTTGGCGCGCCAATTGATTGATGCGGCGAACAGTGGCGTGAAGGTTGATCTTATCGTTCGTGGCGCCTGTATCACCCCATGCCTGCCAGAAACCGCAACCGGTGGCTATCTGACGGTGCGGTCGGTGATTGGACGCTTTTTGGAGCATTCGCGCGTTTTTTCTTTCATGGTGGGCGATCGCCACCGCGTTTGGCTCTCGAGCGCCGACTTTATGAGCCGCAATATGCACGGGCGTATTGAAGTGGCATGGCCCGTGAACGACGAGAAGCTGGCCAACCGTATTGTGAATGAATGCCTGGATACCTATTTGCTGGATAGCCTTGATGCATGGAACCTGACCCCAACGGGTGAGTACGTGTTGGCCAAGTCCAACGCAGCGGACAAGCGTGATGGCATGAGCGCGCAGCGCACGCTGATGAGCCGTTACGACAAAAGCGGGGACCCGTGGACCTGATTCTTTGGCGCCACGCGGACGCCGAAGAAGAAAACCTGCAGGGCGACCTTGCCCGCCCGCTAACAGCACGCGGCCAGCGCCAAGCCAAGCGTGTGGGGGCGTGGCTGGAGCACATGATGCCACTCAACGCGAAAGTGCTTGTCAGCCCGGCGTTGCGAACCCGGCAGACCGCACAAAGTCTCAACCGGCGTTACCAAATATGTAAAAAAATTGCACCCGACCGCAGCGCCGACGATTTGCTAAAAGAAGTTGATTGGCCAAACAACAAGCGCTTGGTTTTGGTGGTTGGCCATCAGCCAACCTTGGGCTTGGTGGCAGCGCAGCTGCTTGGCGATGCAGCCAAACCGTTATCCATTCGCAAGGGTGCGGTGTGGTGGCTGAAGTACCGTACCCGAGAGGAAGGCTCTCAGGTTGTTTTGTACTGCGTACAGAACCACGAGACCGTTGCGCTACGCTAATGGCTGTTGGGCTTCAAGCCGCAAGTCAACCCCAACCTTGGCCCAGTGCATACGCTCCACATTCAATAACCACCAGCTTTGCGGGTTGCGCTCAGCCCACCCAAGGTTCACCCGAATTGTCACCCGGTCGCGCTCCCACGCCACAGACATGGCTTGCGCCTCAGGCGCTTGCCGGTGATGGCACACCACCGTTGCCAACCGCAGACACAGCAGGCTGCAGCGCTGCACGGGGTCGGCAAGCCAAGAGGCTACAGCCTTAAGCTTGCCGCGCTGGCCCCGAACCAAGGCACTGATCCAAGCGGTTTCTTCCATGGTAAATCCAGGGGCATCGACATTGGCCAGCAGATAAGCGCCATGCTTGGCCATTTCAGTGTGCGACACAATGGCCCCGGCCTCATGCAGCTCGCAAGCCCAGCCCAAACAACGCAGTGCGTCGCCAGTCACTGCCACATTGGAGCGTTTGGCTAGGTTGGTGGCCACCGATTTGACACGCTTACCCTGTGATCGATCCACTTGAAAGCGGTTGCACAGCGCCAAGACCGTTTGTACCCTGACATCGGATTGCTGGCTTTGACGAGAAATCAAATCGAACAACATGCCGTGGCGTAACGCGCCTTGAGCTTGGCGCAACTCGTTGATGCCGTAGACCCCCATCACCGCACGTAACACGCTTAAACCGCCAGGCAGCACCGCCAGCCGATCGGCGCGAACCGCAGGCAATTGCAGGTGTTGCACGTCCCCCGCCTCGGCACAGTGTTTGATCATCGCGTCTACTGCACGCCTGGTAAGCAACCCGTTGCCAAGGCCGAGCTCATGGGCCAGATCAAAAGCGGCACCAATCGTGCCCGAGGAGCCATAAGCGGTATCCCAGTGCGAGACGGCGAACTGGCGCGCGCCTTGATCAAAAACCGCCTCAGCGGCGGTAATCGCTTTGTCGAAATGCGCCTGCCGACAGGCGCCGTCGGGAAAGTGGCTACGGGTCCACGACACGCTGCCCACACGGTAGCTCTCCATGTCGTGTGGCGTGCTGCCACGGCCCAAAATAACCTCGGTTGAGCGCCCTCCAATATCAAACACCAACCGACGCTCGCGCCGGTTGGGCAGCATATGGGTGACGCCTGCAAAGGTGAGCCGGGCTTCACAATACCCGGTGCGCATCCAACGCCCCGCCCAAGCGCACGGTTTCGCGCAGGTAATCCACACGCTCAATCAATCCATCGGCGTAGCGCCCAATTTCCAAGCGAAAGCTGTTGGAGCCGAGGTCAACCGCGGCAAGTAGGGTTCCGTTTTTCAATATAAAGACCGGCGGTTAGGATTGAACCATTAAGCAACAGGCACCAGCGAGGCAACAAAACGCGTTGAAACTGCACGCAGACCAAAACGCAGCGCGTGCGCCCGGGCTGCCTCGCGCTCAATGCCCAACGCTTGCTGTGCGGCGAACGCCAAATTATCGCTCAAGACACCCCCGGGGGCTTGCCCTTCGGGGCAGGACATCACCTCCTGCGCGGCGTCAACCGGGAAAGCAGCCACCGGCGTACCAGCGGCCATGGCCTCGAGCATCACCAGGCCAAACGTCTCGTGACGACTCGGAAATACAAACACGTCAGCCGCGCCGTAGACCTTTGCCAGCTCAGCCCGAGGTAAAACGCCCAGCCACGTGACATCGGGGTGTTGTTTCATCAGCCCCTCTTTAAGCGGTCCCTCACCGCAGATCACTTTGCTGCCTTCCCACGACATGTTCAAAAAAGCATCAATATTTTTTTCGTAGGACACGCGCCCCACCAGCAGCGCGATCGGGCGCGTAAGGTGTGCAAGTCCTGGCCAGTTGCTGGCAGGATCAGAAAAAGCAAACCGCTCGGTATCAACACCGTGGGTCCATGGCACCAGATGCCTAAAGCCACGCGCGGCCAACATGGCATGAACGTGCTGGGTTGGCACCAGCGTTCGGGTGGCTGCCCGGTGAAAGCGCTTAAACACGGCATAGCTTAACCATAGCGGCAGGCCAACAGCAGCTTTGAGTACCTCAGGAAAGCGCGTGTGGTAAGCCGTGGTGAACGGCACCTTGGCAGCCAGCGCCCAGCGCCGGGCCGCCCACCCCAAAGGACCTTCGGTAGCCACATGCAGCGCATCAAACGCCTGACTTTGCAATCGTTGCGCAACCTCTCCTTTGGCAGGCTTGGCCAGCTGCAATTGCGGATAGCCCGGGCACGGACGGGTGGCAAAAAGGTGTGGGCCAATCACCTCGACTTGATGACCCAGGGCTTGCAAATCGGTCACCAGTTCATCCAACACCGTGACCACCCCGTTGACTTGCGGATGCCAGGCATCCGAGACAATGACTATCCTCATTAAGGCGTCATCGCCAACTCGGGCGCCTCCTCGTCTTGCGACTCAACCGCATCATCTCGTGTCGCATACGGTTTGGCAGCGGTCGCCCAGCGGATGATGTGCAGCTTGCCATCCATTCCTTCGGCAATGGCTGTTAGGCTCTCCACCCAATCGCCGTCGTTGCAATAAAGTACGCCATCAACGGTTCGAATTTCAGCGTGATGGATGTGTCCACAAATCACACCATCGTAGCCCTTGCGCTTGGCACTTTGCGCCACAGCCTGCTCGTAATGGTTGACGTAACTAACGGCTCGCTTGACCTTTAGCTTTAAAAATGCCGACAGCGACCAGTACGGCATCCCCAACTTTTGACGCGCCAGATTCAGCCAACGATTGCACGCCAGGGCGGCGGTATAAGCCGAATCACCCAAATACGCCAACCACTTGGCGCATTGCACCACCGCGTCAAACTCATCGCCATGTATAACCCACATCCGCCGCCCGTTGAGTAACGTGTGCACCGCCTCTTTCTTAATCTTGATGTCGCCCAAAGCCAGCTCGGCAAAGGGGCGCGCAAACTCATCGTGGTTCCCCGGAACAAAAATGACTTGACAGCCCTTACGCGCCTTGCGTAGGAGTTTTTGAACCACATCGTTGTGCGCCTGCGGCCAATACCAACGGCGCTTGAGTTGCCAGCCGTCCACAATGTCGCCAACCAAATACAAATAATCGCTGGTGTGATTTTTTAAAAAATCCAATAAGGCATCAGCCTGGCAGCCCTTGGTTCCGAGATGAATATCAGAGATGAAGACAGATCGGTAGTGCATACGACATGTGGGAGTTTGGTATGCACGAGATGGTGCCGCGGCCTCATGACAAGACCGCGGCACTTTTATGTCAGCGCGATGACAACCTACCTTATGCGCCGACTACGCCGCCATCTTTGCGCCAGATGGCAATGATGGTTGAACGTGGTACGCCGCCCAGCGGGAAGGTTGAAGGCTTTTTGTCCTCGCCTGGGTGCTGCACACCCACGAACATGGTTTTACGGTCTGGCGAGAACGACAAGCCGGTGATTTCACAGGCCACTGGGCCCGTGAGAAAGCGCTTGATTTCCCCCGTTACCGGATTGGCAGCCAGCATTTGGTTATTCCCCATGCCTTCAAAGTCACCCTTGTTGCTGTAGTTACCGTCACTTTGAATCCACATCCGTCCGTCGACATCGAAGGCCAACCCGTCTGGGCTGTTAAACATGTTGCCTGCGTTGATGTTAGGCGTCCCACCCAACAACCCGCGGCGGTGCACCACAGGGTTGCCAGCCAGCGCGAACAAATCCCAAGCGAATCCCTCAGCCAGGTGGTCGCCACCGGTGGGCGCCCAGCGCATGATGTGCCCGTAGGGATTTTTCTCGCGCGGGTTTGCGCCATCAACTGGCTGGTTGGGACGCACGCCACGGTACTTGTTGTTGGTCAACGTAACGTATATGTCGCGCCCGTTGGGGTGCGCCGCCACCCACTCGGGGCGATCCATGGTGGTTGCGCCAACCACGGTTGCCGCTAGGCGAGTATTGACCAGCACGTCGGCCATGGTGGCGAACCCATTGGCGGCGCTCAAGCCGTTTTTACCCGGTGCCAGCTCAACCCACTTGCCAACGCCCTTCATTTGACCTTCTTTGGCTTCAAAGCGCGCCACAAACAACCGTCCGTTTTCAAGCAAGTCGCGGTTAGCGCGTTGGTTACTTGGGTCGTACTTTGCGGCTGAGACAAACTTGTAGATGTGCTCGCCACGCTCATCGTCGCCCATGTACACCACCACACGGCCATCTTTGTTAATCACCACTTCAGCGTTTTCATGCTTGAAGCGGCCCAATGCGGTGCGCTTTTTCGGCGTACTGTTGGGGTTCATTGGGTCGATTTCTACAACATAGCCAAAACGGTTGGCCTCGTTGGGCTCTTGGCTCAGGTCGAAACGCTTGTCGTATTGAGGCCAGCCATACCCCCAATCTTTTTGATTCAGACCGTAGCGCTTTTGTTCGGCACTGGGCGTGTACTCACCGCTGGCGCCAAACAAACCGTTGAAGTTTTCCTCACAAGTCAAAAACGTACCCCAGGGGGTCATGCCATTGGCGCAGTTGTTGATGGTTCCCAGCACCCTGGTACCGCTGGGGTCTGCAGCGGTCTTCACCGCATCGGTACCAGCCACTGGCCCGGTGAGCGTCATGGGTGTGTTGGCGGTGATGCGACGATTACGCTGACCGTTGGCGTCAAGTTGCCAGCGGCCATTGCGTTGCACCACTTCAAAAATTGCGACACCGTGGGCGTTTTGGCCCTTTAGCACGTCGTCTGCCGTCTCGGGCTTGCCGCTGGGATAGAGCCACTCAATGTTGGTGTACTCGTTGTTGACAGCGATCACGCCACGCGTGTCGTCGATCGGAAAGAAAGACATGCCATCGTTGTTGTCACCCATGGCCAGCGCCTGCGTGGCACCGGTTCCGCGGCTGCCTTCATCAAAGGGCACACCACCTGGCAATATCGGATCGCCCCACGAGATCAAGCGCGACCACTCGTAACCCTCTGGAACCACAATGGTATCCGCGCTGCTGGCAGGCACCGCTTTAAAGCCCAAGCTGGGAGAGGCGGTGGTGGCTGCGCTGGCAGACGATCCATTCAAAAAGGTTAGTACGCCGGCGGCGGCGGCGGTCATACCCATGAAGCCTCGACGGTTGGTCCGCTCCATCATGGCGGTGAAGTCGGGGGTCTCGGGCCGGGGGTTCAAATGCCAATCGATCAATTCGAGTTTGCTCATAAAACATCAAGGTTGAAGTGAAAGGGAACGCTACGGTAAGTGCGCAACGTGGCAGTTTGATGACAAGGGTCAAAAAATGTATCGATGGGGGCAAGGGGCGATTGATCTCCCCTTGCGCCTGGGTGTCATCAAACTGTCATAAAACCTTCATGTTCATGTCACGCGGGCTCTCTACAGTTCTTTTTCGTTGTTTCAACCAAACTGCAAAGGGTAAACATGACCTCAGTGTTCAAAATCGCAGCTGTTGCAGGCGTGATGGCTGTGGCCTCCGTGGCCACCGCCCAAACTGCCACGGGTGCAGGTGCTTCCTTCCCCGCTCCGGTCTACTTCAAGTGGGCCGAAGCCTACAAGGCACAAACCGGCAAGACCATCAACTATCAGTCGATCGGTTCGTCGGGCGGCATCAAGCAAATCAAAGCCAAAACCGTTGATTTTGGTGCCACCGATTCGCCCATGAAGGGTGATGAAGTCGAGAAATCCGGCATGATTCAATTTCCCGCCGTGATCGGTGGCGTGGTTGGCATTTACAACGTACCGGGTATTCCTTCGGGCACGTTGAAGATGACCGGCGAGCTGATGGCCGACATCTTTATGGGATGGGTGGTGAACTGGAACGACCCGAAAATTGCCGCGCTGAACCCCGGTGTTGCGTTGCCGAATGAAAAAATCACGATTTCGCACCGCGCCGATGGCTCGGGCACCACAGCCACTTTTACCGAGTACCTCAGCGAAGTGTCGCCCCGTTGGAAAGACAAAGTGGGCGCGGGTAAAGCCGTGAAGTGGCCTGCCGCTGCTTCGGTGGGTGGCAAGGGCAACGCCGGTGTAGCCGCGAACGTGCAAAAGATCAAGTACTCGATCGGTTACGTGGAGTATGCCTACGCCAAGGCCAACAAACTGCCAGTGGTTTTGCTACAAAACCGTGAAGGCAAATTCGTTGCGCCCAGTGCCGAGAACTTTGCAGCCGCTGCGGCCGGTGCCGATTGGCCTGCTGCCAAAGGCATGGCCTTGTCGCTGAACAACCAACCTGGTGCCAACAGCTGGCCAATCACCACCGCCACGTTCATTCTGATGTATCAAAACCCCACGGACGCCGCGCGCTCCAAAGAGGTGATGAACTTCTTCAAGTGGGCGTGGACGAACGCTGGCGATAAAATTGCCGACGAGCTTGATTACGTTGCCATGCCTGACTCAGCTACGGATTACATCCAGAGCAAGGTGTGGACCCAGGTAAAGAACTAATTTTTCACTGGGTTGGACAAGAAAGCCGCCCACTGGGCGGCTTTTTTATGAGAGGTTGCATGATGAGAGTTGGAATCAATGGCATGGGCCGCATTGGCCGGCTGGTACTGCGTGCAGCAAGCGGGGCCGCGCAAAGACCTCAAGACGACCCCCGTCAGCACAATCGACTGCAAGTGGTGCATGTGAACGAGATCAAAGGCGGAGCGCAAGCCACGGCGCATTTATTAAAGTTTGATTCGGTGCAAGGCCGCTGGCAGGCAAACATTGAGGCGCCAGACGATCAAACCCTTGCCATCGACGGGCGCACGCTGGGCTTTTCGGCGCACGCCACACCCGCTCAAATCCCATGGGGAGACTTGGGTGTTGACATGGTGCTCGACTGCACCGGTAAGTTTTTAACCCCAGAAACCCTGCAAGGCCACTTTGACCAAGGGGCCAAACGCGTGATGGTGGCAGCTCCGGTAAAAACCGGTGGTGTACTCAACGTGGTCATGGGCGTGAACCACATGCAATACGAGCCTACGCGAGACCGTATTGTTACGGCAGCCTCTTGCACCACCAATTGCTTGGCACCGTTGGTGCAAGTCGTGCACGAAAACGTGGGCATTAAACACGGCCAAATCACAACCATTCACGACCCAACCAATACCAACGTGGTGGTTGATGCGCCGCACAAAGATTTACGCCGCGCACGCAGCGCCATGCTTAGCCTGGCGCCCACCACAACCGGCAGCGCCACGGCAATTGCGCTTATTTACCCCGAGCTCAAGGGCAAACTCAACGGCCATGCGGTGCGCGCACCGGTGCTTAATGCGTCGCTTACCGATTGCGTGTTTGAGTGCCAGCGCCCCACCAGCGCGGACGAAATCAACGCCCTCTTTGCCCAAGCTGCAGCTGGGCCCTTGGCCGGTATCTTGGGCTATGAGAGCTTGCCCTTGGTGAGCGCCGATTACGCTCGTGATACCCGCAGCTCAATTGTGGACGCACCTTCAACCATGGTCACAGACAACACCTTGCTTAAGCTCTATGCTTGGTACGACAACGAGATGGGGTATGCCTGCCGAATGGTGGACTTGGCCTGTCATATGCAAGAGGTTGGCATCTAGCCACCGCTCTGACCATGCGGCACTACTTAATTGTTACGGCAGCGTATTGGGCCTTCACCCTCACCGATGGCGCCTTGCGCATGCTGGTGCTGCTGCACTTTTACCAGCTCGGCTACTCACCGTTTACGTTGGCGTTTTTGTTTTTGTTGTACGAAGCCGCTGGGGTGGTTGCCAATTTGGTTGGTGGCTGGTTGGCCACTCGCTTTGGTATCACCCGCATGCTCACAATTGGCTTGTCCACGCAAATGCTTGGGTTTTTGCTGCTTTCACGGCTGGATCCAACCTGGACAGCGGCCTTGTCGGTCACCTGGGTGGTGTTGGCGCAGGGTATTTGCGGTGTGGCCAAAGACCTAACCAAAACCGCCAGCAAATCAGCGATCAAAATTACCCAATCGCAAGCGCAGGGCGCGGGCTCGGGGCAGCTTTTTCAGTGGGTTGCTTGGTTCACCGGTAGCAAAAACGCCATGAAAGGCGTGGGCTTTTTTATCGGCGGCGTGCTGTTGCAGTGGCTGGGCTTTACCGGCTCTTTGCTCACCATGGCGGCGCTGTTGGGGGCCGTGTTATTGGCCGTGGTGTTGGCGCTGCCCAGCATGATGGGCAAAGCCAAGGCCTCGGGGTCGGCCAAAGAGCTGTTTGCCAAAAACCCCGGGATCAACGCTTTGGCCGCCGCACGGGTGATGCTATTTGGCGCACGCGATGTGTGGTTTGTGGTGGGCTTGCCCGTGTACCTGTATGCCGCGGGCTGGACCTTTGCGATGGTGGGTGGTTTTTTGGCGTGCTGGACGATAGGCTACGGATTGGTTCAAGCCTTGGCGCCGCAACTGGTTAAACGCAGCCCAGATGGCTTGGCCACCGAGGTGCCAGCGGCACGAGGTTGGTCGTTTGTGCTGGCCACCATTCCGCTGCTGATCGCCGTGGCGCTGTGGCAGCAAGTGACGAACGAGCTGCTTTGGGTACTGATCGGATTGGCGGCTTTTGGCGTGGCGTTTGCGGTGAACTCTTCGGTGCACAGTTATTTGGTGCTGGCCTATGCCGGTTCAGAAAAAGCCGCCGAAGACGTGGGTTTTTACTACGCCGCGAACGCCTTAGGGCGCTTTGGCGGCACGCTGCTGTCGGGCCTGTTGTATCAACAAGGCGGGCTGTTGTTTGCCTTGCTGGGCTCGGCACTGATGCTGCTGATTTGCTGGGGTGCAACCTGGCGACTGCCACGAGAGCGGCACTGAATCGGGCGACTGGTGCCCATCAAAGTTGGTGCCTCGGACCGGAATCGAACCGGTACGCCCGTTTAAAGGCGGCAGATTTTAAGTCTGCTGTGTCTACCAATTTCACCACCGAGGCCGCTTGACCCCCCGCATTATGCCTGTTGTTTTGGTCGCACCTGGAACCTAGACAACGCTTTGCTTTATTCGCATAATGCAATGATTAAAAACAAAAATTAGCTCCCATGCAAACCCTGAAAATTCTGGTCACCAGCCAAAAAGGGGGGGTTGGCAAAAGCACCATTGCTGCCAACCTTGCCGCGTTTTTTCGTAAAAACAAAAACCTCGGCACCACCCTGATCGACTTTGACCCGCACGGCTCCTCCAGCTCGTGGGTGAATCGCAGCGCACCGCTGGGTGTGGTGGTGCAGCACCATCCGCTGCCGGTGAATTTGGGCAAAAAACGCGCCCTGCTCGAAGGGCGCACCCACTTGCGACACGCCGCGCAGGCCAGCGATGTGGTGATTGCCGACCTCACCTGGACCGACGCCACCGACGAAGAAATGCTTTACGACTACGACTTGGTGCTCACGCCTGTGTCGTTGTCGGCCATTGAGGTTGCAGCCACCATTACCTTTTTGCATCGTTTGCACTGGGTGTTTGACACCACCACGCGACTGGCGCCGCAGCTGGTGATTTGTCCCAGCCGCGTGGACGATCCGGCCATGATTGAGCCACTGTTTACCCAACAACGGTTCCCCATCAGCTTTTTGTTGGCGCCGCCCATACTGACCAGCAACGAAGCACGTAACTTGTTTGAAAAAGGCTATCTGATCGATCTGCCGGATGGTGCGGGCCATTCATTCATGGGCTTTGGCCACGCCGTTGCCGACGCCGGTCAACGCCAAGTGAGCAAACGGGTTCAAGCGCCCAAAGCGCCGCGCATCAACGATATTCAACACACCCATGGTGCGTCCGACGTGTTGAATCGCTTCATGAAGCAGCAAAACACCCGCACCACGCAGGCCAGCCAGCCTAGGCCCACGCCGGCCAGCACGCTGCGCCCCGCCCCGCCTGCGGTCAAGCCGGGCTTTTTAGACCGTCTCTTTGGTAAAGAGTAACTGGCGGGCCTTGGCGTATGCTAGGGGGCTTGGCCCCCTTTTTTTTGAGGCAAAACGTGGTACCAATAGAAGCCCCCGCAAACCCCAGCACCGGCGTATCCATGCTCACCCAAGGTCTGGGGCGAGCGCAGCTGTTCAACGGCATGGTGGGCTTTTTGTATTCGTGCACCGGCCCGTTGGCGATTATTTTGGCGGTTGGTACACAAGGCGGCTTAAGCGCTGCCGAATTGGCATCTTGGGTGTTTGGGGCGTTCTTCGTCAACGGCTGGCTCACCCTGTGGGCGTGCTGGCGTTACCGGCAACCCCTGGCGTTTTACTGGACGATTCCAGGGGCGGTGCTGATTGGGCCGGCGTTGCAGCACCTTAGCTTTGCAGAAATCATTGGCGCGTATTTTGTAACCGGTGCGCTTATGCTGGTTCTTGGTTTGTCGGGCTATGTTAAGCGGGTCATGGCATGGTTGCCCATGCCCATCGTTATGGCCATGGTGGCCGGCGTTTTTTTAAAGTTTGGTTTGGACGTGGTGCGTGGCTTGCACGCAGATTGGCTGCTGGCCGGAAGCATGACGCTTACTTTTTTGGTGCTTTCGGCAAACAAGGCGTGGGGCGAACGCCTGCCACCGATTATTGGCGCCCTGCTGGTTGGCATTGGGGTGCTGCTGCTGGCTGCTGACTACCAGCCCACATTTGGCGACTCCGCCTGGGCGCAGCCGGTATGGACCATGCCGGTGTGGTCGTGGCGCGCCATGGTGGAGTTGGTGATTCCGTTGTCGATCACGGTGCTGGTGGTGCAAAACGGTATGGGGATTGGCATTTTGCGGGCTGCCAAACACGAGCCGCCGGTGAACGCCATTACCTCAGCCTGTGGCGTATGGTCCATCTTATCGGCCTGTGTGGGTTCGGTTAGCACCTGCCTGACTGGGCCGGTGAACGCCGTTTTAACCAACGGCGTGGCCAAAGAGACGCAATGGACCGGCGGCATCGTGGTTGGCCTGCTGGCGATTGGCTTTGGTGCGGCCGCACCGTTGTTTACCCAAGCGCTGTTGGCCACCCCGGCGGCGTTCATTACCACGCTTGGTGGTTTGGCCATGATCCGCGTGCTGCAGGGTGCGTTTGTCGCCGCGTTTAGTCACCGCTTTACGCTGGGCGCCTTGGTTACTTTTTTGGTCACCGTGGCCGACTTGCCCATTTGGAACATCAGTGCCGCATTTTGGGGGTTGGTGTTTGGCGCTGCCACCTCATGGTGGCTGGAGCGCGCCGACTTTAAGACGCTGAATCAGCCGACGAATCCGTAAGCCGGTAGCGAAAATCGCAATGTGTGGCGCCCTGCATCAGCGTTTGGGTGCGCGTGAGCTTGATGTTTGGGTTGTAGCCGGTGCAAAAACTGCCGTCACGGTTGCACGACAGCAGCGGCCCTAACTCACCCAAGCCCATGCTTTGGTACATCTCAGCGTAACGGCAGCGGGTTACGTTGAAATCCAGCCGATCGGCACTGGCGTGCAATGTGTCAATGCGCAGCGCGTCTTCACGGGTCCAGTTGGGCAAGATGTCAGCAAAGTCTTGCAGTGTGGGCGCGCGTCCCAGCGCTTGCGCAAACGCTGCACCTTGGGCCACGGCCGCTTGGCGCACGATGCGGTCGATCAATTGGCGCGCCTGCTCACGCCCCACTTGTTCAAGCAAAACCTCGTACACGTGCTTGAGTATGTTCGCCTCGAGTCGGCGCTGCTCCAAAATCGGCAAGGCGGTTGGCGACGCATCGGCTGCGGCTTGGGCGGACGTAGGCGTTTGGCTCATGACAGGGGGCAGCCGGCACACCGACTGGTTTTATTGCAACACATGACGCCAGCGTACCATGATGGCCGCACTCAACGCCAGCCCCACACCGGCATAGGCCAACGCCGTTGCGCCAAAGCCCAACCAGCTCACCAAGGAACCTGCCGCGGTGAGCCCAATCGGCAGCCCCCAAATGGCCAGCATCCGCAGCCCCATCACCCGGCTGCGATGCGTGGCTTCGGCCCCGCGCAACATCACCGCCGCCAACGGCGTAAGGCACATGTTGGAGACAAAACCGATTGCCACCAACAACCCCACGGCCACCCGCCACTCGGTGTTGAGCGCGTACACCACCCCCAGACCGAACCAAAGCAAAGTGGCCCACACCATGGTGTGTTTGGCTGGCCAACGCGCTGCCGTCAGGCTAAGGGTGATCGAGCCCAGCAAACACCCCAACGCAAAACTTGCGCTTAGCCAACCCAAACCCTGCTGCCCCAACGCGAACACGTGCTTGGCAGCGTAGGGAAGCAAACCCAAGTAGAACGGAAAAGCCAATAGGTTCACCAAAAACGCCAGCGCAAACGCCACGCGCAACAACGGCCGCTGCCACACATAACCCACCGCCGTCAAAAGGTCTCGGCCAATCGAGGCCAGATGGGCCTGCACCGGCACACCGGCTGGCATACCTGGGCGTGGAACGCCGGCGTCGGGAATGGCCCGCGTCAGCGAGAAACTGATGACATAAAGCGCCACCACCACGGTATAAGCAATCGGCAAACCCACCACCGCCGCCGCCCCAGTGCCCAACAAGGCGCCCACAATGCGGGCTGAATCAAACGTGGCACGCGCCACGCCCAAAGCACCCATGAGTTGCGCGGGCGGCTGGTGCTCGGCGATCACCACGTAGCGCATCACCATGTCCGATGGGCGCAGCGCACCACTGATACCAGCGGCCAGCAGCACCCAACCGTAAGTTAAGGTATCGGTGAGCGCCATAAGCCAAATCACCGCCGCCAACAAGCCATAAAACAAACGTGTTTGCCAAAACAACTTGGCGTAACCCACCCGATCGCCCAACACCCCCACCAAAGGCGAAAACAACGACCCCGCATACTGCAACGCACCAAAGGCAGCCAGCGCCAGCACCGAGCCCGACTGCACCAGCACAAACCACCCCAGCATCAGCATTTCCATCTCGAACGCCCACGACGCCGCCAGGTCACCCGCCCATTGCAAGCGAAAACTCTTGAGGCGGAATGGCGCCAAAACGCCGGTTGATTCGCGGTGGGTGGTCATGGCATGGACTGGGCAATAGGAGGGCTGCAGTCTAGCGCGATACCTGCCCGAGGAACCTGCGAGAATCCACTACCTTCCCTTTGCGGCACCCCATGATTGTTGCCAACCTCATCGCTCAAGTCGTCTTCGGTCTGCTGGCCATGGCGATCGCCCTGCCCTCGATGCAAGAGTGGGGCGAACTGCTTGGCGCAAGCCAGGGCCAGGTGCAACTCACGTTCAGTGCCTATGTGGTGACCTACGGCGGCCTGCAACTTATCTACGGGCCATGGTCCGATCGCGTCGGACGCAAGCCCGTTTTGGCTTTTGGTCTGGTTGTTGCACTGGTGGGCTCATTGGTGGCCGCTACAGCGGGCTCGATCGAGCAGCTTATCGTTGGCCGGTTGATTCAAGGCTGTGGGGCTGGGGCGAGCATGGTCATCAGCCGATCCATGGTGCAAGACTTGTATGCGCCGCATGAGCGCACGCGCATCATGGCGTACTTTGGCATGTCATTGGGTGTATGCCCGCCTCTGGCGACCATTTTGGGCGGTTTCAACCACGTGCATTTTGGTTGGCAATCCAACTTCATTATCGTGGCGTTGCTGGCGGTTGGGTTGCTCGTCGCGCTGTATCGCTTTCCAGAAACACGTAAACCCCAATCCAGCGGGCCGCGCTTGTCTTACCGACAAGGTCTCACCGCATTAAGTAACGACACCACCTACCTTAGATGCCTGGTCATCATGGCCGCAGGCAC
>RFXW01000130.1 GCA_009921245.1 Candidatus Fonsibacter lacus | reverse complement strand
GTGGTGGTTGCGCCCATGTGCCAGTATTCGGCGCGTGACGGCTGCGCCAACGATTGGCATTTGGCGCATTGGGTCAGCCTGCTCAACGGCGGTGCAGGTTGGGTCATGATTGAGGCCACCGCGGTAACCGAGGAAGGACGAATCACCCCCGGCTGCTTGGGTCTGTACAACGAGGCCACCGCCCATGCACTGAACGACCATTTGCAGCGTGCCCGTCGTCAAGCGCCGCCGGTACCGGTGTGTTTGCAGCTGTCGCACGCAGGGCGCAAGGCCTCCAGTGCCGAGCCCTGGAATGGCGGTGGTTTGATTGGTGTATCAGATGGCGGCTGGCACACCGTGGCGCCTTCGGCGCTGCCGCACGCTGCGGGTGAGTCCACACCGGCGGCGTTGGATGCAGCCGGCCTGGAGCGGATTTGTCAGGCTTTTGTTGCCAGCGCCAAACAGGCGGCGGCCATGGGCATCGAAGCGGTGGAGTTACACGCGGCGCACGGCTATTTGTTGCACGAGTTTTTGTCGCCTGTGGCGAATCACCGCACCGATCAATACGGCGGTAACTTTGAAGGGCGCATACGCTATCCGTTGCAGGTTTTTGCCGCTGTGCGTCAAGCCTATGAGGGCGTGTTGGGCATGCGTATTTCCGCCTCAGATTGGGTTGAGAACGGCTGGACCCCCGAAGAAACCGCCGATTTGGCATGGCACCTACGTCAGGCTGGCGCCGATTTTGTGCATATTTCTTCAGGTGGGGTTTCACCACAACAAAAAATCGCGATTGGGCCGGGGTACCAGGTGCCGTTTGCGCGCATGGCCAAACAAAAATCAGGACTGCCCACGATTGCCGTGGGTTTGATCACCGATCCAGCGCAAGCCAATCAGGTATTGGCCAACGGAGACGCCGATTTGGTGGCATTGGCACGCGCGTTTTTGTACAACCCACGTTGGGGGTGGGCCGCCGCCGCGGCCTTGGGCGGTGAGGTAACGGCCAATGCCCAGTACTGGCGCTGCTTACCCCCGGGCACAGGTCGCATTTTTGGCGACATTCACGTTGGCATGCGCTAGCTTTGCACGGCGTGGCCGTGTTTGGCCACATGCTGCGCAGCAAATGCTTGATACCACGCCAGACAATCGGGGTTGGCCATGGTCTCTGGGTTGACCACGCGCTCCAACGCGTGACCCAGCATCAGCTTTTTGATCGGCAGCTCTTGTTTTTTACCCGTTAGGGTGCGTGGGATTTGCTGCACAGCCAAGATGTCGTCTGGCACAAAGCGTGGGCTGAGCGCCGTTTTAATGGCATGGCGAATTTTGTTTTGTAGTGCCTCGGTCAGCGCATGGTCGGGGCGTAGCACCACAAACAAAGGCATGTAACTGGCTTGCCCCAGGTACTCCAGGTCCACCACCATGCTGTCGAGTACCTCGGGCAGGGCTTCCACCGCGTTGTAAATTTCGCTGGTGCCCATGCGCAGGCCGTGGCGGTTGATGGTGGCATCGGAGCGGCCGTAAATGATGCAACTGCCGTCGGCCAAGACCCGCAGCCAATCACCGTGCCGCCACACCGCGCCCATGGCGGCGTCGCCGTCGCCGCCGCCGGGTTGGCGCCCGTGGCCCGGGGCAAAGTGTTCAAAGTAACTGGCACGGTAGCGGGTGTCTTGGGCATCACCCCAAAAGTACAAGGGCATGGACGGCAACGGCTGCGTGCACACCAGCTCGCCGACCTGATCGGTTACGCCTTCGCCCGCATCGTTCCAGGCTTGTACGCTGCAGCCCAGCAAGCGACACTGCATGCGACCCGGCTGCTGCGGCAGTTCACGGTTGCCACCAATAAACGCGCCAGCAAAGTCGGTTCCGCCCGAGATGTTGCACCACCAAACGTCGTCGCGCCCGGCTTGCGCCATGGCCGCTGAGCCCCAATTTTGGGTGTCCTCGCTCAGTGGTGAGCCGGTGCTGCCAAGCGCGCGAATCGAGTTGACACCGTCAATGGTGTGCAAGGCGAGGTCAGCTTTTTGGCAGTTGGCAAAAAATGCTGCGCCGGCGCCAAAAAATGTCACGCGGTGGCGGGCCGCAAAGCGCCACAGTACACCCCAGTCGGGCTGCGCTTTGCTGCCGCTGGGGCTGCCATCAAAAATGACGCAAGTGGTGCCGTTGAGCAAGCCGCTGAGTTGTGCGTTCCACATCACCCAGCCGGTGGAGCTGTACCAGTGGTAGCGCTCGCCCCAACTGTTGGGGTGGTAGCTGCAGCCCACATCGTTGTGCAAAATTTTCAGCGCCAGCGCCACCAATACCGTGCCGCCGTGGCCGTGCACGATGGGTTTGGGCAGGCCGGTGGTGCCGCTGCTGTAAACAATCCATAGCGGGTGGTCAAAGGGCAGCCATTCCGGACGAAAGCTGGCCACCGCTTGGTCATTGGGCTGCATCAAATCGTGCAAGTCATGCCAGCCCGTGGGTAATGGCTTGTGACCCAATTGGCGCCACGCCACCACGTGGGTCAGGGTGGGCAACGCTGCAGCCATGTTTTGGAGCGTGTCGAGTCGGTCCAGCGTTTTGCCGGCGTAATGCACACCGTCGCAGCCAATCAACACCTTGGGTTCGATTTGTTGAAAGCGGTCCAGCACCGCTTGTGCTCCCATGTCGGGCGCGCACACGCTCCACACCGCGCCAATGCTGGCGCACGCCAAAAAAGCGACCACCGTTTCGGGCACGTTGGGCATGTAGGCGGCCACGCGATCGCCTCGGGTCACCCCCAGTGCCCGCAGCGCCTGCGCACACGAGGCCACCCGTTGCTGCAGCTCGGGCCAGCTCCACTCCCGCACCTGACCAAGCTCGTTGTCAGCGACCAGCGCTGGCATGCCGGCGGCGTGGGCTTTGCTGACATGGCGCAGCACCTGCGCCGCGTAATTGGCCTGCGCACCTTCAAACCAGACCGCCCCGGGCATGCGATTGACGGCCAACACGGCTTGGTGTGGCGTGGGCGACTGCAGGTCAAAGTAATCCCAAATGCTTTGCCAAAAGGCATCCAGATCGGTCACCGACCACTGCCACAGCGCGTCGTAGCTGGCAAAGCTCAAGCCTCGTTCGGTATGCAGCCAGTCTTGATACAGACGAATTTGAGGGGTAGGTTGGGGGTTGGACATGGGCAGTTGGTGTGCGAAGCGGGTGAGCAGAAGCCGCGGTTCGGTCGGGCGGTGCCAAACGGCGTTGGGGCTATGGCCTGAGTTTACGCCCTCTCGGGGGGGTGGACGGCCTCTTGGCAGGTCGGTGCCGTGCGTGATAAACTGAAAGTTCAGGAAATACTGAAATACCCGAATGAACACTCTTAGCCCGTTGGTTCAACAGTTTGTGCTTCATTTTGGCGAAATGGGCAGCCGTTGGGGCATCAACCGCACCGTGGGTCAGATGTATGCCTTGCTATACGTCTCACCTAGGCCATTGACCGCCGATGACATGGTGGCGGCGCTGGGTTTTTCGCGCTCCAACGTGAGCATGGGCATCAAAGAGCTGCAAGCGTGGGAGCTGGTGCGGCTGCACCATTTGCCCAATGACCGACGCGACCACTTCAGCGCACCAGAAGACATTTGGACAATTTTTCGCACGCTGTTGGCCCAGCGGCGCAAGCGCGAAATCGATCCCACCCTGCACATGTTGGGCCAAGCGCTGGCACAAGACATTGGCCCAGAAGACGCCCACGCCAAGCAGCGTTTGCAAGCCATGCACGACTTTGTCACCACCGCCACGGGGTGCTTGGATCAAATGCAGCAGCTCGATCAAGAAACCGCGGCGGCACTCATGAAAATGGGGCAATCATTGCAAAAACTCACGCGCATGGCCACGGGCGTCAAGCAATCGGTCAAACAGGCCGCCTCCATCGTGACAAAAAACTGAAGGTTTAACTGGTATGGACACATTCGATCCTATTCTTTTGGCGCGTATTCAATTTGCTGCCAACATCACCTTTCATATTTTGTTTCCCTCCATCAGCTTGGCGCTCGGCTGGTTGTTGCTGTTTTTTAAATGGCGCTTCAATCGCACCGGTCAAGCGTTGTGGATGGACAGCTACCAGTTTTGGGTCAAAGTTTTCGCGCTGACATTTGCCTTGGGCGTGGTGAGTGGCATCACCATGAGTTTTCAGTTTGGTACCAATTGGCCGGGCTTTATGGAGACGGTGGGGAATGTCGCCGGGCCGCTGTTGGCATACGAGGTTTTAACGGCGTTCTTTTTAGAGGCCACCATGCTCGGCATCATGTTGTTTGGCCGTGGTCGGGTGAGCGAACGGATACATACGCTGGCAACCTTTTTGGTGGCGGCGGGTACCACCGCCTCGGCGTTTTGGATATTGGTGTTGAATTCGTGGATGCATACCCCCGCTGGTTTTGAAATGATCAACGGACAAGCGCATGTCACCGATTGGCTGGCGGTTATCTTTAATCCGTCATTTCCTTATCGCTTCACACACATGATGCTGGCCTCAGGCCTTACGGTCGGCTGTTTGGTTGCGGGCCTAAGTGCGTATCGCTGGTTAAAGGGACAACGCACCCAAGAGGTGCGTCAAACGTGGCAGGTGGCGATTTGGGTGGTGGCCTTGCTGATACCTGTGCAGATTGTGGTGGGTGATTTGCACGGTCTCAATACGTTGGTGCACCAGCCAGCCAAAATCGCCGCCATGGAGGGGATTTGGAAGACCGAGAAGG
>RFXW01000129.1 GCA_009921245.1 Candidatus Fonsibacter lacus | reverse complement strand
CACCCACCATTTGCCGGTGCGCCGCTACGTGACGCCCACCGCGTTTGCCGAGCTGCATACCCAAGCCATGGCCATGGGCTTTGTGCACGCCGCCGTTGGCCCGATGGTGCGCTCAAGTTATCACGCCGACGTGCAAGCCCACGCCGCCGGCGTGGCCGACACCGGCGCCGCTTAACCCCTACGCAAGCGGTTGCTACGGCCGCAACGCATCAGCCATTTGGGCCAACACCTCAGCCGGCTGGTCGCTGGCCAGCGCTTGGTCGGCCCAGTGCTTAAGCGCGCCCACGTTGGCGGCCAACACCCGCTCTTTCACTTCCAGAATATGCGACGGGTGCATAGAAAACTCGCGCAGCCCCATGCCCAGCAACAACGCGGTGTACGCCACATCGCCGGCCATTTCGCCACACACCGCAACCGGCTTACCCGCCGCGTGGCCGTGGGCAATCGTTTGCGCAATCAGCTGCAGCACCACAGGGTGCAGGGGGTCGTATAAGTGCGCCACGCGATCGTCGGTGCGATCCACCGCCAAGGTGTACTGAATCAAGTCGTTGGTGCCGATAGACAAAAAATCAAAGTACCGCAAAAACATGGGCACGCTAAGCGCGGCGGCAGGCACCTCGATCATCGCCCCCAACCGAATCGGCGCGCGCGCCACCCCGGCGTCGTCAAGCTCTTGGCGCGCCAAGGCCAACTGCTGCAGCGTGCTTTCGATTTCGGCTCGCTGCGACAACATGGGCACCAGCACGTTGACGTGGCCGTGCACCGCCGCACGCAGCAGCGCGCGCAGCTGCGTGCGAAACATGTCGGTGTCGGCCAAACTCCAACGCACCGCGCGTAGGCCCAAGGCCGGGTTTTCAAATGCCTCGCGCGCTTGACCAAGCGGCTTATCGGCGCCAACGTCCACGGTGCGAATGGTGGTGGGCAAGCCGCGCATGCCGCGCACCGCCGCGGTGTAGGCTTCGTATTGCTCATCTTCGCTGGGCAACAAGGCGTGGCCTTGCTCGGCACGCCCCATGTACAAAAATTCGCTGCGAAAAAGGCCCACACCGACCGCGCCGGTGGCCAATGCCGCTTGGGTATCGGCCGGGGCCTCAATGTTGGCCAGCAAGGTGATGTCGCGGCCATCTTGGGTACGCGCCGGGGTGTGGCGCAGGCGTTGCAGCCGCTCACGCGCGCGCTGATCCTGCTGCTGACGCGCGGCATAGTGCTGCACCACCTGCGGCTCAGGGTTGATCACCACACAACCGGCGTCGCCGTCGATGATGACCCAGTCGTCGTTACGAATCACCTCACTGGCGCCACGCGCACCAACCACAGCCGGAATGTCTAGGCTGCGCGCCACAATCGCGGTGTGCGAGGTTTTGCCGCCGATATCGGTAACAAAGCCGCCAAAGACGCTGCTGCGAAAGCGCAGCAACTCCGCGGGGCTTAAGTCGTGCGCCACCAACACCACCGGCTCGCCGCTGGGCTTGGCCGCGCGCGCCCCCTCAGGCACCATAGACGCCACGCCATCACCGCGTAGCGCCAACAGCAAACGCTCCACCACCTGCTCAAGGTCCACCTTGCGCTCGCGGAGGTAGGGGTCTTGCATGTCGTCAAACTGGCGCGCCATGATGTCCATTTGCGCCTGCAACGCCCACTCGGCGTTGTAGTGCCGCTCCACCACCCAGGCGCGCACCGCCTCGGTCAGCGCTTGGTCTTGCAGCAACATCAGGTGCACGTCCACCAGGGCGCTGAGTTCGGCTGAAGCCTCAGGTACGCTGTCATCAATCAGGTGCTGCTTGGCGCGCTCCATGTCGGCGCCCACCACCCGGCGCGCTTGGCGCAAGCGGTCCAATTCGGCGGGCACCTGCTCGGCGTCAATGAATTGATGCGCCACCCCCAAACGCGCCGAGGCCACCACCACCGCCCGGCCCATGGCCACGCCCCGCGAGACCGCGTGACCTTGCACACGCTGCTCGCTGGCGTCGTTCATTCGCCTTCTCCAAACTTGTCGGCAAACAGCTCCTCAAGCGCTTGCAAGGCAGCAGCCGCGTCGCTGCCCTGGGCCTCTAGGGTTAGCGCGGTGCCCATGCCCGCGGCCAGCATCATGACCCCCATGATGCTTTTGGCGTTGACCCGGCGCTCACCCCGCGCCAACCACACCTCGCTCGCAAAGCCGGCGGCGCACTTAACCAACTTGGCCGAGGCCCGGGCGTGCAAGCCCAATTTGTTGGTGACGGTGATGTCGCGTTTCATGCGCGCGGCGCCGGTGCGGTGTCCACTTGCATCACGCCTTGGCTGGCGCCTTCCTCGGCCAAAACGGCCAAGGCCTCGGGGTCTTGATCGCGGTAGCACACGGTGCGCAACAACATGGGTAAATTGACACCCGCAACCACGCGTATGGGCTTGTCTTTGGCCAATTGGGTGGCCACGTTGCAGGGTGTGGCGCCCAATACGTCGCACAGCACCAGCACCGGTTGTTGCGGGTGCTGGCTAAGCAGCGCGCGCGCGCTTTGTAGGGTTTGCAGTGGGTGCTCGTCGGGCGGCACATCCAGGGTTAACACCGCGTGGGCATCGTCGGGAAACACATGCTCCACGCATTGCTTAAGGGCCGAAGCCAGCGGGGCGTGGGCCATAACCAAAATCAAGCTCATGGCGCCATTATCTTGCAGGCGGCAGGTTTAAACCGTCCCAAAACGTCTCCTGCGCCGAAGGCTTGAGCGGCCCGTACACCGCCAGTTGGATCAGTTCGGTGTCGGTGGCGGCCCACCCCCATGCGGCAGGCATGGCTTCACCCTGATACCGACCCGCGCCCTGCCAACGCTGGCTCCAGCTGGCGTGCCGCACAACCCAGGGCTGGGCTTGCATGGACGCCGGCGTTACCCCAACACCCAAGCCACTGGCGCGGCGCCAGTGCTGCGCCAGCGCCGCCACGTTTTGTGGTTCAGTCACCGCCATCCACGCCACGGCAAAGCGCGCGCCACCGGCTTCGCACGCCAACATGTGCAACACCCGCGCCGGCGCAGGGGGCGGGTCCACGGCCACCTCGCGCGTGGCTTGCTCTGGCTTACAAGGCAAAAACGCCTGCGCCCCATGTGCGCCCACAGCAACTTGGCGCCAGTTAAGCGCTGGCGCACACCCGGCCAGCGCCAGCACGCCAACCATCAGCGCGAGATGAACCACAATACGCTTCATGCAACACCAAGCCTCCCCTTCAGCCCTTCATGGTATTCGTGTTTTGGATTTGTCGCGCATCCTTGCCGGACCGTGGTGTACCCAGGTGTTGGCCGACCTTGGGGCCGACGTCATCAAGGTCGAGCGCCCCGGGCGCGGCGACGACACCCGCGGCTGGGGCCCGCCGTTCTTACCCGACAGCCAGGGGCAAGAGTCGCAAGAGTCGGCGTATTTTTTGGGCACCAACCGCAACAAACGCTCGATCACGTGCGATTTCTCTAAGCCCGAAGGGCAAGCCCTGATCCGCGCGTTGGTACCCCATTGCCACGTGGTGGTTGAAAATCTGAAGGTGGGTGACATGGCCCGCTACGGCCTGGACCATGCCGCCTTGCAACCGCTGAATCCAGCGTTGGTGTTTTGCTCCATCACCGGCTTTGGGCAAACCGGCCCCTACCGCGAACGGGCGGGGTACGACTTTGCCATTCAAGGCCTGGGGGGCTTCATGAGCATCACCGGTGAGCGCGACGACTGGCCGGGTGGCGGCCCACAAAAAGCTGGTGTTGCAGTGGCCGACTTGTTTACCGGCATGTACGCCGCCACCGCCATTTTGGCGGCGTTGCGCCACGCCGAGGCCACCGGCCAGGGACAGGCGATTGACATGGCCTTGCTCGACAGCCAAGTGGCGATGTTGGCCAACCTTGGGGCCAACTACCTGACCCATGGTCAATATCATCAACAAGTGCCCGGGCGCATGGGCAACGCCCACGCCAACATCGTGCCGTATCAAGTGTTTGAGGTGGCGCCGCTGGCCAGCGGCTTGGCGCAACACATCATTGTGGCGGTTGGCAACGACAACCAATTTGCCAAATTTTGTGCGGTCTTGGGTCACGCGGAATGGGCACAAGACACGCGCTTTGCGCAAAACGCCGCCCGCGTGCGGCATCGTGAGGTGCTGGTGCCCCTGCTCGCCGAGGCGCTTAAGCAGTGGCCCAAAGCCGATATTTTGCAAGCCCTAGAAGCGCAACACGTGCCGTGCGGGCCAATCAACGGGCTGGACGAGGTGTTTGCCGACCCGCATATTCAAGCCAGAGGCATGGTGCAACATTGGCAACACCCATTGCAGCCCGACCTGCAGCTGGTCAACAGTCCCATGCGCCTGTCGGCAACACCCACCACCACCCGCCATGCCCCACCCATGCTGGGCCAGCACACCGACGAGGTGTTGCACGAGCTGCTGCATTTTGACCAGGCCACCATTGCTGGCTTGCGTGCCCAAGGCGTGCTTTAACGGGAACTTAGGCCACGTTTCACCCTCAACACACTCAGCATGACCACCCAACACCTACCCACACCCGCCTCGCTGCCCGACGCCGCAGGTGGGGCCATGGCACGCGGCCAACCGCTGGTGCTGCTGGTGAGTGTGCGCGGCTGCACCGCCTGCGAGTGGGTGCGGCGTACGGTGCTGTGGCCCGCCAAAAATCGCAACGAATTGGTGGCGGTGGAAATTGACATGACCGACGAGCGTCGCACTTTACTGGGGTTTGACGGCCAGCGCCGTACGCCACGCACCCTTGCCAAAGGCTGGGGGATTCGTTTGGCGCCCACGGTACTTTTTTTAAGTGCCCA
>RFXW01000128.1 GCA_009921245.1 Candidatus Fonsibacter lacus | reverse complement strand
GAGGCCCAGCCTTTTCCGGCGCCGTGGCAACTCGGTGGCGTGGTGTACACCGAAACTTGGTTATGGCACGCCAGCGGACGTTTTCAGCTCGACACCCTAACCGAGGGCCAACGCTAGGCACGCCTACCCAAGCCGCATGGGCTAGCTGCCGCGATACGTGCTGTAACTCCAAGGGCTTACCAAAAGCGGCACATGGTAGTGCTGCTCGGGCTGTGCCACGCCAAAGTCAAGGGTGACCACCTCAAGAAAATTGGGTGTGGGCAAATCCACCCCGCGCGCGGCAAAGTATGCCGCCACGTCAAACATCAAGCGGTAGCGGCCCACGCGCAGCTGGTCGTGCGCAATCAGCAAGCCATCGGGGTTGCGCCCGTCGTCGTTGAGGCGCAGGTCGGCCAACGGCGTTGTGGTGCCCGCGTCGGTTAGCGTCAGCAGCCGCACCCGCATGCCGGCGGCTGGGGTGCCGTGCATGGTGTCTAAAACGTGTGTGCTAAGTCCCATGAATGCTCCAAATCAATGGCGTTGGCATGCCTGCAACCGCCACCCACCGCAAGCATGGTAGCGCGGATACTGCCCACCGCGGCAGGTCGTAAGGCGGCTAAAATTTTGTGCACGGGCTGCGCCGCTGCCGCCCGCGCGGGCGCTGCGCCCGCCCAACGACTCACCCGGGCTACTTTTTATGTTGTACGACGCCACCCAACCCTACCCCCGCGACTTGGTGGGCTACGGGCCCGATGTCCCCCACGCCCAGTGGCCGGGCGGCGCCCGGGTGGCGGTGCAGTTTGTACTGAACTACGAAGAAGGCGGCGAAAACCACGTGCTGCATGGCGATGCGGGCTCGGAGCAGTTCTTGTCTGAAATGTTCAACCCCGCCAGTTTTCCTGAGCGCCATATGAGCATGGACGGCATATACGAATACGGCTCGCGCGTGGGGGTGTGGCGCTTGCTGCGCGAATTCAAGGCACGCGGCCTGCCACTTACGGTGTTTGGCATTGCCACGGCGCTGGCACGCCACCCGCAATTGGTGGACGCCATGCAAGCCGACGGTCACGAAATCGCCTGCCACGGCCTCAAGTGGATCCACTACCAACACGTGCCCGAGGCGGTTGAGCGTGAGCACATGGCGCAAGCCATGGAAACACTCACCCAGCTCATGGGGCAGCGGCCACTGGGTTGGTACACCGGACGTGACAGCCCCAACACCCATAGGCTGGTGGCCGATTACGGTGGCTTTGCCTACGACGCCGACTACTACGGCGAGGATTTGCCGTTTTGGATGCAGCTACACAAAACCGACGGCAGCGTGGCGCAACAACTGGTGGTGCCCTACACGCTGGACTGCAACGACATGCGCTTTGCGCTGCCCCAAGGCTACTCACACGCCGAGCCATTTTTTGCCTACATGCGCGACACCTTTGATTGCCTGTATGCCGAAGGCGACCCCGCAGGGTTAAACCGCCCCAAAATGATGAGCGTGGGCATGCACTGCCGGTTGCTGGGCCGCCCGGGTCGCATGGTGGCACTGCAACGCTTTTTGGACCACCTGCAACAGCACCCCGACGTATGGGTGGCGACCCGGCTGGATATCGCCCGCCACTGGCAGGCGGTGCACCCCGCGCCTGCGGCCAAGGTGCCGGCATGAGCCAAGCCTGGCACGACTTCAACCATGGCACCACACAGCAGGCGCAGGCGCTGTTGCAAGGGCTTTACGAACACTCGCCATGGCTGGTTGAGGCGGTGCTGCCGGGGCGGCCCTACGCCTCGCCGGCGGCTCTTAAGTGGGCGCTCACGCAGGCCCTGGACAGCGCCGGTGAGCAGGCGCAAGAAGCCTTAATTCGTGCCCACCCCGAGCTGGCCGGCAAAGCGGCATTGGCGGGCACCCTCACCACCGAATCCACCGACGAGCAAAGCCGCGCCGGATTGGCGCATTGCACCGAAGCCGAATACGCCGAGCTGCACCAACTCAACAACGCCTACCTTGAGCGCTTTGGTTGGCCATTTATTTTGGCGGTGCGTGGCCCGCGTGGCACGGGGTTGGGGCGTGCGCAGATTTTGCAAGCCATGCGGCGGCGTTTGTTGGCCACACCCGAGGCCGAGCGGCGCGAATGCATTCGGCAAATTCATCGCATTGCCGAACTTCGACTCAACGACAAACTTGGGCTGCAACCCGAGGCCGGCAACCGCGTGTGGGACTGGGCCGAGACGCTGGCCCAGCACAGCGACGACGGTTTTGCCCAGCGCGGCGAACTGGCCACCACCTACCTAACGCCGGCACACCGCGCCGTGGCCCACCAATTGGCGCAATGGATGCAAACCTGCGGTTTTGACGAGGTGCATCACGACGCCGTAGGCAACGTGGTTGGCGTGTACCACGGCGAGTCGGCGCAGGCGCCGCGCTTGCTTACCGGCTCGCACTACGACACCGTGCGCAATGGCGGCAAATACGACGGTCGACTGGGCATTTTGGTGCCCATGGCCTGCGTGCAACAACTGCACGCTGCCGGCCAACGCCTGCCGTTTGGCCTTGAAGTGGTGGGCTTTGCCGAAGAAGAAGGGCAACGCTACAAGGCGGCGTTTTTGGGTAGCAGCGCACTGGTGGGCAACTTTGACATGCAGTGGCTGGCGCAAACCGATGCCAACGGCGTACGCATGGAAGACGCCATGCGCGACGCCGGCCTTGACCCCAACGGCATTGCCGCGCTCAAGCGCGACCCCAGCCGGTACTTGGGCTTTGTTGAGGTTCACATTGAACAAGGCCCGGTGCTGTGCCAAGCCAATCAGCCATTGGGCGTGGTCAGCGCCATCAATGGCAGCGTGCGCTGGCGCGGCGAGGTACGCGGCACCGCCAGCCACGCCGGTACCACCCCCATGGGACAACGCGCCGACGCCGCCATGGTGTTGGCCGAATGGATGGTGGCATTGGAGGCGCGCGCCAGCGCCGACGGCGATTCGGTGGCCACCGTGGGCATGCTTGAGGTACCGTCGGGCTCGATCAACGTAGTCCCCGGCCGCTGCACTTTTAGCCTGGACATTCGAGCCCCGCGCGACGACCAACGCGACGCCTTGGCCAACGACGCGTTGGCGCTGCTGCACAGCATTGCCGCGCGGCGCGGCGCCCAAGCCAGCCTAGAAGAGGTGCTGCGCGCCAGCGCCGCCCCCAGCGACGCCACCTGGCAGCAACACTGGCGTCACGCCGTACAAGCGGTGGGCCTTAAACCCCACGTGCTGCCCAGTGGGGCTGGGCACGACGCCATGATGCTGCACCACCTGATGCCGCAAGCCATGTTGTTTGTGCGTGGCGAAAACCTGGGTATCAGCCACAATCCGCTTGAATCCACCACCAGCGACGACATGCAACTGGCGATTGACGCCATGATGCACCTGCTCGGTCACCTCAACCCCTAACGCCTGAACCGCCCATGACGCCCTCTACTTCTACCTACGCCGCGCTTGACGCTTGGGTTGACGCGCACTTTGACGAACAAGTGCAGTTCTTGCAAAAGCTGGTGCGTATCCCCACCGACACCCCACCGGGCAACAACGCGCCGCACGCCGAGGCCACAGCCGAGGCGCTACAAGCTTTTGGGCTGCACGCCGAACGTTTTGCGGTGCCCACCGAGCAAGTGCACGCCGCCGGCATGCAAAGCGTCACCAACCTGATCGTGCGGCGCCGTTTGGGCGCCGGCGGGCGCACCGTGGCGCTCAACGCGCACGGCGACGTGGTACCACCCGGGGAAGGCTGGCAACACGACCCCTACGGCGGCGAAATTGTTGACGGCAAACTGTTTGGCCGCGCCGCGGCGGTGAGCAAGTGCGATTTCTCAACCTTTACCTTTGCCCTGCGTGCGCTTGAAGCGGCGCAACAAGCCGAGCAACTGCAACTGGCCGGCGCGGTGGAGCTGCACTTTACCTACGACGAAGAATTTGGTGGCGAACTTGGCCCAGGCTACTTGCTGGCCAACGGCCACAGCAAACCCGACCTTATGGTGGCCGCTGGCTTTAGCTACCAAGTGGTCACCGCGCACAACGGCTGCTTGCAATTGCAAGTGACGGTGCACGGACGCATGGCGCACGCGGCCATTCCAGACACCGGGGTCGACGCGCTGCAAGGCGCCACCCATTTGCTCAACGCCTTATACGCCACCAATGAACGTAACCGTGGCATCAAATCGCAGGTTGAAGGCATTGACCACCCCTACCTAAACGTTGGCCTGATCGAAGGCGGCACCAACACCAACGTGATTCCGGGCAAAGTGGTGTTTAAGCTCGACCGGCGCATGATTCCCGAAGAAGACCCAACCCAAGTTGAAGCCGAGCTGCGCGCTTTGCTGGAGACCGAGGTGGCACGCTTTAATGCCTCACGCCAAGACGAAGGCATTCGCATCGACGTGCAGCGCATGCTGCTGGCGCGCGCCATGCAGCCCCTGCCGGGCAACGCACCACTGGTGCAGGCCTTGCAAAAACACGGCAGCGAGGTGTTTGGTGAGCCCATTCCAGCGCTTGGCACCCCGCTGTACACCGACGTGCGCCTGTACGTGGAGCGTGGCATTCCCGGCGTTATTTACGGCGCGGGGCCACGCACGGTGCTGGAATCCCATGCCAAACGCGCCGACGAACGTGTGGAGCTCAACGACCTGCGCCGCGCCACCAAAGTCATGGCCCGCGCGCTGCTCGATTGGATGACTCCCACCTAAACGGCAGCAGCAACCAAGTTCGTAATATTGCAGCCTTGGTGCGCTTTGAATCGCACACCTAGATACGCAATACGTAACCCTCAGGTGCTAACCATGCACCCACCGATGCCATGCAGCCGCGCGCAGCGCCCGCGTGAGGCAGTAGCCAGCCGCATGCCTCGCAGTTAAACTGCAGGCTCAGCACAGACTTTGCTTGTGGTCTGCGTTCAGTTTTCACTTGGAGTTCCAACCCATGCTTAAGCGACAGTTTCTTAGCACCTCCCTTGCCGCGTTGGCAATGGCTTCAGC
>RFXW01000127.1 GCA_009921245.1 Candidatus Fonsibacter lacus | reverse complement strand
TGAAAGCCAATCAAACCCCGCGCAGGAATGCGGTACTCCAGTCGCACACGGCCTCTGCCATCGCTCTCCATATTCACCAGCTCACCCTTGCGCTCGCCCAGGGCCTGCATCACTCCGCCTTGGTGCGATTCCTCAACGTCCACCGTTAACCACTCAATCGGCTCCAGCCGCTGGCCGTCACTTTCTTCTTTAAACACCACGCGCGGCTTGGACACCGCCAACTCGTATCCCTCGCGGCGCAGCGTCTCAAGCAAAATGGTGAGGTGCAATTCACCACGGCCAGAAACCTCAAACACGCCATCTTCGTCGGTTTCTCGTACGCGCAGGGCCACGTTGCTTTGCAGCTCGCGTTGCAGCCTGTCCCAAACCTGGCGACTGGTTACAAACTTGCCCTCACGCCCAGCCAAGGGGCTGGTGTTCACGCAAAAGTTCATGGTCAGCGTGGGCTCATCAATCGTTAGCATGGGCAGCGGCTGCGGCTGGTCGGCATCGGTTAGTGTTACCCCAATGCCCACTTGCTCCACACCCGCGATCAGCACAATCTCACCCGGGCCAGCCTGCTCGGCTGGGGCGCGCTCCAAGCCCTCAAAGCGCAACAGCTGCATCACCTTGGCTTTGCCCAGGGTTTGCTCGGGGCCGGCCATAACCAACACCTCTTGCCCTTGCCGCAAGGTACCGGCGTTGATTCGGCCCACGCCAATGCGCCCAACATAGGTTGAATAGTCAAGCGAAGAAATTTGCACCTGCAACGCCGCGCTGGGGTCGCCCGCGTGCACCGGCACGCGCTGCACAATGGTTTCAAATAATGCCGACAAATCGGTGCCCCAGGCGGTTTCGGGCTCGCCTTGCTCCAGCGCCGCCCACCCGTTCAGGCCCGAGGCGTACACCACCGGAAAATCCAACTGCTCCTCGGTGGCACCCAGCTTATCGAATAAATCAAAGGCGGCGTTGACCACATGGTCGGGCCGCGCGCCCGCACGATCCACCTTGTTCACCACCACAATCGGGCGCAACCCAAGCGCCAGCGCTTTTTTGGTGACAAATCGGGTTTGTGGCATGGGCCCCTCCACCGCGTCGATCAGCAGCAACACACCGTCCACCATGGACAACGCGCGCTCCACCTCGCCACCAAAATCGGCGTGCCCTGGGGTATCCACGATGTTGATGTGCGTGTCTTGCCACTTTACCGCGCAGTTTTTGGCCAAAATGGTAATGCCACGCTCACGTTCCAAATCGTTGTTGTCCATGACGCGCTCATCAACTTTTTGATTGGCACGAAACGTACCCGACTGCCGCAGCAATTGGTCTACCAGCGTGGTTTTGCCGTGGTCCACGTGGGCAATGATGGCAATGTTGCGTATGGTCTTCATGGTGTGGTTTCCTGTTGGCTAAGCGTTTGTTCAATTTCTAGGGGCGACAGCAGCCGCAGGGCAATGAGTTCATCGGCCACCCGTTTGGCCATGCCCAAAAAAGCGTTGGGCGCACGGCCCCATACCGCCAGCGGCTCGCCCGCCGGCCCGGGGCAGCGCAAGCGCGCACCGGTTAAAAAACGGCCCGCTTGCTCGGGCTCAAGCTGCACCGTGGGTGCATCACCAAGCAACGACGGCACCGGCAGCAAAGGCAGCGCGGCTTGTTGCTGCACCAGCTGCTCCAATTGTTCCTGACTCACCGTTTGCTCAATGCCAAAGCCACCGGTGGCGGTGCGACGAAGCGCCCGCAGATGCGCGCCACAACCCAGGGCCTCACCAATGTCCTCAGCCAGCACCCGCACGTAAGTACCGGCGCCACACTGCACGTGCATGTCCCATTCATGGGGGTCATCGGTGGCGGTTATTTGTAACGTGTCAATCCGCACCGGACGCGGCTCACGTGGCACCGTTTGCCCTGCGCGCGCATAGGCATAGAGTGGCTTGCCCTGGTGCTTAAGTGCCGCGTACATGGGCGGGCGCTGCATAATTTGCCCCAAGAACAGCGGCAACACCGCTTGCCAACGCGCCTCGGTGGGCACGTCAACCGGTCGGGTTTGCAGCACCTCACCCTCGGCATCGCCGGTGGTGGTGGTCACACCCAACTGCAGTCGCGCCACGTAGCGCTTGGTGCCGTGCAGGTGCAGCGCGCTGAATTTGGTGGCCGCACCCAAGCAAATCGGCAGCACGCCGGTTGCCAACGGGTCAAGCGTGCCGGTATGCCCGGCTTTTTGGGCACGCAGCAGGCGCTTGACGCGCTGCAGCGCATCGTTACTTGATAGGCCAAGGGGCTTGTCCAGCAGCAACACCCCATGCAGCGGGCGTCGGCTCAAGCGCCCCGCCGCTGTGGTGGCGGGTTGCAACATACTACGCGTCGGGGCCGCGCGATGCCACCGCCTTGGCGATCAGCGCGTTAAGGTCGGCGGCACGCTCAGGGGTGCGGTCAAAATGAAAATGCAATGTGGGCACGGTGTGAATCACCAACCGCTTAAACAGGCCATTGCGCAAAAAGCCAGCGGCCTGGTTCAGCGCCAACTCGGTTTGCTCGGCGTCGCCACTCAGCGTGCTGAAGTAAACCTGCGCGTGCGCGTAATCGGCCGACACTTCAATCGACTGAATGGTGACCATGCCAACGCGCGGGTCTTTCAGCTCGCGCGCAATGAGCTGCGACAAATCCCGCTGGATTTGATCCGCCACGCGCAAACTGCGGTTGGGCTGCTTGGGCTTACGCATGGTTTAAAGGGTACGCGCAACCTCTTTAACTTCAAAGAACTCAAGCTGGTCGCCCTCTTTGATGTCGTTAAAGTTTTTAATATTCAAGCCGCACTCAAATCCTTCGCGCACTTCTTTGGCGTCGTCTTTAAAGCGCTTAAGCGAATCCAACACGCCGGTAAACACCACCACGTTGTCGCGCAACAAGCGTACCTGCGCGGTGCGCCGCACCACGCCCGAGGTAACCATACAACCGGCAATCGAGCCGATTTTGCTGACACGAAAGACCTGCCGAATTTCAGCACCACCAATGACTTCTTCTTTCTTGTCTGGCGAGAGCATACCGGCCATGGCCGAGCGCACCTCGTCAACCGCGTCGTAAATGATGTTGTAGTAGCGAATGTCAATGCCGTTGGCCTCAGCCAAACGACGCGCCCCGGCATCGGCACGGGTATTAAAGCCAATCACCACCGCGCCTGAAGCAATGGCCAAGTTGATGTCGCTCTCGCTGATGCCGCCGACACCGGCCATGACCACCTGCACCTTGACCTCATCGGTTGAGAGCTTTTGCAATGACGACGACAACGCCTCTTGCGAGCCCTGCACATCGGCCTTGATGATGAGCGTGAGCACCTGCACCTCACCACTGGCCATGTCGGTGAACATGTTTTCCAGCTTGGCAGCTTGTTGCTTGGCCAGCTTGGTGGTGCGGAACTTACCTTGCCGATAGGTGGCGATTTCGCGTGCGCGGCGCTCGTCGGCCAGCACCATGAGCTCGTCACCGGCGCTGGGCACCTCAGACAAGCCTTGAATTTCTACTGGAATCGACGGCCCGGCCTCTTTAACTGGCTTGGCGTTTTCGTCTAGCATGGCGCGCACCCGGCCATGCGCTTGGCCCAGCAGCACCACGTCACCGGTACGCAACGTGCCCGACTGCACCAACACCGTGGCCACTGGCCCGCGGCCTTTGTCTAGCCGGGCTTCCACCACCAGGCCACGCGCCATGGCTTGCACCGGCGCTTTTAATTCCAGCACCTCGGCTTGGAGCAACACTTGTTCCAGCAAGCTGTCTACGCCATCGCCGGTTTTGGCCGATACCGGCACAAACGGCGCATCGCCACCGAATTCTTCGGGCACCACCTCTTCGGCCACCAACTCACCGCGCACGCGGTCGGGGTTGGCCTCGGGTTTATCCATTTTGTTCAGGGCCACCACAATCGGCACACCGGCGGCCTTGGCGTGCTTAATGGCCTCGCGCGTTTGCGGCATCACGCCGTCGTCGGCGGCCACCACCAAAATCACCACGTCGGTGGCTTGTGCACCACGCGCACGCATGGCGGTAAAGGCCTCGTGTCCTGGGGTGTCTAAAAATGTCAGCATGCCGCGCGGCGTTTGCACGTGGTACGCACCAATGTGCTGGGTAATGCCACCCGCCTCACCCGAGGCCACTTTGGCGCGCCGAATGTAATCGAGCAAAGACGTTTTGCCGTGGTCCACGTGGCCCATAACCGTAACCACCGGCGCGCGCGCCAGCATTTCGGCTTCGTAGGCGCCGCTTTCCTCAACGGTAAAGGCCTCAGGGTCGTCAAGTGTGGCCGCCACCGCGATGTGGCCAATTTCTTCCACCACAATCATGGCGGTGTCTTGGTCCAGCGACTGGTTGATGGTGGCCATGGTGCCAAGCTTCATCAACTGCTTGATCACCTCAGACGACTTAACCGCCATCTTGTGCGACAGGTCGGCCACCGTAATGGTTTCGGGCACATGGATTTCCATGGCCTTGAATTCAACGGGCGTGGCCGGTGTTGCGGTGGATGTCTGGCGGCCACGGTCGCCACCCCGACGCGTGCGTCCACCCGCACCACGCCAGCCGCTGTGGTTACCGGCATCGCCACGGGTTTTGATTTCTTTTTTCTTGGCTGCGTCGTCTTTCCAAGTCGAGGACATGTTCTCTGACTTGATTTCTTTCTTCACCACCGGAGCTTTCTTGGCTTCCGTGTTGGTTTCTTCGGCCTTTTTCGCCACCAGTACGCGCTTGGGCGAGGCCATCATGGCGCGAATGGCAGCCGCTTCGTCTTCGGCTTTGCGACGTCTGGCCTCGGTGCCGGCCTCAGCCGCCTTGGCTGTTACACGTGTGGCTTGGCTGCGCTTGGCCGGTGCTTCGGCTGTTTCGGTGCTGCTTGCCGGCTGCTCGGCGTCTGCCTCGGCAGCATCAGCTGCCGCTTCGGTTGGGGTTGCGGCTTGGGCGGGCTCAGCCTGCTCAGCGGCTGTATCTTGCGCCTCTTTGGCAGCAGCGGCCAATTTCTCTTCGCGCTCTGCCGCGCGCGCCTGCGCCTCGGCC
>RFXW01000126.1 GCA_009921245.1 Candidatus Fonsibacter lacus | reverse complement strand
ATTTGGTTGAAAAGGTGTGGATCAGTGCCAGTGCAAACAACACCGCGGCCACAATTTGAATGGTGGTCGGATTCATAGAGGCCATGCCTTCCGTTGATCAGTCAAAAACCAATACGCGCCGGTTTGGCCATGGATGCCGCCCGATGCCTAAACGTGCCGGTGATTGTAGCCAGCGCCAGCCTTGACACCGATGCACAGCCCCTAGGTGCGAAGGGGTGTTTCGCCCTCGCCGCGATCGTTGTCGTCGGCAAGATCCGCACCCAACCATGGCGTTGGCGTATCGGCTGGCACCGCTTCCACATCGCGCAGCGCCCGCCCCATGGCGCGATTGCGCACCTGCGCTTGATCCAAGCTGTTGAGCACCGTTTGCGTTTGGCTTTTGAGCTTTTCGAGCACCCCACCAAACTTGCCAAATTCCGTCTTCACCGCGCCCAGCACCTGCCAGACCTCGCTTGACCGCTGCTCCAGCGCCAAGGTTCGAAAGCCCATGTGCAAGGCGTTCAGCAAGGCCATGAGCCAAGGTATTTCTCGGCAATCGATTTGGCCTCGGCCCGAATGCGCTGCTCAAGCGCGCGCGCCGCCGCTTCGGCTGCCACACCGTCGGCACGGGCTTGCGCTTGCAACAACCGCTCGTAGTCTTCGGTGGGAAATTTGGCATCAATCGGCAACCACACCGGCACACCTTGGTCGCCCTTGCCCGGCAGCCGCACCGCAAAATCCACCACTTGTTTGCTGCCGGGTCGTGTGGCCTGTTGCGACGCGTACTGCTGTGGCGTAAGCACTTGCTCGAGCAGCGCCCCCAATTGCGCCTCACCGAACATGCCGCGCGTTTTCACGTTGGCCAGCAGATTTTTTAAGTCGCCCACCCCAGTGGCCAGGTGCTGCATTTCCCCCAAGCCTTTGTGCACTTGTTCCAATCGCTGGGCAACCTGCGAAAAGCTCTCAGACAAACGGGTTTGCAGGGTTTGTTGAAGTTTTTCATCAACCGTGGCGCGCATTTCATCAAGCTTGGCCGCGTTGTTTTGCTGCAGCTGCTGCAATTGCGCCTCAAGCGTTGCTCGCACCTCACTCAGGCGCTGCGCATTGCCCTCAGATAGCCCTTGCAATTGCTGGGTTAAGGTGTCCGATAAGGTGCCGCGCAGCATCACCAGTTGCTGTGAAAAACCGTCGAGCTGCGCGGTTTGGGTGCGAAGGTTGTCGTGACTTTGCTGCAACAACGCGCTTTGAAACGACGCCAAACCTTGTTGCTGCTCCAAACGTTGCAGCCGGCTTTGTTCAGCCAGTTCTTGCCGCAGCCGCGTCTCCATGCGTTCCAGGCGCTGGTTTTGCGCTTGCAAGGTTTGCTGCCACGCAGCGTCTTGCGCACCGCGGCCCGCCTGTAGCGCCCGCCAGGCCATCCACAGCAGCCCCAACGCCAACGCCAGCGCGAGCCACGGCAGCCACCCCCACACGCCATCCACGGTGTTCACCCATCCACCCAGTGGGTAAAGACCGCGGGCGTCTCCCGCACGGTTCGGTAGTCGTTAACAGGTTGTGCCGGGTCGGCGTAGCCCAAGGCCATGCCACACACCAGCATGTCTTGCGGGTCGGCGCCAATGTGCGGCAGGATGATGGAGGCGAATTGATTCCAAGCCGCTTGCGGGCAGGTGTGCAAGCCATGGGCACGAGCCGCCAACATGATGTTTTGTAAAAACATGCCGTAATCGAGTATGGAGCCGCGCCCCAATACGCGATCAATGGTGAACATCAGCCCCACAGGCGCATCAAAAAAGCGGTAGTTGCGTTGGTGCTGTTGATGCATTTTGTCTTTGTCACCCTTGCCTATGCCCAACGTCGCGTAAAGCGTCCAGCCGTTCTCCCGGCGCCGCTCAAGATAGGGGCTGGTCCATTGGGTGGGGTAGTAGCCCAATTCATCGCGGTAGGTTTCGGCCAAGCTCGGGTCGGCGCGCATGGCGTCGTGCGCGGCACACACCTTGTCCACCAGCGCCTGCTTCACCGCGCCCTGCAGCACGTGCACCTTCCAGGGCTGGGTGTTGGTGCCCGATGGCGCCCAGGAGGCCAACTCCAACACCGCCTCAAGCGTTTCGCGTGGCACCGGCTGCGGCAAAAAAGCCCGCATCGAGTGGCGCGTGCGGATCGCGGCCTCGGGTGTGGCGGCGGGCTGGTACCCGTCAAAAGAGCTGGATTGCGTCATTGATGGGACTCCAAAAGTCGGCGCAGAGGTTGCGGCAGCGGAATTGGGCGCCGCTCAGCGCGCGATACATAGACATGGGTAAATGTGCCGCAGGCGGCGGCAAGTGGCTCATCCTTGGCAAACAAGCCGACGCGGTAACGCACGCTGCTGTTGCCCAAATGCGCCACCCGGATACCCGCCACCACGGGCTGTGGAAACGCCAGCGGCGCAAAATAATGGCACTCGGTGTGCACCACCAAGCCAATGACCTCGCCTTGGTGAATATCCAGCACGCCCGATTCAATCAACCAACCGTTGACGGCGGTGTCAAACCAGCTGTAGTACACCACGTTGTTCACGTGCCCGTAAACGTCGTTGTCGGCCCAACGCGTGCCGATGTCGCGTTGGACCGGAAAGTGACTCAGTGGCAGGGGTTCGGGGCGTGACATGACAGCAGCTTATGTTAACCCTGTGCCTGCGTGTCCACGCCAGGCCTGCAACGCCAGTGCAATGGTTTGTGCTTGGGCCTGCACCGTGATATCGATTGGGTCAGCGTAACCGCCACCCATGGTCAAGGTCATGGGTATACCCAGCGCGCGCGCCCACTGCAACACCTCAGCGTCGCGTTGTGCCATACCGGCCGGGGTCAACGCCAGACGACCCAAGCGGTCACTGGCCAGCACGTCGGCCCCGGCCACGTAAAACACCGCATCGGGGCCAAACGCTGCCACCGCAGGCAGCGCTTGCCGCAGCGCCTCAAGATAGCGAGCGTCGTCGCAACCGTCGGGTAACGCTACATCCAGCGAGCTGCGCGCTTTACGAAAGGGAAAATTTTTCTCGCCGTGCAGCGACAGCGTAAAGACAGAGTGGTCGTTGGCAAAAATATCGGCGGTGCCGTTGCCCTGGTGTACGTCCAAATCCACCACCGCCACCCGCTTGAACTGCCGCGGCCAAGTTTGCTGCAACACCCGCGCGGCCACCGCCACGTCGTTGAAAATACAAAAGCCCCCGCCAGCAGCCGCCTTGGCGTGGTGGGTACCGCCGGCCAAGTTGCATGCCAAGCCCTCGCGCATCGCGGCCTGCGCTGCGGCAACCGTAGCACCCACCGAGCGCCGGGCGCGCTGCACCAAGGCCGGGCTCCAAGGCAAGCCGATTTCACGCTGCGCGCCGGCAGGCAGCGTGCCCTGTTGCACCGCCTGCACGTAGCCCACATCATGCACCGTGGCAAGGGTGGCGTCGTCCGCCGCTTGGGCGGCCTCAATGCGCAAGCCCTCAGGCTCCAGCGCCCGCACCCGGTCCACCAAGGCGGCGTACTTCCCCATAGGAAAGCGGTGGCCCTTTGGCAGTGGGATGGTTTCGTTGTCGGGGAAAAAGGCTTGCACCGCGCTCCTGTGTGTGAATAATGAGGTGTTTTTAGAACTTGAACTCTATTAATTGCAAAAAAGCCGCAAAAATGCTTGTATACCCCCGAGAAAACCCTATACTTCTCTTCACGTTGCACCGTCGCGCAAGCGGCAGCAAAGGGAGCGCCACCACCCCATCTGCAAAGGTGGCGCGCAATGAGTCGCTGATTTGCAGAATGTTTGGTTTATAAGGAGTTTCTTATGTTGACTGTTGAACAAATGGCCGCCGTGCAAAAAGCCAATGTTGAGGCACTGTTTGGCCTAACCCAAAAAGCCTTTGAAAGCGTTGAAAAGCTGGTTGACCTCAACCTGCAAGCCTCGCGCGAAGCGTTGGCAGAAAGCGCCGACAACGCCCACGCCATGCTCAGCGTGAAAGACGCGCAAGAGTTGGTGAACCTGCAGTCGAGCTTGCTGCAACCGCTAACCGAAAAAACCGCCAGCTACGCCCGCCAAGTGTATGAAATTTGCCAAGGCTACAGCGCTGACCTCAGCAAAGCCGCTGAAGAGCAGTTTGCCGATTCACAAAGCAAGTTCAACACCATGGTTGAAACCGCCGCCAAAAACGCCCCGGCTGGCTCAGAGACCGCTGTGGCGGTGCTGCGCTCAACCGTGGCCGCAGCCAACAACGCCGTGGAATCGGTGCAGAAAGTGGCCAAGCAAGCCTCTGAGCTGGTTGACGCCAACGTCTCCACCATCGCACGCGCCGCTACCCCGGCCAAAGCCGCGCCCAAAAAGCGCGCCGCCGCCTAATCGGCTGTACCAGTTGTCTCCTCGGGTTCTTTAGCGGATTTCGATCCCAGAACCCTTAGCCCGGCCCACAAGGCCGGGTTTTTTTATGGGCGTTTGCTTGCCCCCCAGCGGGCAGCGACACTGGCCTGTGCTTGGCGCACGCCCAACAGCGCGTAAAGCGCCAGCGCCACCGCAGCCGCGATCAATGTGGAGAAGATCACATCGCTTAAAAAATGCCGGCCCAAGCCAATGCGTAATACCGCCGTCAACACCACATAGCCAACCGCAGCCGCCACCGCCAACCCCTGGGCTGGGCGTGACCGCAACCATGGCCACACCAGCACCAACGCCGGTATCGCCAAACTGGCTGACATGGCCACCTCCCCCGAAGTGAACGAGCAATTTGACGTGCACTCGTTCACAACTTGCCATGGGGGTGAAAACTGGGCTGTACCGCCAAACTCGGTCACCGTGTGGGGACGGGCGCGGCCCACATAGCTTTTAAGCAGCATGTTCACCACACCAATGCATGCCACCAACACGGTCAAGGCGGGAAACGCCACCAAGCGCATCAGATCGGGCTTGCAGCGTTTGCTCAGCGCAGCCCATAACGCTGCCAGCAAAATCGCCACAGCCACCAATTCACCGGTGCGCCGTACCACCGCGTTGAAGGCGTCCATGGGGCCGTTGGCCCATGCGAATCCACCTTGCGCCTGAGCAAACCAAGCCGACACCGCCAAGTCAATGCGGGGAA
>RFXW01000125.1 GCA_009921245.1 Candidatus Fonsibacter lacus | reverse complement strand
GAGCGCGTGGTTAAGTTCTCACACGTCACCGGTGGCACCACACACCCCAAGGTCACGGCCGCCAATGCCTTTGCCGCTCGGGTCAACAAAGAACTCAATGGCGTGATGTGCGTAGAGGTGTACCCCAACAGCACGCTGTTTGGCGACTCCAAAGAGCTCGAGGCATTGTTGCTGGGCGACGTGCAGTTTTTGGCGCCATCGCTCTCCAAGTTTGGTTCGTACACCAAAAAGCTCGGCGTGTTCGACCTGCCGTTCATCTTTAAAGACATGGACGCTGGCATGCGCTTTACCCAAAGCAAAACCGGCAAGAGCCTGCTCAACTCCATGGAAGACGTGGGTTTTGTGGGTCTTGGCTACTGGGCCGCTGGCATGAAGTACTTCTCGGCCAACAAGCCGCTGCTTACCCCAGCCGATGCCAAAGGCCTGAAGTTCCGTGTGCAAACCTCTGACGTAGCCAAGGCCATGATCGCCGCCATGGGCGCGTCACCCCAACCCATGGCCTTTGCCGAGGTTTACGGCGCGCTGCAAACCAAAGTGGTTGATGGTCAAGAAAACACCTGGGCCAACATCTACACCAAGAAGTTCTTTGAGGTACAAGACGGCACCACCGAAACCAACCACCAAATGTTGGCTTATTTGTTCATGACGTCCAAAGAGTTCTTGGACAGCCTCAAGCCCGACGTTCGCGCCAAACTGATGCGCATCGCCAACGACGTCACCATTGAAGCCAACAACAGCGTGAAGGCGGCCGAAGCCCTCAACCGCAGCAACATCGTGAAGGCTGGCGGCACAATCCGCACCCTCAATGCCGCGCAGCGCAAAGCCTGTTGAAAAAGAAATCGGCCCCGACATCGTCAAGGCCGCAGCCAACAGCTAAGCCTTGATGCACCCGCGGGGCCGCCAACGCCCCCTGGGCGCCTCTTCTACCAAGCCCGTTGACGACCTGATCGCCATCGGGCTTTTTTTAAACCCGGTCCGGTTTTGGGCTTGCCCCCCAAAGCTGCTTGCAAGGATCATCCCATGACGCTTTGGCCCCATGCGTTGCTGTTGCTGTTGATCGTGGCGCTTTTTGTTTGGGAGCGCTACGCCGCAGACACTGTGAACCGGCTCGAAGAAAACCTGCTGGTGTTGTTGCTTAGCCTGATCACCTTGGTGTCTTTTGGGCAGGTGGTGGCGCGCTACATGTTTAACACCGGTTGGGCGGCGGCACTTGAGTTTGTTATGGCCTGCTTCAGCTGGATGATTCTGTTCGGCATGGCCTATGGCCTAAAACGCGGCGTGCACTTGGGCGTGGATGTCGCGCTGAAGCGCTTTCCAGCCGGGTTGGGGCGCTGGGTTGCCATGGGCGGCGCGGCCTCGGGCGCGGTGTATGCCTTGTTGTTGCTCGACGCCACTTGGCTGAGCTGGCTTGGCGTGGACACGCGCTCGGGTGCGATTGATTATTGGTCCAAGATGTACAAGATCAACATTGGCGCCGAGGAGCTGCGCTGGCCAACGTGGCTGCATGAGTCGCTGGGCTGGAAAGACCGCGTGCCGCGCTGGCTGGTGCTGTTGGCGCTGCCCATTAGCCTGGCGTTGCTTGCCTTTCGCAGCTTGCAGGCCATGGTGGCCATTTACCGTGGCGAGCGCGCCATGGTGATCGCCGGGCACGAAGCCGAAGAGCTGGTGCAGCAAAACCAAGGCGTTTTAAAAGACAACTGATTCACCCTAGGAGCTACCGTGGCACCTTTGTTTTTGTTTGGCTTGCTGCTGGCGCTGTTGTTTTTGGGCGTGCCGGTGGGGTTGGCGCTGGGCTTGTCGTCGGTGCTGTACGTGGCGTTGTTTACCACCGACTCGCTGTCTTCGGTGGCGATTTCGCTTTTTGGTGTCGGCACGCACTACACGCTGCTCGCCATTCCGTTTTTTATTCTGGCCTCGGCGTTTATGTCCACCGGCGGTGTGGCGCAGCGCCTGATTCGCTTTGCCATTGCGGTGGTGGGGTCGTTTCGGGGCGGTTTGGCCATGGCCTCGGTGCTGGCGTGCATGATGTTTGCCGCGCTGTCTGGCTCGTCACCGGCCACGGTGGTGGCCATTGGCACGATTGCCATTGCCGGCATGCGACAGGTTGGCTACAGCAAAGAGTTTGCCTCGGGTATTGTGGCCAACGCCGGTACGTTAGGGATATTGATTCCGCCATCGATTGTGATGGTGGTGTACGCCGCCTCGGTGGATGTGTCGGTGGGCCGGATGTTTTTGGCGGGGGTGGTGCCCGGCTTGCTTGCCGGGGCCATGCTGATGCTGGCCATTTATGTGGTGGCACGTATCAAAAAGCTGCCCGCCGAGCCTTGGCGCGGCATAGGCGAGGTGCTTACCGCAGCCAAAGAGGCGTTTTGGGGGCTGTTTTTAATTGTCATCATCATGGGCGGTATCTACGGCGGGGTGTTCACCCCCACCGAGGCGGCCGCCGCTGCGGCGGTGTATTCGGCCATCGTGGCGCTGTTTATTTACCGCGACATTGGACCTCTTAAGGGCATCCCTTGGGCCAACGCCAGCGACGACGCGCTGACCCGGGTTGGCTTTAAAGGGGTGGTGTACGGCTTTAGCTTTTACGCGGTGTTTTCAATCTTGGCGTTTTTTGCGGTGGGGCCTGCGGTGCAGGGCGGACAAACGCCGCATGGCTGGGGCATGGTGCTGGGCGCGCTGGTGGCGTTGGCCTACATGATTTGGCGCGGCCCTGGCGTGGCGCCCTTGCAGCTGGCGCGCGCCTGCGCGGGTGGTTTTAGGGTATTGGGGCGCAACTTATGGATGATGCTGCGCCAGGCGCGCCCGGTGATCATGGGCGAGGACAGCCGCGGCGTGGTGTTGGACGCGGCCAAAACCACGGTGATGTTGATGTTCATCATTGCCAACGCGCTGTTGTTTGCACACACCTTAACCACCGAGCGGATTCCACAAACCATTACCGAATGGATGCTGGACGCGGGCTTTAATTGGTTTACGTTTTTGATCGCGGTAAACGTGCTGCTGCTCATTGGCGGGCAGTTCATGGAGCCGTCGGGGCTGTTGCTGATTGTGGCGCCGGTGGTGTTTCCGATTGGTATGGAACTCGGGGTGGACCCGATCCATTTGGGCATCATCATGGTGGTGAACATGGAAATTGGCATGATCACGCCACCAATAGGATTGAATCTGTTTGTTACCTCGGGTATCACGGGCATGAGCCTGGACCGAGTGGTGCGCGCGGCGTTGCCGTTTGTAGGCGTCCTGATGCTGTTTTTAATTATCGTCACGTATGTGCCTGAGCTGTCAACGTGGCTGCCGTATGCTGTGATGGGTCCAGAAATCGTAACCCAGTAACCGTTGCACCACCACGCCGCTGTATGACGCTTGATTCCAACGAGATCGCCACGCTGCAAGGGTGGCAAGGCAAAACCGAGTCCACCATCGACTTGGTAACGGCGGCCCCGCTGGCCGGTTTAAGCGCCACGCTGGACCGCACCGACCCCGCCCCCACCCACGGCACCGTGGTGCCGCCTTTGGCGCACTGGCTGTACTTTTTGCCGCAACATCGGCAAAGCGAAATCGGCCCAGACGGTCACGCCAAGCGTGGCGGGTTTTTGCCGCCGGTGCCGCTGCCGCGGCGCATGTGGGCCGGGGGCCGCCTGACATGGCAAGCCAACAACCCCCTGCAAGTGGGCCAGTCGGTGCGGCGCGAGTCTCGCATTGAGCGGGTGCAGCATAAGCAGGGCCGTACCGGGGCGTTGGTGTTTGTGTTGGTGCGCCACGAGGTGCACAACGAACAAGGTTTGGCCATTACAGAAGAACACGACATTGTCTACCGCGCTGCGGCCGACCCCAACGAGTCACCGCCACCGCCGCAAGCGGCCGCCACCGAGGCGCCTTGGCATCGCCAATGGCTGGCCGACGAGGTGATGCTGTTTCGATTTTCGGCGCTTACCTTTAACGGGCACCGCATTCACTACGACCGCCCCTACGTAACGCAAACCGAAGGCTACCCGGGCTTGGTGGTGCACGGGCCGTTAATTGCCACGTTGTTGGTGGATTTATGGCGCCAGCAACACCCCTTGGCCACGCTCACGCACTTTGCGTTTAAGGCCTTGCGGCCGACTTTTGACATCCATCGCTTTGCGGTGTGTGGCCAACCTGGCCCAGACCAAACCGCGCGGCTGTGGGCGCACGACCACCAAGGCTGGCTCACCATGGAGGCGCAAGCCCAATGGGCTTAAAGCCGCGTCCGCTGGACGGGATCACCGTGGTGTCGTTGGAGCACGCGGTGGCCGCGCCTTTTTGCACCCGGCAACTGGCCGACATGGGCGCGCGCGTGATCAAGATTGAGCGCCCGGGGGTGGGGGATTTCGCCCGTGGCTACGACACCCGCGTCAAAGGCTTGGCGTCGCATTTTGTGTGGATCAATCGTGGCAAAGAAAGTGTCACGCTCGACCTTAAACACCCAGACGCCCAAGCGGTGCTGCGCCAGCTGCTGGCGCAGGCCGATGTGTTGGTGCAAAACCTCGCGCCTGGTGCAGCGGCACGCATGGGCTTGTCTTTTGAGGCCCTGCACCCCTCGTTGCCTCGCTTGGTGGTGTGCGATATTTCCGGCTACGGCAACCACGGTCCTTACCGCGACAAAAAAGCCTACGACTTGCTCATTCAAAGCGAGGCGGGCTATTTGTCGGTCACAGGTACGCCCGACGAACCCGTGAAATCCGGCAACTCGATTGCCGATATTGCCGCCGGCATGTACGCATACAGCAACATCTTGTCGGCGCTGCTGCTGCGCGAGCGCACCGGCGTTGGGGAGCACATCGACGTGTCCATGCTGGAAGCGCTGGGCGAATGGATGGGCTACCCCATGTACTACGCCTACGAAGGCGCGGCGCCACCACCACGAGCAGGGGCCTCGCACGCCACCATTTACCCTTATGGGCCGTTTGCGGTTGGCGATGGCGGCACCGTGATGCTGGGTCTGCAAAACGAGCGCGAGTGGCAGCGTTTTTGCCAATCGGTGTTGCTGCAGCCCGAGCTGGCAAACGACGAACGCTTTGCCAACAACAGCGCGCGCAGCGCCAACCGTGGGGCCCTTGAGGCCATGATTGTGCAAGCCTTTGCCGCGTGCAGCACGGCCGAGGTGCAACAGCGATTGGATAACGCACAAATCGCCAACGCCCGGGTCAACGACATGCAAGG
>RFXW01000124.1 GCA_009921245.1 Candidatus Fonsibacter lacus | reverse complement strand
ACCGGCACACCAGCCAAATCAAAGGTCATGCGATCGCCGAGTTTGAGGCCCAGTGTCTCGGCCAGGCCGTCTTCTACGCTGATGGATGCGGGTTGGTTGCCCTGCCATTGCCCCTGCGTCACGATGTTGTGGTTGGGCAGCTGCGCGTTGTAAGACAAATTGAATTCGCGCTCGGCCAAGCGCTGGGCACGATCGCCGTCCAGCGTCTCGGGCTGCACCGGCTGGCCATTGAGCGCCACCCAACGACCACGCAGCATGGGGTACCAATCGTAGGTAGCCACACCCGCTTGGCGCAGGCTGTTTTGGAAGGCCTCGGCTTGGTCGGGCTGAATGTTGATCACAAAGCGATTGGGTGCATCAGGCGGGGTGGCCGCGCGCCAGCTGGCCACCAAATCGGTGCGCAACAACAGCAGCAGCATCAATGCCAACATGCCCACGGCCAAGCTGGCCACTTGCAGTCGCACCAGCCAGGGGCGCGCACTGACTTGGCGGGTGGCCAATACCCACCAGCCTGGGGCCACGCCTTCGCGCACCAAAGCACGTAAGGCGCGCAGCGCCAAGCCCGTTACCCACCAGCACAACCACGCCACCGCCAGCACACCACCAATGGCCAGTGCACCCATGGTGAAGTCAGAGGCGGTCAGCAGCAACACCACCACCAAGGCCAGCAGTCCCAACCCCGCCAGCCATAAGGGTTGCGCCTGCGCGCTGCCCATGTCGCGCCGAATCACGCGCAGCGGCGGCACCCGCACCAGCTGCAGCACCGAAGGCAGGCCAAAGCACAACAGCAGCGTGAACGCCAGCGCCACACCCAAACCCACGGTGCCCCAGCCCGGCGCGGGTAAGTTGGTGCTCACCAACGCCCCCAATAGCCAGACAAAGGCTTGGTGCAAGCCGAATCCCAACGCCAAACCCACGCTGGCAGCAAGCAAGGCCACGCCAGCAAACTGCCAAGCAAAGGCGCGCACCATGGCACGCTGCGACAGCCCCAACACCCGCAACAGGGCGCAGGTATCAAGCCGACTTTGGGCGTAACCAAACGCCCCCAAGGCCACCGCCAAGGCACTCAGCAACACCGTGAGCATGGCCACCAAGCTTAAAAATTTGCGCGCACGCTCCAGGGTTTGATTGGTCTCGGGTCGGCCCGACGCCAGTGTTTCTAAGCGCGCGCCACGCACCTCGTCGCGCGCCAACCAGGCTTGGGCTTCGGCCACAAAACGCTGCACCGCCGCTGGCTCACCGGCCACGGCCAAACGGTAGGTCACGCGGCTGGCAGGCTGCACCAAGGCGGTGGCAGGCAAGTCGTCGGCGTGCATCATGACGCGCGGTGAGAACGAAGAAAAACCCGTGCCACGGTCGGTTTCGCGGGTGATTTGTGCGGCAATGCGCAAGCGGCTGTCACCCAGCCACAGGGTGTCACCCAAGCTTAAGCCCAGCACCCCAAGCAGCTGTGGATCAACCCACACCGTGCCCCGTGCCGGCGGCTGCTGCACCGGTTGCGCCACGCCGTCGGCGCCCATTAGGGTGGCCTTGGCGCGCAACGGGTAGCCGGCTGCTACGGCCTTGAGCGCCACCAGCCGGGCTTCTCCACCACGCTCGTCGGGGGCACGCGCCATGGTAGGAAACGCCACCCATTGCGTTGTACCCAAGCTTTGGCGCTGGGCCATGGCCACCACCTCGGGGGGCGTGGGGCGGTCGCTGCGCAACACGGCGTCGCCGCCCAACAGCTGCGCGGCGTCACGCGTTAGCCCGGCGCTCATGCGGTCGGCAAAAAAGCTCACCGAGGACAGCGCAGCCACCGCCAGCACCACCGCCACCATCAGCACCCGCAGCGCGCCCGAGCGCAGATCGCGCCAAAAAAATCGCCACGCCAGCCGCCAAGCTGGGGTTGGGCTGGTTGTAACCTGTATTGGCGGGCTGCTGTGCATGGCCTCTACTGTGACACATTGCCCAAGCCCGTGAGCGCCAGGGGGGCACCCCCCGTAGCGGCGCAAGGCCAGCCAGTGTTTCTACAATGGGCGCCACCATGCCGAGCACGTTAAGCCCCCACCGCCGCCTGTTTGTGACCACGGCCTTGCCCTACGCCAATGGCAAGTTTCACATCGGTCACATCATGGAATACATTCAAGCCGATATTTGGGTGCGGGCCCTGCGCATGCATGGGCACGAGGTGCACTTTGTGTGCGCCGACGACGCGCACGGCGCTCCGATCATGATTGCCGCGGAAAAAGCTGGCCTGACGCCGCAAGCGTTTGTGGCGCAAATTGCCAGTGGGCGGCAAGCCTATTTAGACGGCTTTGCCATTAGCTTTGACAACTGGCACAGCACCGATGGCCCCGAAAACCATGCCTTGGCACAAAGCATTTATTTGGCGCTGCGCGACAACGGGCTGATTGCGCAGCGCACCATTGAGCAGTTTTTCGACCCAGACAAGGGCATGTTTTTGCCCGACCGGTTTATTCAAGGCGGTTGCCCGCGCTGCGGTGCGGCCGACCAATATGGCGACAGCTGCGAGGCCTGCGGCGCGGTGTACGCGCCCACCGAACTGCGTGATCCGCGCTCGGTGCTATCGGGCGCGACGCCGCAGTTGCGCCAGTCGGAGCATTTTTTCTTTCGGTTGTCCGATCCACGCTGCGTGGCGTTTTTGCAGCAATGGACACAAAGCGGCACGCTTCAGCCCGAGGTGCTGAACAAAATCAAAGAATGGTTTGTGCCACAAGAAGACGGCAGCAGTGGTTTGTCGGATTGGGACATCAGCCGCGATGCCCCCTACTTTGGCATTGAAATACCCGACGCGCCAGGCAAGTATTTTTACGTGTGGCTGGACGCACCGATTGGCTACTTGGCTTCGCTTAAAAATTATTGCGATAAAACCGGGCGCGATTTTGACGCCCTGATGGCCGACCCCAACACCGAGCAAGTGCACTTTATTGGCAAAGACATCACGTACTTTCACACCTTGTTTTGGCCAGCGATGCTGCACTTTTCGGGACGCAAAACGCCTAACATCGTGCACGTGCACGGGTTTTTAACGGTCAGCGGCGAAAAAATGAGCAAGAGCCGTGGCACCGGGCTGGACCCAATGCGCTACTTGCAGCTGGACATGAACCCCGAGTGGCTGCGCTACTACCTAGGCGCCAAGCTCAACGGCCGCAACGAAGATGTGGACTTCAACCCCGACGATTTTCTGGCTCGCGTGAACGCCGATTTGGTGGGCAAGTACGTCAACATTGCGGCGCGCTCGGCGGGGTTTATTAGCAAACGCTTTGCGGGCGAATTGGCCAACCCCGACACCGAAGGCCAAACGCTGCTGGAGCAGCTGCAAAGCGCCGGACCACGCGTGGCCGGACACTACGAAAACCGCGACACAGCGCGGGCGCTGCGCGACATCATGCAACTGGCCGATCAAGTCAACGAGTACGTGGATCGCCACAAGCCATGGGAGCTGGCCAAACAAGCCGAGCAACAACCCAAGCTGCACGCCGTTTGCAGCACCTGTGTGGCGTGCTTTCGGGTGCTTACGATTTACCTAAAACCGGTGCTGCCGCACCTTGCGCAGCAAGTGCAAACGTGGCTTAACCTGCCGCCCATGGGGTGGCAAGACGCCACCACCACGCTGCCCGCCGGGCACCGCATTGCCCCCTACCAGCACCTGATGCAGCGCGTGCAACCGGCGCAGCTTGACGCCCTATTTGAACCCCCTGAGCCAGTGGCACCAGCGGCCACTGCCTCGCCCCCGGGAGGCGAGGCGCTGGCAGCAGAGATCGACATCAACGCCTTTTCGGCGGTGGATTTGCGCGTGGCGCGCATTGTGCAGTGTGAGCCGGTACCAGGCTCGACCAAGTTGCTGCGCTTGGTGCTGGACGCCGGCGAACAAGACGATGCGGGCCAGCCCCAACTGCGCCAGGTGTTTTCGGGCATTGCCTCGGCCTACGAGCCGGCCCAACTGCAAGGCCGACTGACCGTGCTGGTAGCCAATTTGGCGCCGCGCCAAATGAAGTTTGGGCTCAGCGAGGGCATGGTGCTGGCCGCCAGCGCCACCGGCGCACAAGCCAGCCCGGGGATTTTTGTGCTGCAGCCCGACAGCGGTGCCACACCTGGTATGCGCGTACGTTAAACCCGCCATGAACCTGCCGCGGCTTGAACCCTTTAGACCGCGCCTTTGGCACGAATTACAAAGCTACAGCCTGAGCCGCTTGGGGCGCGATGTGGGCGCTGGCGTGACTGTGGGGGTGGTGGCGCTGCCACTGGCCATGGCATTTGCAATTGCCAGCGGCCTCACCCCAGAGGCCGGCTTGTGGACCGCCATCATTGGCGGTTTTTTGATTGCAGCTTTGGGTGGATCGGCGGTTCAGATTGGTGGCCCCGCCGGGGCCTTTATCGTGATTGTTTACGGCATTGTTGAGCAATACGGCGTGGCCAACTTGCTCATTTGTACCGCCTCGGCCGGGGTTTTGCTGTTTTTTATGGGATGGCTGCGTCTGGGCGGATTGGTGCGCTACGTGCCGCTTGCGGTGGTGATTGGCTTTACCAACGGCATTGCCGTGTTGATTGCCCTGTCGCAACTGCGCGAGGTGTTGGGCTTATCGATTGCCAACATGCCAGCGGACTTTTTTTCTATGCTCAGCGTCATGGGCCACAACCTGCACCGCGTCAACCCCTACGCGTTGGCACTGGGAACCGCCTGTGTACTGGGGCTGTGGGCCTGGCCCAAATGGTTTCAGGCGGCGTCGCCCATTTCGCAGCGGGTGGCTGCCATGCCCAAAGGAAAACAAACCTTGGCCGTTACAGCGCGGGTGCCTGGGCCTGTGGTGGCGTTGGTGACGCTGAGTGTGCTGGCCTGGGCGTTGAACCTGCCGGTAGAGACCATTGGCCAGCGCTTTGGCGCGGTGGCCGACACACTGCCGCGCTTTGAGCTGCCCGATTTTTCATGGGCCACGGTGCGCCTGCTGGTGGCGCCCACCCTAACCCTGGCGCTGCTGGGTGCGGTTGAGTCGCTGTTGTGCGCGCGCGTGGCCGACCAAGTGTCGGGGTTGGCACGCCATAACCCAAATCAAGAGCTCATGGCACAAGGCATTGCCAACTTGGTTGTGCCTTACTTTGGTGGCATGCCAGTAACCGGCACGATTGCCCGCACCGTAACCAACATCCGCGCCGGCGCCACCTCGCCCGTCTCTGGCATGGTGCACG
>RFXW01000123.1 GCA_009921245.1 Candidatus Fonsibacter lacus | reverse complement strand
AAGCGATTTGCGGATACAACATCAACGCAGGCAAATTGAACGCGGCGAGGCGCCGAATAACTTTTTAAAACCGAGCGAGTTATCGAATTTTGAGCGTCAGCATCTCAAGCAAGCGTTCGCCACCATCGCCACCTTGCAAGAAGCCCTTGGTCAGCGCCATCAGGCGGGCCGGCTGTAAGAGGGCAACGCCAAGCCTCAACCCATTGCTAGTAACGCAGCCGGGCCTGCCAGGTTTGGCGCGCGGCGTGCAGCGCTTGCGCCAACGTCACAATCCCTTGGGCCTGCAACAAGGGCATCAAGCGCAGCCACACCTGTGCCGTCAGCAGCGCATCGCCCAAGGCATGGTGGCGGTCGTGCACCGGCAGACCCAAGCGGTGGGCAATGGCGTCCAGCCGATGTGAACCTTGCTCGGGGTGCAGCACCGCCGACAGCAGCAGCGTATCGAGCACCGGCTGGTCAAAGTGCAAACCGGTGCGCGCGTGCGCCAATTCTAAAAAACGCATGTCAAACGCCGCGTTGTGCGCCACCAAAACGGTGGCACGGGCAAAGCTGTGCAAGTCGGGCAGAGCCTGCTCCAGCGTTGGCTGACCGGCCAGCATGGACGGGGTCAGCCCATGCACCGCTTGCGATGACACGCTGACGCGGCGCCGCGGCGCCACCAATTGATGCAGGGTTTCGTGCCGGCGCAGTCGCTGGTTGACCACCCGCACCGCTCCGATTTCAATGATTTCGTCGCCCTCGCTGGGATTAAGCCCGGTGGTCTCTAAATCGAACACGGTGTAGCTTAGCTCAGCCAACGGGCGCTCCGCCAAGGCATGGCTTGGCTTGGACGTTTGGAAAATATCAAAGTCAAAAAACTCGGGGCGCTCGTCATCCGCCGTCAACGCGTCGCCTCGCCCCGGTGCCTCGGTCAACGTCTCGCCGTGCCAGACATCGAGTTCGACTTGGTAAAGCACCGCCTCGCCCACGCACCATTGCACTCCTAGCGTATGGGGGCTCGGTAGCCATCGCCAATGCAGCGCCTGACCAACGGCGTGTGGGTGACTTTGTAAGACGTCCCAAGCGTGCTGTACCCAAAGCAAGGGGGGCACGCGCACCATGACATCGGGGGCTGGCTGCACCACCACTTCAGCACCCAATTGGCTGGCCAACCAAGGTCGCGTTGCAGCCAGCAACGCCGCAGCCTTGATGGGCGCAGCCGCCTGCGCTGACCACTGCGCCAACGCCGCAGCCCGACTGGGCCAAGGCTGGAGCACCACAAGCGTGGCCGCGCCGTGGGTATCGAGACGGCTGTGGTCGCGGCCGGTGTCCAGCAGCGTGGCGCGAATCATCAGCGGCTGCGCCGGCCCGCCCGCGCCATCCACCCACACCACTTGCGGTCGTGCTCGGCCGGCCTGTTGCTCGCGCAACAAAAAGTCCGTGGCCTGCGTCCACAGCGTAGGGTCGTTGAGCACCTCACCCATCAAGCGTCCAATGCCCACCCACACCCTGGCCCCCGGGCCTGGGGCGACAGGGCGCAACACGTCGCACGCCGCTTGGTTGTACAGCATGATTTCACCACTGGCGTGGCACACCACAACACCCTCAGTCAACTCCGCCACCAAAGCTGCCAGCACACGCCGGTCTCTGGCCAACGATTGCGTGGCCTGAGCCACATGCTGCTCGAGTGCCTGGGTGGCTTGTTGGCTTTGGCGCAGCGCATCGGTCAGCGTGGCATGACGCCAAGCGTGCTGTTGCCGCCAACGCCGGTGCGCCACCCACGCCGCCAACGGCAGGGTCAGGACTGCCAAGGCCAATGCCATCGCGCCGTGTGCCTGCCACAGCGCCAGCGCTTGGTCGCGCGCCACCGCGGGTAAGGTACTCCACCACAACAGCGTCACCGCTGCCACCACCACCCCAACCCCCAGCCACGCCGTCAACGCGGGCTTAAGCCAGCTCCACGGTGTTTGGCCGGCGCGCGCCGCCATGCTAGCCCTTAGCCAACGCCTGCCAGGTGGCCACCACGGTGTCGGGGTTGAGTGAGATCGACGCGATCCCTTTATCTTTTAACCACCGAGCAAAGTCTGGGTGATCGCTTGGTCCCTGCCCACAAATACCGATGTATTTGCCCTGCGCTCGACAGGCATCAATGGCACGCTCCAGCAACGCCAGCACGGCCGGGTCGCGCTCATCAAAGTCATTGGCCAACAACTCAAGGCCGGAATCCCGATCCAACCCAAGTGTGAGCTGGGTGAGGTCGTTGGAGCCTACCGAGAAGCCATCGAAGTACTGCAAAAAGGCCTCAGCCAACACCGCGTTGCTTGGCACCTCACACATCATGATGAGACGCAGGCCGTTCTCGCCACGCTTCAATCCGTTGTCCTGCAGCAACTGCACCACGCGCTCGGCCTGCGCCAAGGTGCGCACAAACGGCACCATCACCTCAACGTTGGTTAAGCCCATGGTCTCGCGCACGCGCCGTAACGCCTCGCACTCCATGGCAAAAGCAGGGGCAAAGTCAGCGCTTAAGTAGCGTGCCGCGCCACGAAAGCCCAGCATGGGGTTTTCTTCTTCAGGTTCGTAACGGCTGCCTCCAATGAGCTTGCGATACTCGTTGCTTTTAAAGTCAGACAGCCGCACGATCACTGGCTTGGGCCAAAACGCTGCCGCAATGGTGGCCACGCCCTCGGTGATTTTGTCTACATAAAACGCGCGCGGCGAGACATGTCCCCTGGCCACAGACTCCACCGCCAACTTCAACTCGGCGTCGACGTTGGGGTATTCCAAAATCGCTTTGGGATGCACGCCAATGTTGTTGTTGATCACAAATTCAAGCCGTGCCAACCCGACCCCGGCGTTGGGCATTTGGCAAAAGTCAAACGCCAACTGAGGGTTGCCAACGTTCATCATGATTTTTAGGTCCAGCTCGGGCATGGCGCCGCGTGGCACCTCGGATACCTCCACCTCGAGCAAGCCCTCGTACACATGACCGGTATCGCCCTCGGCGCAACTCACGGTCACCAACATGTCCTCGCGCAGTGTCTCGGTGGCATCGTGGCATCCCACCACCGCTGGGATACCCAACTCCCGCGCAATGATGGCCGCGTGGCAGGTGCGCCCCCCACGATTGGTCACGATGGCACTGGCGCGCTTCATCACCGGCTCCCAGTTGGGGTCGGTCATGTCAGTAACCAACACATCGCCGGGCTGCACCCTATCCATTTCGGCAGGGCTTTGCACCAAGCGCACCGGGCCGGCACCGACTTTCTGGCCAATCGCCCGACCCGAGGCCCGCACCTCGCCCTTGCCCTTGAGCGCAAAGCGCTGCTCGGACACCGCGCCAGCCTGACTCTTTACCGTCTCTGGCCGTGCCTGCAAAATGTAGAGTTGCCCGTCTTCGCCGTCTTTGCCCCACTCAATGTCCATCGGACGCCCGTAGTGCGCTTCAATGCGCATGGCCACGCGGGCCAGCTCATGCACCTCTTGATCGCTTAGGCTGTAGCGGTTGCGCTGCGCCACGTCAACGTCGCGCACCGCCACCAATTGCCCACTGTCTTGCCGTGCTTGCTCACTGGCAAACACCATGGCTTGCAGCTTAGACCCTAAGCTGCGCCGCACAATCGCTTGATGTCCGCGCTCCAGCATGGGCTTGTGCACATAAAACTCATCGGGGTTCACCGCCCCCTGCACCACCATCTCACCCAAGCCGTAGCTCGAGGTAATAAACACCACGTCGGAAAAGCCCGACTCGGTGTCCAGGGTAAACATCACACCGGCGGCACCCGTGTCGGATCGCACCATGCGCTGCACGCCGGCCGACAGTGCCACCGCGTCGTGCGCAAAGCCCTTGTGCACACGGTAGCTGATAGCCCGGTCGTTGTACAAAGAAGCAAAAACTTCTTTGATTTTGACCAGCGTGTCCTCGATGCCACGTACGTTCAAAAAGGTTTCTTGTTGCCCAGCAAACGAGGCATCGGGTAGATCCTCGGCAGTCGCCGACGACCGCACCGCAAAACTTCCACTGCCTTCGGTGTCAAGCGCAGCAAACGCCGTGCGAATCGCCTGCTCCAGCGCCTGCGGCAGGGGCTGCTGCTGCACCCACTGGCGGATGGTGGCACCGGTTTGCACCAGAGCCGGTACATCGTCGGCGTTCAGCGCCGCCAGCGCCTCGCTGATGCGCCGATCCAAACCCTGATGCGCCAAAAACTCACGGTAAGCATGGGCGGTGGTTGCAAAACCGGTGGGCACCCGAACGCCCTCGGGCAGTTGCGAGATCATCTCGCCAAGACTGGCGTTTTTTCCGCCAACCCACTCCACGTCGCTGTTGCGCAACAGCTCAAACGGAACAACTAAATCGGTGGCGGCAAAGCGCTCAGACATGGAACTCTCCAATTAACTCGCCAGCAAACGCCCTTGTGGCCCCCGCTGCCACGAAGGTGGTTAACATATCAAACAGCCACACGGCGTGGCCAACCCGCTATTGTAAAAAACCCGAGATTTCGCCATGCCCAACCGCTCCGTGTTTTTTTTATCGGACAGCACCGGCATCACCGCCGAAACCTTTGGTCACGCCATTTTGGCGCAGTTTGCCGTGACCCCGCGCCAAGTTAGGTTGCCCTTTGTCAACAGCGCCGACAAAGCCCGCCAAGCCGTAGCGCAAATCAATCAAGCCGCCCGCGCCGAAGGCAAGCCGCCGATTGTGTTCAGCACCGTGGTCAACGAAGAGGTCTTGGCCATCATTCAGGCGGATTGCCAAGGCCAGTTGATGGACTTATTTGGCACCTTTGTCGCGCCGCTGGAGCGCACCTTCAACCTCAAAAGCAACCACCGCGTGGGGCGCTTCAGTGAAACCGCGCAAACGCAGGCGTACCTCAATCGCATCGACGCCATCAACTTTGCACTCGCCCACGACGACGGGCAAAGCGCGCGCGACTTGGCCAGCGCCGAGGTTATTTTGGTGGGTGTCAGCCGCAGTGGCAAAACGCCCACCAGCCTGTACCTGGCGATGCAGTACGGTATCAAAGCGTCCAACTACCCACTGATCCCTGAAGATTTTGAGCGTCAACGTCTGCCGCAAGACTTGATACCGTACCGCCAAAAGCTTTTTGGGCTCACCATTGAGCCCCAGCGCTTGGCCGATATCCGGCACGAGCGGCGCCCCGATTCCACCTACGCCAGCTTGGCCAACTGCCAATACGAGGTCGCCCAGGCCGAGGCCATGATGCGTCGCGAGGGTATTCAGTGGCTCTCCTCAACCACCAAA
>RFXW01000122.1 GCA_009921245.1 Candidatus Fonsibacter lacus | reverse complement strand
AAAAAAAGGTTTTGGTCAACCCCGCCGCCGGCCCAGATAAAACCGGTGAGGGCAGGGTGTGGTTGCGCGCCGCAAACGGCTCGGCGGTGAGGTATTCCAAATTCAACCATTGACGCGGTGCCCGCGATGTGGGTTGCGCCACCGCCGCTTCAACCGCTGGGCCCAGGTCGCAACCAAAGGCTTCAATCACCACGTCGCCCAGGGGCGGCACGGGTTCTTGCTGGGGCCAGTCCCGCCGCACCACGCGTGGGTGGGTGTGGGGTGCCATCCAACCCAAGGTGGGCAGGTCATCACACCACAGGCGCACGTGGTGTCCGGCCTCGGCCAAGGCCAAGGCCAACCGCCAGCACACGCCAATGTCGCCAAGGTTGTCGATGGCGCGACAAAAAATTTCCCAGCGTAAAACCGGGCGGGGCGTAGGGGTTGCGTTCACAAGCACCGATTGTCCCGCATGGACACCCCGCCTGCGCCACAATAGGCCGATGTCTGCGCCGCTGACGCCCGCTGAGCCCGCCTCTGATGCGCCCCCCGACCCGGCGGCCACACGTTTGGCGTTGGCCGCGCAGGCGGCCAAGCTGCCGCCGCTGCCCGGTGTGTATCGCTATTACGACGCAGCGCAACGCTTGCTGTACGTGGGCAAGGCAAAAAACCTGCGCAAGCGCGTGGCCAGTTATTTTCAAGCAGGGCGCCCCAGCGGCACGCGGGTGGCGCACATGGTGGCCCAGGTGGCGTCCATGCAAACCACGGTGGTGCGCTCAGAGGCCGAGGCCTTGCTGCTGGAAAACAACCTCATCAAAACCCAAGCGCCGCGTTACAACATCTTGTTTCGCGACGACAAAAGCTACCCCTATCTCAAAATTACCCGCGATCCAGCGCCGCGCTTGGCGTACTACCGTGGCGAGGTGGACAAGCGGCACGACTACTTTGGCCCTTACCCCAGCGCATGGGCTGTGAAGGAAACCATTGGCCTGCTGCAAAAGGTTTTTAAGCTGCGCACCTGCGAAGACACCGTGTATCGGCACCGCAGTCGCCCGTGTTTGCTGCACCAAATCAAACGCTGCTCGGCGCCTTGCGTAGGCCGCATTGACCCCCAGGCCTACGCCGCCGATGTGGCGCTGGCGCAAGCGTTTTTGCAAGGTCAAACCGACACCTTGCTGGAGCGGCTGCAACACACCATGATGGCGCACGCCGAGGCGCTGGCGTTCGAACGCGCGGCCGAGGTGCGCAACCAAATTCAGGCGTTGTCTCGGGTGTTGCATCAGCAAAATGTTGATAACACCGACCCCACCGACGTTGACGTGATTGCCGTCAAGCAACTTGGGGCCAAGGCCTGCGTGAACTTGGCCATGGTGCGCGGTGGCCGGCATTTGGGCGACCGTGCGTTCTTCCCCAGCTTGCACGAGGCGGTCAACCCCACCACCGCAACCGGCGCCGACGAGGCCGCCCCCGACCAGGTCACCGAGGCGGCGGTGGTGGAGGCGTTTTTGCTGCAGCACTACACGCAACTGCCCTTGCCAGCGGTGGTGGTGTGCGCCCATTTGCCCTCCGTTGCTTTGCGTGAGGCGTTGACGCAACACCATGGCCGCCGGGTGCAATGGGTGCATCAGCCACGTGCAGCCCGTCGGCAGTGGTTGGAGATGGCGCAACAAAATGCGGATTTGCAGCTGGCGCGCTTACTGGACGAAGAAGGCTCACAGCGTGCCCGCACCCGGGCCTTGGTGGAGGCACTGGACCTGCCGTGCGACGACTTGGCCAGTTTGCGCATGGAGTGTTTTGACATTTCGCACACCGCGGGCGAGGCCACACAGGCCTCGTGCGTGGTCTACACCGACCACGCCATGCAGCCCGCGCAATACCGGCGTTACAACATTGAGGGCATCACCCCAGGCGACGATTACGCGGCCATGCGGCAGGTGCTGCAGCGGCGTTACGCAAGCCTGGCGCAGGCTGCGCAAGAGGGCAAGGCCAACCTGCCCGATTTGGTGTTGATTGATGGCGGCAAGGGGCAGGTGGGCGTGGCACGCGAGGTGTTTGAGTCGCTTGGGTTGGATGTGGGGCGGCTGGTGGGCGTTGAGAAAGGGCAGGGACGCAAAGTGGGGCGCGAGGAGTTGGTGTTTGCCGATGGCCGCAGCAAAATTGCGCTGCCCGCCGATTCGGCGGCGTTGCTGTTGGTGGCTGCGGTGCGGGACGAAGCCCACCGTTTTGCCATCACCGGCATGCGCGGGCGACGGGCCAAGCAGCGCACCGGTGGCAGCCGGCTTGAGGACATTGAAGGGGTGGGTGCCAAGCGCCGCGCGGCGCTGCTGCAGCGTTTTGGCGGGGTCCGTGGGGTGGCCGCGGCCAGTGTTGAAGATTTGGCCACCGTACCGGGGGTGTCGTTGGCCTTGGCGCGGGTGATTTACAAGGCCTTGCGATGACACGGGCATGCCATAAGCCTCGCGCATAATGCCGCCCATGTATTGGACCGTTCCCACTTTGCTCACCTGGGCCCGCGTGCTCGCGATTCCGCTGATGGTGGCGGTTTTTTACCTGCCATCGCTTGCCATGGCCGAGCGCAACCTTTGGGCCACGGTGCTGTTTGTGGTGATCGCGCTGACCGATTGGGCTGACGGTTACTTGGCGCGTCGCTTGCAGCAAACCTCGGCATTTGGGGCGTTTTTCGACCCGGTGGCCGATAAATTTCTGGTGTGCGCCAGCATGCTGATTTTGCTCGACCTTGAGCGGGTGCATTTGGTGGTGGCATTGATCATTGTGGGTCGTGAAATTGCGATTTCGGCATTGCGCGAGTGGATGGCGACCATTGGTGCGGGGGGCGTGGCTGTGCACGGCATTGGCAAAGTCAAAACCGCGTTGCAAATGGTGGCGATTCCATTTTTGCTTTTTCATGGCCTTTGGCTGGAATTCATCGACACGGTGCGCTGGGGAACGTGGCTCATTGAACTGGCCGCTGCTCTAACCGTGGTGTCGATGGTGTTTTATCTAATGCGCGCCTGGCCCCAGCTGGCACGCGCGAACCGACAAGGAAAAATGGAATGAGTACCACCCAACGCGTGGCCGTGATTGCCGGGGATGGCATTGGTAAAGAGGTGATGCCCGAGGGGCTGGCAGCGGTGCAACAGGCCGCGGCGGCTTGTGGCCTGGCGCTGCAGTGCGACACCTTTGACTTTGCCAGCTACGACTACTACGCCAAACACGGACGCATGTTGCCCGAGGGCTGGAAGGACACGTTGGCTGGCTACGACGCGATTTTTTTTGGCGCTGTGGGGTGGCCAGAGAAGATTCCAGACCATGTCTCGCTTTGGAGCTCGCTGCTGTTGTTTCGCCGCGAGTTTGATCAATACATTAATTTGCGGCCGGCGCGGTTAATGCCCGGCATGGTGGCACCGGTGGTAAGGCGCGACGGCAGCGCCCGCGTGGCCGGCGAAATCGACATGATGATCGTGCGCGAAAACACCGAGGGCGAATACTCGGCCGTGGGTGGCCGCATGTTCGAGGGCACCGCGCGCGAAATCGTTATGCAGGAGACGGTGATGTCGCGCCACGGCGTGGACCGGGTGTTGCGCTTTGCCTTCGAGCTGGCCCAATCGCGCCCCAAAAAACACCTCACCAGCGCCACCAAGTCCAACGGCATTGCGATCACCATGCCCTATTGGGATGAACGCGTTGCGGCCATGGCCAGCGACTACCCCGAGCTGCAGCTGGACAAATTTCATATCGATATTCTCTGCGCGCACTTTGTGCAGCGCCCGGATCACTTTGACGTGGTGGTGGCCAGCAATTTGTTTGGCGACATCTTGAGTGACCTGGGTCCTGCCTGCACCGGCACCATTGGCATCGCGCCCAGCGCCAACCTCAATCCCGAGCGCGAGTGGCCGTCGCTGTTTGAGCCGGTTCATGGCTCCGCCCCCGACATTGCCGGGCAAGGCATTGCCAACCCGATTGGGCAGATTTGGTCGGGTGCCATGATGCTGGATTTTTTAGGCTGCCGCGAAGCGCACGACGCCATGTTGGGGGCCATTGAAGACGTGTTGCAGCCCGGCAGCGGCGCGGCGCGCACCCCCGACATGGGGGGTACGGGCAGCACCCAAGCGGTAGGCGAAGCGGTGCGTGCGGCGCTGACCAAGCGCTTGTCTTAGGGCGGGGACTGCAAGCGTGCTTGGGGGAAGTTGGGAGTTGACAATTACGCGCATGCGTGGTGTCATCCGCGCTCTGTTGTTTTTCCACGCGCCAAGCCGGCCAAGACGCCGGGTTGGCGGTTTTTTGTTTTGGCTAGAATCACGCCAATCGTTATCCAAAAGAGGAGTATTCCTGTGAACAAAACCGAACTCATCGAACACATGGCCAAAAGTGCCGACCTGTCCAAAGCGTCTGCAGCGCGGGCTTTGGATGCCATGGTTGATGGCGTACGCAAAACGCTGAAAAAAGGCGGCACCGTGTCATTGGTGGGTTTTGGGACTTTTGCTGTTGGCAAACGTGCGGCGCGCACCGGTCGCAACCCGCAAACGGGCGCCACCATCAAAATCAAGGCAGCCAAGGTTCCCAAGTTTCGCGCCGGCAAAGGCTTAAAAGACGCGATCAACGGCGGCAAGTAAATCCCCGCTGTGATCCGGTGGGGTGCTTAGCTCAGTTGGTAGAGCGGCGCCCTTACAAGGCGTAGGTCGGCGGTTCGACCCCGTCAGCACCCACCAAGCCCCAAGGCGAACCCTGGTTCGCCTTTTTTTTTCAGGTCCGAGTATGTTTGAGTCCATTCGAAAAAACACCCGTCTCTTGGCACTGCTGCTGGGGATCGTGGTGATTCCAGCGTTTGTTCTGTTTGGCGTCAGTGGCTACACCTCTTTTAACGAGCGCACAGAGACCGTGGCTGAACTTAAAGGGCGCACCATCACCCGCGAGGCGTGGGACCGGGCCCATCAGCGCCAAATCGATCAGCTCAGGCAAAGTATTCCTAACCTCGACATTGCGCGGCTGGATACGCCGGCTGCACGTCGTCTTACGCTGGAGCGTTTGCTTGACGAGGCTTTGTTGCAGCAGGCGGCCAATGATTTACGCATCACCGTGGGCGACGCCCGCTTGGCGCGTCTGTTGCGCCAAGAGCAGGCGGTGGCGAGCTTGTTGGATGCCAGCGGGCAATTGGACAAAGAGCGGTTTCGTATGTGGCTGGCGCAGCAAGGGTTAACGCCCGAAGCGTTTGACGCCACCATGCGAGCGCAATTGGCGGCGCAGGAGTTGCCAAGAACGGTGCAAACATCGACGTTGGTGACCGACGGACTGGCCAAGCCTTGGCTGCGTGCTTATTTTGAGCGACGGGTGTTAAGTGCGCGCTGGTATGAAGCCAAAACATTTGAGGGCGAGGTGGCGGTAGAAACCTC
>RFXW01000121.1 GCA_009921245.1 Candidatus Fonsibacter lacus | reverse complement strand
CATGCGCGGCGCACGCGTCAATGCCGCCTACCTACCCGGCGTGGCCTTGCCGCCGGCACTGGCCATTAACGACAGCACCGCCTTGGCCCATGTGGCGGCCGAGCACGACGTGGTGCTCCTGGCCACCCCCATGGCGGCGCTGCGTGCCATGTTGCAGACTTTGGCCAATGCGCCGGTGCCTGTGGTGTGGCTTTGTAAGGGCTTAGAGGACAGCCACGACGCCTTGCTTGGGCACGAAATTGCCCAGCAGGTGGCGCCCACGCTACGCGGCGGGGTGTTAAGCGGCCCCAGCTTTGCGCAAGAAGTGGCTGCGGGCAAGCCCTGCGCGTTGGTGGCGGCCAGTCCACACGCCGAGGTGCGCCAGGTGTTGGTGCAGGCCCTGCATGGCGCGGCGTTACGGGTCTACACCAACGACGACTGGATTGGCGTGGAGCTTGGCGGGGCCGTAAAAAACGTATTGGCCTTGGCCACCGGTTTGGCCGACGGCATGGGGCTGGGTCTGAACGCCCGCGCCGCCTTGATCACCCGCGGCCTGGCAGAAATGTCGCGCCTTGGGCAAGCGCTTGGCGCCCGCGCCGAGACCTTTATGGGTTTATCGGGTGTGGGTGATTTGGTGCTCACCACCACCGGTGATTTGTCGCGTAACCGGCGGGTCGGTTTGGCCTTGGCCAGCGGCAAACCCCTGCACGCCATTTTGGCCGACTTGGGCCATGTGGCCGAAGGGGTACCCTGCGCGCACGCCCTGCAGCGGCGGGCTGAGGCGTTGGGGGTTGACATGCCCATCGCCACGGCGGTTAAGGCGGTGTTGGACGCCACCATGGCGCCCGAGCAAGCGCTGCGCTTGCTGTTGTCGCGCGAGCCCGGGCAGGAACGTGTTTAACCCCGGGCACCCACCAATAGGCCCCCAGCCTTGGCGCGTGTTTCTCCCTTGCCTGGGCGCGCCATTGCGCATGAGACACCCACCCACTGCGCGGGCGAGGTAAACTTTGGTTTCATCTAACGCAATCTAAACAGCCATGGGCGACCGTTTTGCAGTGGAGTTTCAGCAACCCGCTTGCGATCTGCAGCAGGCGTGGGCGCGTGTGGTACCTGGGCCAACCGGCGCCGACCGCGACGCCCTGATGCGCCGCGCCCGTGAGGCGTTGCAGGCGCACCAAGCGGTGTTGATTGCGCACTACTACGTAGACCCCGACTTGCAAGACTTGGCCTTGCAAAGCGGTGGCATGGTGAGCGATTCACTCGAAATGGCACGCTTTGGCCAGCAGCACAACGCCAGCACCCTGTTGGTGGCTGGGGTGCGCTTTATGGGGGAAACCGCCAAGATTCTCAGCCCGCACAAAACCGTGCGCATGCCTGATCTCGAGGCCGAGTGTTCGCTTGACTTGGGTTGTCCGGCGGACGCCTTTGGCGCGTGGTGTGATCAGCACCCCGACCGTACGGTGGTGGTGTATGCCAACACCAGTGCAGCGGTGAAGGCCAGGGCCGATTGGGTGGTGACCAGCAGCTGCGCGGTCGATATCGTGCGTCACCTCAAGGCCCAAGGGCAGCGCCTGTTGTGGGGCCCCGATCGCCATTTGGGTCACTACATCCGTGAACAAACGGGTGCCGACATGTTGTTGTGGGAAGGCGCGTGCGTGGTGCACGACGAATTCAAAGCCGGCGAACTGCGCGACCTACAACGCCAACACCCGCACGCCCAGGTGTTGGTGCATCCTGAGTCGCCGGCCGATGTGATTGCCCAAGCCGACGTGGTGGGCTCAACCTCGGCCATTTTGCGCGCCGCGCGCGAGCTTGATGCCAGCACCTTTATTGTGGCCACCGACGCCGGTTTGTTGCACCAGTTGCGGCGTCAAAACCCGACCAAACAATTCATTGAAGCCCCTACCGCAGGGCAAAGCGCCACCTGCAAAAGCTGCGCCCATTGTCCGTGGATGGCCATGAACAGCCTGCAGGGCGTGGTCAACGCGCTGGAGCAGGGCTTGGGTGAGGTGCAGGTGCCGGCGCAGTGGGTGGAGCCCGCGCGTCAGTCGATTGACCGCATGCTGGCCTTTACCGCGCGCCAAGACGGTGCACAGCGAGCCGGTGATTTGGTGCCCAATATTGGCGCGGCTTAGCTAGGCTGGGCGCAACACGCTGGGCTGCGGGTTGGCTGCGGCTTGGGGGTAATCCAAACTAAAGTGTAGGCCCCGGCTTTCGTGGCGCTGTTGGGCGCTTTGCACAATCAAATCGGCCACTTGCACCAAGTTGCGCAGCTCCAGTAAATCACGCGTGACGTGAAAGCTGGCGTAAAACTCTTGAATCTCTTGGTGCAGCAGGGCAATGCGATGCGCCGCACGCTCCAGTCGTTTGTTGGTGCGCACAATGCCCACGTAGTCCCACATGAAGCGGCGCAGTTCTTCCCAGTTGTGCGCGATCACCACTTGCTCGTCGGCGTCGGTTACCCGGCTGTCGTCCCACGCCGGCAACGACGCGCTCGCCTCGGGCTCGAGTTGCGCAATGTGCGCCGCCGCCAGCTGTGCGTACACCACGCACTCAAGCAAGCTGTTACTGGCCAGTCGGTTGGCGCCGTGCAAGCCGGTGTAGGCGGTCTCACCGACCGCGTAAAGACCGGCCACGTCGGTGGCCGCGTGGTGGTTCACCATGACCCCGCCGCAGCTGTAATGGGCCGCCGGCACCACCGGAATGGGCTGCTGCGCGATGTCGATGCCGAGCTCGGCGCAGCGAGCCCGAATGGTGGGAAAGTGGTTTTGTAAAAACGTCGCGCTTTGGTGCGTGATATCCAGGTACACGCAGTCCACACCATGGCGTTTCATTTCAAAGTCGATGGCGCGCGCCACCACATCACGCGGCGCCAGTTCGGCACGGGCATCGTGTGCTGGCATGAAGCGCGTGCCACCAGCCGATTCAGGCAGCCGCAACACCCCACCCTCGCCGCGCACCGCTTCGGAAATGAGAAAAGACTTGGCGTGCGGGTGAAACAAACAGGTCGGGTGAAACTGCACAAACTCCATGTTCGCCACCCGGCAGCCCGCCCGCCAAGCTGCAGCCACGCCGTCGCCGGTGGCGGTGTCGGGGTTGGTGGTGTACAGGTACACCTTGCCTGCGCCGCCCGTGGCCAGCACCGTGGCGCGTGCGGCAAACACTTGCACCGTGTCGGTGGCTTCGTTCAGCACATACGCACCCACGCAGCGGTTGGGGCCTGGCGCACCCAAGCGTTGGCTGGTGATCAAGTCAACCAGCATGTGGTGTTCAAACCATTCAATGGCGCTGTGCTCGCGGGCGCGTTGCAGCAAAGCCTCTTGCACCGCGCGGCCGGTAAAGTCGGCCGCGTGCACAATGCGCCGTTGACTGTGGCCGCCTTCGCGCGTTAGGTGCAGGGCTTGACCTTCTTGGCTAAAAGCCACGCCCTGGGCTTGCAGCCAGCGTATGGCTTGCGGCGCACGCTCTACTGTGAGCCGCGTGGCTTGTGCGTCGCACAGGCCGCCGCCGGCTTGGTGGGTATCGGCCTCGTGTTGGGCAAAATCATCGTTTGCGCCCAGCACCGCGGCAATGCCGCCTTGGGCCCAAGCGGTGGCGCCGGTGTCGGCACAGCGCTTGGTGATAAGCGCGACCCGCCGCCCGCCGTTGGCAAGCTCCAGCGCGGTGGTAAGGCCAGCCAATCCGCTGCCCACCACCAGCACGTCAAACGGGTCAACGTGGGTGTTCAAGATGGTTGGTAAGCCAAGCGTACGTAAATGGGTGCAAACGCCTCGGCTTGGGTCACGTCGATCAACGCTTCGCGTGCCAGCTCAAGCATGGCAATAAAGGTCACCACCACCACCGGCACGCCGCGCTCGGGGTTGAATAAGTCGGCAAACTCCACAAACTGTTGCCCCTGCAGCTGGCGCAAGATGGCGCTCATGTGCTCACGCACCGACAGCTCTTGGCGCTGCACGCGGTGGTGCTGCACCAAGCGCGCGCGCTGCAAAATATCGCGCCAGGCATCACGCAGGTCTTGGCTGTGCACATCGGGAAAGCGTGGTTGCAGCGACTGCTCAATGGTGACTTCGGCCCGCAAAAAATCACGCCCTAGCGTGGGCAGTTCGCCAATTTGCTGCGCGGCCAACTTCATGCGTTCGTATTCCAGTAGCCGTCGCACCAGCTCGGCGCGTGGATCTTCGGGCTCAGCCCCTTCAGCTTGCGGCTTGGGCGGCAGCAGCATACGCGACTTGATTTCAATCAACATCGCAGCCATGAGTAGGTATTCAGCCGCCAGCTCAAGGTTGCTGGCGCGGATCTCCTCCACGTAGCTTAGATATTGGCGCGTCAGCGCCGCCATGGGTATGTCGAGGATATTGAAGTTTTGCTTACGAATCAGATACAGCAGCAGATCCAGCGGCCCTTCAAAGGCCTCCAAAAACACCCGCAACGCGTCGGGTGGAATGTACAAATCTTGGGGTAAATCAAACAGCGGCTCACCGTACAGCCGCGCCACCGCCACATGGTCCACCACCTCGGGGGTGGAGTCGGCGCCGAGGGCCGGGATATCGCTTTGCATCAAGCCAAGCGCCGCGTTATTCGCCAGTCCCGCGTGGACTGGTTTGGTAAACGTAGGCCGGTTGTGCCACCCGAGCTTGGGCAAATTGCTCGCGCCACTCAGGGTTTTGCGCACGGTCCCACAACAAGGCGCGGCCGTGGCGCTGCTGCGCCTCTAAATTGGGGTGCTTGGCCTTAAGGTCGTCCAAAAACTCGGTGGTGTCTGAACGGTAGTGCGGGCGACGAAACAGCGGCATGGGACGGCCAAGGGTATAACCAAGAAGTCCCCGATTTTACGCCTTCTCAATCTCAAGGCGGTGTAGCCTTAGGGCAAAGCCGGAGCGCCCAAGCAGCGACGCCGGCTGCGGCTGCACCCCCAACATGCTGAGGTGTGCGCCGCGCCGCTGCAAGAGCCAGTTGGCGCAGCGCGTCCAGGCCGGTGGTATCCAGGGTTATCAGGCGTTGCGCGTGCAGCACCACCTCTTGCCCGGGTTGGCAGCGCTCGGCCAGGGCCAGCAGCGTATCCAGTTTGCCCACGGTGCCAAAAAATAAGCTGCCGTATAACTTGACGTCAATGGTTTGGCTGGCGTCGGTGCTTGCCATGTAGACGCGAAAAATGTCTTGTTGTCGCAAGATAAAAAACACACAGGCCAGCACCAGGCCAAGCTGCACCGCCACGGTAAGGTCAAACACCACCGTTACCGAAAAGGTGCTGAGCAACAGCACGCGGTAGGGCACAGAAAAGTGCCTTAGCTTGGCAAACTCACGCCATTCGCCCATGTTCCAAGCCACAAACAACAACACGCCGCCCAGCACCGCCAACGGGATGTGTTGCGACAAAGGCGCAGCCACCAG
>RFXW01000013.1 GCA_009921245.1 Candidatus Fonsibacter lacus | reverse complement strand
GTGCGCACACCCGGGGCGTGCTGTTGCAGCGCTTGCAGCAAGGGCGCGGCCTGATGCGTGTACATGAAAACCGTCTCGCCGCTGGTTTCCACGCGTTGCGCCAGGGCTCGACACGGCCCATGGGCGTGCGCTGCCGCACCTTGGCCAAACAGCTCCACCACCTCAGGCTCGATGTGTTGCTGAATCAATTGCCGCGGTGTGCCCTCGGCAATTTTTTGCCCGTGGTCAACGATGATGAGCCGATGACACAAGCGCTCGGCCTCATCCATGAAGTGCGTGGTGAGCAAAATTGACTTGCCTTGCTGCATCAACTGTTGCAAGCGCTCCCACATCAAATGCCGGGCTTGGGGGTCAAGGCCGGTGGTGGGTTCGTCCAGTATCAGCAGCTTGGGGTCGTTCACCAAGGCGCGAGCCAAGCTAAGGCGCCGCTTCATGCCGCCCGAGAGTTCGCTGGGGCGGGCATGGGCGCGGCCCGATAGCACCGCAAACTCAAGCAAGTCGCGGGCACGGCGCTGCAGATCGGCGCCACGCAGACCAAAGTACCGACCAAACACCACAATGTTTTCTTCGCAAGAAAAATCGGGGTCCAGTGCATCAAACTGACTCACCACGCCCAGCGACGCTTTGATGCGCGACGCGTCCGTTGGCATGCGCAACATGTCATCGGGTGCATGGAGGCGGTAGTGAACTTCGCCTTCATCGGCCGTGGTGTGCCCCAGACACATGCGAAGCGTGGTGGTTTTGCCCGCACCGTTGGGGCCTAAAACACCCAAACACTCGCCCGCTTGCAGGGCAAAACTTAGGCCATCCACGGCGGTTACGCCTTGGTAGCGCTTGGTGAGTTGGGTGACTTCGAGTAAGGGTTGGGAGGCTGCGGTTTGCGTCATGTCGGTCACAGTGTACGCGCTGCCTTTTACAATCCGCGCCAGCGGGGGCACGTGTGCGGCTCCATCGATTGATTGTTACGAGTCGTGGATTGCTCCTATGCCCTTTGCTGTTTTGTTGCAATATTGGCTGCCTAAACGTTGGCTTACACGCTTGGCTGGCGTGCTGGCGGGGCGGCGCTTGGGTTGGTTCACGCGCTGGGCGATTCGGCGTTTTGTGGCGCGTTACGCCGTGGATATGAACGAGGCGGCGCGGCCTGAGATTGAGGCCTACCCAAGTTTTAACGAATTTTTTGGTCGTGCGCTGCACCCGCAGGCGCGGCCGCTGCACGCCAGCGCCGATTGGTTGGTGCCGGTGGACGGCAGCGTGAGCCAGCATGGCCCCTTGCAAGCCGGTCAACTGCTGCAAGCCAAAGGCCATCAATACAGCGTCAACGCGTTGCTGGGCGGCCAGCACGACTGGGCCGAGCGCCTGGCCGATGGTCACTTTGCAACGCTTTACCTAAGCCCGCGTGACTACCACCGCATTCACATGCCGTGCAACGGACAGTTGCGTCGCATGGTGTACGTGCCCGGCGATTTGTTTTCGGTGAACCCGCAAACCGCGCAGCATGTGCCTGGCTTGTTTGCGCGCAACGAGCGCGTGGTGTGCTTGTTTGATACCGCCCACGGTCCCCTGGCCATGGTGTTGGTGGGCGCCACCATTGTGGGCAGTGTGGCCACCACCTGGCACGGCGTGGTGCATCCGCCGCGTGGTGCCACGCCGGTTTGTTACGACTACCCCAACGCCCTCCACCACTTGGTTCGTGGCCAAGAGATGGGGCGTTTTTTGTTGGGCTCCACCGTGGTCATGGTGTGGGCCCAGCCCGCGGTTCGATGGGAGCCCGCCATTGCCCCGGGCGCGGCGATACGCATGGGGCAGCCTTTGGCCTGGGTGGCTTAGTAGTGGTAAACCCCGCGGCCTGTTTTTCGGCCCAAGTAGCCTGCCGCCACCATCTCTTTTAGCAGCGGACAGGGGCGGTATTTGCTGTCGTTGAACTCGGCGCAATACACCTCCATCACCGCCAAACAGACGTCTAGGCCAATCATGTCCGCCAACGCCAAGGGGCCTATGGGGTGGTTGCAGCCGAGTTTCATGCCGGCATCGATGTCGTCTGGCGTGGCCAAGCCCTCGGCCAACACAAAAAACGCTTCGTTGATCATGGGCACCAAAATGCGGTTCACCACAAAGCCCGGTGCGTTACGCACGGTAACGGGGGTTTTGCCCAGGCGTGTCGCCAACGCATGCACCGCGTCGTGGGTTTCGTCGCTGGTTTGCAGGCCGCGAATGATCTCCACCAAGGCCATCATGGGCACGGGATTGAAAAAATGCATGCCAATAAAGCGTGGCGCGCGCTCGCCCATGCAAGCGGCGAGTTGGGTGATAGAAATCGAACTGGTGTTGCTGGCAATCGGCGTGGTCTCGGGCAGCAGGCTGTGCAGCTCTTGCAAGATCTTGATCTTTAACGACTCGTTCTCGGTGGCGGCTTCGATCACCAAATCGCAATCGGCCAAGCCAGTCAGCTCGCTGGTGGTGGCAAGGCGTGCCAATGCCGCGTCGCGCTGTTCGCTGGTGATTTTTTCTTTGCTCACCAACCGCTCCAGGCTTTTGCTTACAGTGCCCATGCCCCGCTCCAGCGCCGAGGCCGAAACGTCCATCATGGTGGCGCGCAGGCCCGCGCTGGCGCAGGCCTGGGCAATGCCGTTGCCCATGGTGCCGGCGCCCACAATGCCAACGTGTTCAATGCTCGTATGCTTCATGTTGTGCTTCCTTTTATAAAAAAATATCAGGCGCTGCGCCAGCCGCGTACCATGGCCACGGCAATGGCTGCCAATGGCAGCAGCAGCCCCAAGCCTATGGCTGTTGCAAGCAAGGCAGGTAGCTCGCTGTAATTTGCGGCCACCGAGATCGCGCCGTTTGGGTCACGTACCTCGCGCGTGATCACAAACCATTGGTTCAGGTACTTGGTTCCCAACTGCCCGGCCGACAACGCCAAATTGGCAAACGACGTCATGACCGCAAAGTAGGTGGCTTTGAGGTGCGCGGGTGCGGCGTTGGCAATCCAAGCAAGCAGCGGAATCATGGAAATTTGCCCAAGCGGCGATTCCAAAGCGGTGTCGATGAGCGCAATAAAGCGTGCATCGACCACACCGTTGGTGCGCGCGGCTGTCCACTCGTGCAGCCCCAAGCTCATGCCTAAATTGGGTAAGGCCAGCAAAAAGCCCGCCAGCGTAAGCCAGCCTGTGATGTAAAAAATTGAGCGCTCGGCCATGAAGCGGCGAAAAACCAGCATGCCGACCAAGGTTAGGCAACTGGCCACCAGCGATAGCACCGAGAAAAACGCTTGGTCAAAGCCCAACACATCGATACTCCACCAGCTTACGCCTGCCCCGGTACCCGGCGTGGCGCGAAACATAAACACCACCAACGCGGTACCCAGCAAGGTGCGGCGCGCGGCTTCGCTGAGTTGATTGACCAAGCGCAGCATCAAGAAGCCGACAATCGCCAGTGAGCCAATAAAAATCAACTCTTGGTTGTAGCGCCAGCCGCTAAGGCCCACGCTCACGGTGAACACCACAAACACCAAACTGCCGCCCAAAATCCAAGCGTTGGGCGCGGTGGCCACCGGGGGTGGCTCAATCAAGGCGCGCGCCTGCTCGAGGCTTAGGCCGCGCGCTATGTGACCGCGCAATTGTTGGCGTTGCAGCCAGGCTTGAAGTGCAATACCCAACACCGACACCACCGGAATTGCCAATGCCATCAAATACACGTTGCGGTACGTGGCCACCTTTTCGCTGGCCGACAAACTGCCCGCATCGGCAAAAACTGCCAGGTTGATCAACGCCACCAACACCGTGCCGCCAATCAGTGCCACCCGTCCCAAGGTTTGCATGGTGACGTGCATGGCCCGTATACGCTCAGGTGGCAGCGGCGTGCCGTCATGGTCAACCCGCGGCACCGCCTCGGCCGTCATGGCATCGGCCACGGCATCTTGCACCACGTAGCCAATCGGGGCCAGCAACGCGGAGAGCACAAACCAACCATTGACCGACCACAGCGCCGCCATGGTGTCGCGCGCGCCTATCAGCGCCGCCATGATGAGCAAACTGGTGGTAATCAGCGAGGCGCCAAGCACGATCAGCCAGGCTTTGCGGCGCCAAACCACGTCCACCAAGTGACCAATGGGCATTTTGAGCGCCCAGGGAATACCCAGCCAAAAGCCCAAGGCCGCCAAAAACTCGGCGCTTAGGTCGAGGTACTCTTTAACAAAAAAAGTGCCAACAATACCCGTGAGGCCTTGGATGCCAGCGGCCAAATACACCATAAGTGGCGGCAGGTAGCTCCAGCGCCACTCGCGCCACAACGGCGCTGAGCGCCCAGCGGCGCTTGGGTTGGGGGTAACTTGCACCGCCTGTGCTTACATGTTGCGCCGGTACTGACCACCGACTTCAAACAAGGCCTGTGTGATTTGGCCCAGCGAACAGACCCGCACCGCGTCCATCAGCACCTCAAACACGTTGTCTTGCTGCAGCACAGCTTGTTGTAGGCGTTGCAGCATGGCCGGTGCTGCCTCGGCGTGGCGCGTGTGAAACGCTTGCAGGCGTTGCAGCTGGCTTTGTTTTTCTTCCTCGGTCGAGCGCGCCAATTCAATCGTTTGCGGGGTGCCTTCGCCGTGTGGGTTACGAAAGGTATTCACGCCAATAATGGGCAGCTCACCGGTGTGCTTGAGCATTTCGTAATGCATGGATTCGTCTTGAATCTTGCCCCGCTGGTAGCCGGTTTCCATGGCTCCAAGCACGCCGCCGCGCTCGGCAATGCGCTCAAACTCGGCCAGCACGGCTTCTTCTACCAATTCGGTGAGCTCATCGATCACAAACGCCCCTTGGTTGGGGTTTTCGTTTTTGGCCAAGCCCCATTCGCGGTTGATGATGAGTTGAATCGCCATGGCCCGACGCACGCTTTCTTCGGTGGGCGTGGTAATCGCTTCGTCGTAGGCGTTGGTGTGTAGGCTGTTGCAGTTGTCGTACACCGCAATCAGTGCCTGCAACGTGGTGCGTATGTCGTTAAAGGCGATTTCTTGTGCATGCAGGCTGCGGCCGCTGGTTTGAATGTGGTACTTGAGTTTTTGGCTGCGCTCGTTGGCGCCGTACTTGTCGCGCAAGGTGATCGCCCATATGCGCCGCGCTACCCGCCCCAGCACGGTGTATTCCGGGTCCATGCCGTTGCTAAAGAAAAAGCTTAAGTTCGGCGCAAAGTCGTCGATGTGCATGCCGCGTGCCAAATAGGCCTCAACGAATGTGAAGCCATTGGACAAGGTCAGCGCCAGCTGCGAGATGGGGTTGGCGCCTGCTTCGGCGATGTGGTAGCCGCTGATTGACACCGAATAAAAATTACGCACGTTGTGTTGCACAAAATATTGCGCCACGTCGCCCATGACCTTAAGGCTGAATTCGGTACTAAAGATGCAGGTGTTTTGCCCTTGGTCTTCTTTCAATATATCGGCTTGCACCGTGCCGCGCACATTGGCCAGCACCCAAGCACGCAGCTGCGCGGCCTCGGTGGCGTTGGGCGTGCGCTGGTGTTCGGCCTCAAATTGCGCCAGCCGCTGATCGATGGCGGTATTCATAAACATCGCCAAAATTGTGGGTGCCGGGCCATTGATGGTCATGCTCACCGAGGTGCTGGGGTCGCACAGGTCAAAGCCCTGGTACAACACTTTCATGTCGTCCAAGGTGGCAATGCTGACGCCGCTGTTGCCCACTTTGCCGTAGATGTCTGGCCTTAGGTCGGGGTCTTGTCCGTAAAGGGTGACCGAGTCAAAGGCCGTGGACAGCCGTTTGGCTGGCATGCCTTCTGAGAGCATGTGAAAGCGGCGGTTGGTACGAAACGGATCCCCTTCGCCAGCGAACATGCGTGTTGGGTCTTCGCCTTCGCGTTTGAAGGCAAAGGTACCTGCGGTGTACGGAAAGTGGCCGGGTAGGTTTTCCAGCATCAACCAAGTCAGCAAGTCGCCGTCGTCGTGATAACGCGGCAGCGCAATTTTGCGCAGCGTGCTGCCGCTGAGCGTGGTGTGGGTCAGTGCGGTGCGCAGCTCGCGCTCGCGTACGGTAACCACCAGCTCATCTTGTTCGTAGGCTTGGCGAGTGGCCGGCCACTGTTGCAGCAGGGCGCGCGCCTGCGGCTGCATGTGCTCGTGGCGCTGGGTGGCCAGCTCCATGGCGGCTTCGGCGGCGCGGGCGCGTTCCGGCTTGCCCTCGGTGAGCATGGACGCCGCCGCCCGCAGTTGCTGCGCCTGGCGCGCCAGCTCGCCTTGCGTTTGGGCTTGCTGTTTGTACCCGCGCACCGTTTGCGCGATCTCGGCCAGGTAGCGCACGCGCGCAGCGGCCACGATCGGCGCTTGGTTGCTGCTATGGCGCACGTCCACGCGGGGCAGTGCGCCGTCGGCGAGGCTTAGCCCCAGCGCCGCCAAGCGCGGCGCCATGGCTTGGTACAGCGCGGTGACGCCGTCGTCGTTGAAGCGTGAGGCCATGGTGCCAAAAACGGGCATGCGTTCAATCGATTCGCTCCACGCTTCGCGGTTGCGCTGTACTTGCTTGGCCACGTCGCGCAGCGCGTCGGCGGCGCCTTTGCGGTCGAATTTGTTGATTGCAACAAATTCGGCAAAGTCCAGCATGTCAATTTTTTCAAGTTGGCTGGCGGCGCCAAACTCGGGTGTCATGACATACAACGGCACATCCACCAGCGGCGCAATGGCAGCGTCGCCTTGTCCAATGCCACTGGTTTCCACCACCACCAGATCAAAGCCCGCGCACTGGCAGGCGGCGATCGCATCTGGCAGGGCTTTGGAGATTTCGCTGCCAAAGTCGCGCGTGGCCAAGCTGCGCATGAACACCCGCGCGCCATGTTGCCAAGGGCCAATGGCGTTCATTCGAATACGGTCGCCCAGCAACGCGCCGCCGCTTTTGCGCCGGCTCGGATCAATCGACACCACCGCCACCCGCAGCGCGTCGTGCTGGTCCAGTCGCAGGCGTCGAATCAGCTCGTCGGTGAGGCTGCTTTTGCCTGCTCCACCGGTGCCGGTAATGCCCAGCACCGGCACACGCTGTTGCTGCGCCCGTTGATGCATGGCTTGGCGCCAAGGTTCTGGCACCGCACCCGCTTCGAGTGCCGTGAGCAGCTGGGCCAACGCACGCCAGGCCTGTTCGCTGTGCCCTGCAATGGCGTTTAAATCGGCAGGGGCATGGGCGGTGAGGTCCAGGTCGCAGCGCATCACCATTTCGCCAATCATGCCCTGCAACCCCATGCGCTGGCCGTCTTCGGGGCTGTAAATGCGTGTCACGCCGCCGCCGCCGCCAAATACTTGAATGTTGGCGCCACCGCGGGCGCGCAACATGTCCACCATGAACTTAAAGTACTCAACATGCCCGCCCTGGTAGGAGCTGATCGCAATGCCTTGCGCGTCTTCTTGCAGCGCGGCGGTTACGATTTCGTCCACCGAGCGGTTATGCCCCAAGTGAATCACCTCGGCGCCCATGCTTTGCAAAATGCGGCGCATGATGTTGATGGCCGCGTCATGGCCATCGAACAAACTCGCGGCGGTCACAAAGCGCACCTTGTGCTGGGGTTTGTAATTGGCCAGGGCTTGGTATTCGGCGGCGAGTTGGTTCATGGCAAGTGGGCGCGCAGCAGGCGGGCGGACGCGCTGACGTTGACGTAAACGTCAATTAAATCACAAGGCGCAGCGGGCGTGTGGCCCAGCGGCATAATGCCGCGATGACAATTTTGGCACTCGATGTCGGCAACACCCGACTGAAATGGGCGCTTTACCCCGAGCCGCGCATGGGGGCTGAGGCGATCGCCCATGGGGCGCAGTTTCTTGACCATATTGAGCGCCTGCCCGAGTTGGACTGGGCCGATTTGCCGGCGCCGACCAAGGTGATCGGCTGCATTGTGGCGGGCGTGCCGGTGCGCTGGCGGGTTGAAGAGGCGCTTGAACTGTGGGACGTGCCCGTGCAGTGGGTGATCCCAAGCGAGGCCGAATGCGGCGTGCGCAACGGCTACGACCACCCCGCGCGGCTCGGTGCCGACCGTTGGGTGGCGCTGATTGGGGCGCGCGCCCGGCTGGTGCAACGCCCCACCCCAACACCCTGTGTGGTGGTGATGGTGGGCACGGCGGTCACCGTTGAGGGCATGTCGCCCGATGGCGAGTATTTGGGCGGTTTCATTTTGCCCGGGCACGGCATCATGCTGCGCGCCCTAGAAAGTGGCACCGCCGGTTTGCATGTGCCCACCGGTGAGGTGGTGGCGTTTCCCACCAACACCAGCGATGCCCTAACCAGCGGCGGCACCTACGCCATTGCCGGGGCGGTGGCGCGCATGGTGGAGCACGTAACCCAGCGCTTTGGCCAAGCACCGCTGTGTTTGATGACCGGTGGCGCGGGCTGGAAGATGCTGCCCAGCCTCAACCACCCGGTGGAATTGGTCGAGGGGCTGATTTTTGAGGGGTTGTTGGCGCTGGCGCAAACACGCTTTGGCGCCGGAAACTAACGCTTTAGGCGCGCGTGTCGCTGGCCAACCAGCGCTTAACCAGCTCAACCCACACGCTTGCACCCAATGGGATCAATTCGTCGTTGAAGTCGTAGCTGGGGTTGTGCAGCGTGCACGGCCCCAAGCCATGTCCCGGTTGGCGGTGCGTGCCCTCACCGTTGCCAATAAAAAAGTAGCAGCCGGGTTTGTGCTGCAACATATACGAAAAGTCTTCGGCGCCCATGGTGGGCTCCTGCGGCATGACGCCTTGCTCACCCACCACATCGGCTAACACCTGGCGCACAAATGCGGTTTCGGCCTCGTGATTCACCGTGGGCGGGTAGTTGCGCACAAACTCAAACGCCACCTCTGCACCATGGGCCAGCGCCGTGTGCTGCGCAATGGCTTGCATGCGCGCCTCCACCAAATCCAGCACCTCGGTACTGAAGGTGCGCACCGTGCCTTGCAGCTCGCAGCTGTTGGGGATGACGTTGGTGGCGTCGCCACCATGCACCATGGTGACAGACACCACCGCGGCGTCGATGGGGCGCACGTTGCGACTGACGATGCTTTGAAACGCCAAAATCATTTGCGCTGCGACTGGCATTGGGTCCACGCCCAGCTGCGGAATCGCCGCGTGGGTTCCCTTGCCTTGGATGGTGATTCGAAACTCGTTGCTGCTGCCCATCACCGGTCCCGGGCTGGCCCCGATCTGCCCCACCGCCAGGCCTGGCCAGTTGTGCATGGCAAACACCGCTTGCATATCAAAGCGCTCAAACAGCCCATCTTTGATCATTTCGCGCGCCCCGCCGCCGCCTTCTTCGGCGGGCTGAAAAATGCAGTACACCGTGCCGTCGAAATCACGGTGCTTGGCTAAGTACTGAGCCGCGGCCAACAGCATGGCGGTGTGGCCGTCGTGTCCGCAGGCGTGCATTTTGCCGGCGTGTTGGCTGGCATGGGCAAAGGTGTTGGCCTCTTGCATGGGCAGGGCGTCCATGTCGGCTCGCAAGCCAATGGCACGTCCGCAGGCGCCACCGTCTCGGCCGTGAATCACCGCCACCAAGCCGGTGGTGCCCAAGCCGCGGTGAATTTCTTCAATACCAAAACCTTGCAATTGGGTGGCCACCACCTCTGCCGTGCGATGTTCGTCGTAACACAGCTCGGGGTGGGCGTGAAGGTCGCGGCGCACAGCCGCCATGGCTTGGGCTTGGCTTAGGATGTCGTCGATCAGTTTCATGGCGTAGGGGTGGGGTGAATCAATCAAAGAGCCATACTAACCGCAGCCGCGCCCACGCGTAAAGCGGTGCACAATAAACCCATGAACACCGATACCCTTACACCCATGGTGCGCGGGGCTTGCCCACACGATTGTCCCGACACCTGTGCGCTGCTCACCGAGGTGCAAGACGGTCGCGCCGTTAAGGTACTGGGCAACCCGGCCCACCCGTTAACGGCCGGGGTGCTGTGCACCAAAGTGTCACGCTACGCTGAGCGCGTTTACCACCCCGAGCGGTTGTTGCAGCCGTTGCGGCGGGTGGGGCCCAAAGGGTCGGGTCGCTTTGAGCCGGTCTCTTGGGACGACGCGCTACGCGACATTGCCCAACGTTTGGCCGAGGTGGCGCGGCAAGACCCGCAAGCCATATTGCCCTACAGCTACGCCGGCACCATGGGGCAGGTGCAAGGTGAGGCCATGGCGAGTCGCTTTTTTGCCCGCTTGGGCGCTTCTTTTTTGGATCGCACCATTTGTTCAAACGCCGGCAAGGTGGGCCTAACCTACACCCACGGCGCACCCGTGGGCATGCCGGTTGAAACCTTTGCCGAATCGCGTTTGATATGGATATGGGGCAGCAACGCCATTGGTAGCCATTTGCACTTTTGGCGATTGGCGCAACAGGCCAAGCGGGCGGGAGCCAAGCTGGTGTGCATTGACCCGCGCCGCACCGAAACCGCCGACAAATGCGACCAACACGTGGCCTTGCGGCCAGGCACCGACGCCGCGTTGGCCTTGGGTATTGCGCACCAGTTGGTGGTGAACGATTGGTTGGATCACGATTACTTGGCGGCACACACCGAGGGCTTTGAGGCCCTGCGCGAGCGGGCGCTGCAATGGCCTGCGGCGCGGGTGGCCCAGGTGTGTGGCATTGACGAGCAGGTGGTGCACGAGATGGCGCACGACTACGCCCATATTCAGCCCGCCGGCATACGCGCCAATTACGGTATGCAGCGCGCACGCGGTGGCGGCAACGCGATGCGCGCGGTGTTTGCGTTGCCCTGCCTGACCGGCGCGTGGCGTCACACCGGCGGGGGCGCCTTGTTGTCCAACTCGGGATGGTTTCCGCGTCGAGCCACCGACGAGATCACACCATTGTTACGCGCCAGTTTGGGGCAAAGGGCGCCGCGGGTGATCAACATGAGCACGATCGCCGACGATTTGCTGCGCGAATCGTCGCCCGAGTTTGGGCCAAAAATTCAGGCGCTGGTGGTATACAACAGCAACCCGGTGGCGGTTGCGCCCGATTCGGCGCGGGTCGTCAAAGGCTTTGCGCGCCAAGACTTATTCACCGTGGTGTTGGAGCAATTTCAAACCGATACCGCCGATTACGCCGACTACGTGCTGCCCGCCACCACCCAGCTTGAGCACTGGGACATCCACGCCAGCTACGGGCACACCGACATCGTGCTCAACCAGCCAGCGATTGCGCCGCAAGGCCAGGCCAAGCCCAACACCGAGGTGTTTCGTGCGTTGGCTACGCTGTTGGGCTTTGACGAACCATGTTTTGCGCGTGACGACCTTACGCTGTGCCGCGACGCCTTTGAGCTCAACGACGATCAGTGGCAACAGCTGCTGCGCGATGGCTTTTATCGCTTACCGGTGCCGGCGGCGCCGTTTGCTGAGGGTGGATTTTTTACGCCGTCGGGCAAGGCGGCGTTAAGCAACCCGCACATGGCCAACCACGGACTGGACCCCACGCCCGACTACGTTGAGCCAGCCGAGGCCATGGGCAGCGCCGCTTACCCATTGGCCATGATTTCACCGCCAGCGCGCCATTTTTTAAACAGCACGTTTGTCAATGTCCGCAGTTTGCGTGACATCGAAGGCGAGCCACTGCTTGAAATTCACCCTCAAGACGCGGCCGATCGCGGCATTCAAGACGGCGACGAGGTGGCGGTGTTTAACCAACGCGGCACCTATCACTGCACCGCGCGGCTGAGCACCCGAGCCCGTCCCGGGGTGGTGCACGGCTTGGGTATTTGGTGGCGTAAGCTGGGCCGGCGCGGCACCAACGTCAATGAGGTGGTCGGCACCGGGCTGACCGACATGGGGCGTGCGCCGTTGTTTTACGACGTGGCGGTTCAGGTGGCCAAGGCGTCGTAACGGCCAAGGAGTTGCTCCAAATACTCGGCGTTGGGTGGCCTTGCGTAGGGCTGCAGCAACGCCAACACCTGCGCCGCCGCGTGACACACCGCTTGGCTCTCGGCCTCGGGCTCCAGCGCCTGACGCGGCGCGCGGGCATAGGCAAAGCTTAGGCCGTAGGTTTGCACCACCACCATGGCTTGCGCCAAGCGTGGCTTGGCGTGTGCCCCAAGTTGCAACACCGCGCTGGCGTGCAGCGCCTCCAGCATCACCCGCATCGCCTCTAGGTGGGCCTCAATCAGCGCTTTAACGTGGTGTTCAAGCCAACGGCTGCGGCCTATCAGGTCGTTTTGACTGCGATACACAAAACGCGCTTGCCACATCAGCTCGGCCATGCGGTGCAAAAAAAACCATGCCGCTTCAACATCGATCACCTGCGCGGCGGTGGCCAGTAACGCCCGCATGTCGCGCTCGTGGGTTTCAAACAGTGTTTGTGTCAGGGCGTCTTTGCTGGCAAAGTGGTAATACAGGTTGCCAGGGCTGATGCCAACCTCGCCCGCCACTTTGTTGGGCGACACATTGGGCTCGCCAAGCCGGTTGTACAGGCCAAGCGCGGCTTGCACAATGCGCGCCCGGGTGTGTCGCCCAGGCTCGCGGCGCGGCCTGGCCATGGCTTAGGCCGCAGGCTTTCGTGCCGCTCGCCGTTTCGGGGTGGTGGCAGGCTTGGCTGCGGCCGCGCCTTCAAGGGTGGCCACGCGCTGCTGCAGCGCGTGCACCTGCGCTTGCAACGCCTGCACCTGCGCCACCGATGGCATGCCAATGGCCTGCAACGCCTGCGCCACGCGCTGCGCAAACACGCCCTCTAGGCCAGAGCCGGCCTGCGCCGATTGCGTGAGCTCTTGCCATTGCTGCTGGGCCTGTTGCTGCCAGGCCACGGTTTGTTGCGTGATTTGCTCTAGGGTTTGCGCGCTGTGCTGTTGCGCTTGTTTCAGCGCCTCAAAGCCGGCATGCCACAGTTGGGAGGGATCGTGAGGGTTCTGCATAGGCTCTAACTGTACGCTTGAGTGCCTTTGACGGCAAGATGACACCGGTTTCAGGCACAATCAGGCGCAGTAAGTCCTTACCCTTGGTTGGGGTTGTCGATGAGTCAAACAAACACGCCATCTGCCGCGCAACAAAAAGCCGATCTGCTGGCTCAGGCCCTGCCGTACATCCGCCGTTTCCATGGCAAAACCATGGTCATTAAGTACGGCGGCAACGCCATGACCGACCCCGCGCTGCAAGCGGCTTTTGCCGAAGACGTGGTGCTGCTCAAGCTGGTGGGTATCAAGCCGGTGGTGGTGCACGGCGGGGGGCCTCAAATCGAAACCTTGCTGCAGCGTTTGGGTAAAAAAGGCGAATTCGTGCAGGGCATGCGCGTCACCGACGCCGAGACCATGCAGGTGGTGGAGTGGGTGCTGGCCGGCGAGGTGCAGCAAGACATTGTGGGCCTAATCAATCAGGCCGGTGGCAAAGCGGTGGGTTTAACCGGGCGCGATGGCGCCATGATCCACGCCAAAAAGCTGGCGCTGCCGGATGCGCATGACCCCCAACAAACCCACGACGTGGGGCAAGTGGGTGACATCACCGGCATCGACCCGCGCGTGGTGCAGGTGCTGCAAAACGATGCCTTTATTCCGGTGGTGAGCCCCTTGGGGTTTGGCGTAGACAACGTGAGCTACAACATCAACGCCGATGTCGTGGCGAGTAAATTGGCCATGGTGTTGGGTGCCGAAAAGTTGCTTTTGCTCACCAACACCCCGGGCGTACTGGACAAAAACGGGCAGCTGCTCACCAACCTCAGCGCCCGAGAGATCGACGACTTGTTTGCAGACGGCACCATTTCGGGCGGCATGTTGCCCAAAATCGCCGGCGCCTTAGACGCCGCGCGCAGCGGCGTGAACTCGGTGCACATCATCGACGGACGGGTGCCGCACGCCATGCTGCTTGAAATTTTGACCAACGAGCCTTTTGGCACCATGATTCGTTCACACTAAAAGCCAGCCATGTCCGAGACGCCACTTCCACCCTCATCCAGCGCCGAGCCCGACGCGGTATCGGCACCACGGCGCCCACGCGCCAAACCCGGCGAGCGCCGTATGCAGGTGTTGCAGGCGCTGGCCGACATGCTGCAGCAGCCAGCCGGAGAAAAAATCACCACAGCGGCGTTGGCCAAGCGCTTGCAGGTAAGTGAGGCCGCGCTCTACCGGCACTTTGCCAGCAAGGCGCAAATGCTCGAGGGGTTGCTGGATTTCATTGAAGACAGCCTGCTGAGTTTGGCGCACCAGGTGCAAGCGCGTGAGCCCGAGCCGCAGCGGCGTTGCGCCCGCATGGCCCAGTTGATTTTGGAATTTGCCGCCACCAACCCCGGCATGGCACGTGTCATGGTGGGCGACGCGCTGCTGCACGAGCACGAGCGCCTGCAGGCCCGGGTGGCGTTGATGTTCGATAAGCTTGAGGCCTTGCTGCGCCAGGAGTGGCGCGCCCATGCTGAGGCGCAGCGGCACCCCAGCCCAACCGCGCAAGCCCATTTGCGTGCCGCCGGGCTCATGGCGTGGGTGCAAGGGCGGCTGCTGCGTTTTTGTCGCAGCGGCTTTAAGCGCAGCCCGGTAGAAGGGGTGGACGACACCCTAAACTGGTTGTTGGGCGATGGCGCCGGAGGGGCGCCATGACCGGCGACGCAGCTGAGGTGTTGTCGCACCTCGAGGGCGGGGTGTTGACGCTGACGCTCAACCGTGCGGCACGTAAAAATGCCCTCACCGAGGCCATGTACCGCACCCTGGCTGATGCACTAACCCATGCCGCCACACAAGACGAGGTGCGGGTGGTGGTGCTGCAGGGCCAACCCAACGTGTTCAGCGCCGGCAACGACGTGCAAGACTTTTTGCAAAGTCCGCCCAATCACCCGCAAGCACCGGTGTTTGATTTTTTACGCGCCCTTGCCACTTTTCCTAAGCCGTTGCTGGCCAGTGTGTGTGGCCCGGCGGTGGGCATTGGCACCACCATGTTGCTGCACTGCGATTTGGTGTTCGCCGGCGACAACGCGTTGTTTTCCATGCCTTTTGTGAACCTGGGGCTCTGCCCCGAGGCGGCCTCCAGTTTGTTGCTGCCCAAACTTATGGGGCACCAACGCGCCAGCGAGGTGTTGTTGTTGGGCGATCCATTTGCTGCCGAGGCGGCGCTGGAGATTGGCTTGGTCAACCGGGTGCTGCCCCCAACCGAGGTCAACGCCTACGCGCAAACGCAAGCGCAACGCTTGGCGGGCAAGCCAACGGCATCGGTGCTGGCGACCAAGCGACTGCTGAAGGGGCAAACCGAGGCGGTGTTGCAACGCATGGAAGAAGAAGCCGCGTTGTTTGGCCGCATGCTCACCGAACCCGCCGCGCGTGAGGCCTTTGCCGCGTTTTTAACCAAGGGCTAGGCCCTTGCCCACACGCTAGGCCACGATGTAGGTGCCGTTGCCCGTGGCCAGCAGTTTGTTGCTCTCATTGGTAAAGCGCATGGCTGTGGCGGCCACGCGTGAGCCCAACCGCACCAATTCGGCGTGCACCACAAAGCGCGGTGCAATGGCGGGGCGCAAATAATCCACCCGCAAATCAATGGTGCCCAAATGGGCAAAGCGCGCCAAGCGCTGGTGCGGTGTTTCGTCCATGTGCCTGGCCCCCACACCAGCCAGCACCACCAAGCCACCCAGGGCGTCCAACGAGGCGCTGATGACACCGCCGTGCAACCGGTTGTAGGTGGGGTGGCCAATCAAATCCTCGCGCATGGCCAGCGTGGCCTCAACCCGCTGCCCATCGAGGTGCACCAAGTGAATCCCCAGCAATTGGTTAAAGGTAATGTGCCTTTCAAAAAGTGCGCGCAGACCCTCAACAAATTCAGGTTCAAACGAGCGCCCGGGGGTATCGGCTGCGCTATTCACGGGGCGGGGGCCTTACCAATGGCGCGCGGCCGGCCTTGGCCATCGATGGCCACGTAGGTCAGCGTGGCCTCGGTTACCTTCAGGTACTGGCCTTGCCAATCCAAACGCTCGGCCCACACCTCGACCGCGGCGCTGACCGAGGTGTTGCCCACGCGCGTGATGCGTGAATAAAACGACAAAATATCGCCCACCCGCACCGGCTGCTTAAACACAAACTCGTTCACCGCCACCGTGGCCACGCGCCCGCCCACGCGTCGCACCGGCAGCACCGCGCCAGCCAAGTCCACCTGGGCCATTACCCAGCCGCCAAAAATGTCGCCGTTGGCGTTGCAATCGGCGGGCATGGGAATCACCTTCAGCACCAGTTCTTGGTCGGTTGGTGGTTGGGCGGCGGTGGCAACGGACATGGCAGATGGCAAACAGGCACAATACAAACAGTCGGTTATTACACCATGCGCGCGCTTCCTTCCCCTCCTCTGCCAGCGTCTGCCTCGGCCAGCCAACGCCGCGCCGACTGGGGTGCGCTGCGCCGTTTGTTGCCGTATTTGTGGCGCTACCGTTGGCGTGTGGGCTTGGCCTTGGCCTTAATGGTGGCGGCCAAAATGGCCAACGTGGGTGTGCCGGTGCTGCTCAAGCATTTGGTAGACGCCATGAGCGTGCCCACCGACAGCCTGCAAGCACTGTGGGTGGTGCCGGCGGGCTTGATTGTGGCGTATGGGTTGTTGCGCTTAAGCACCACGTTGTTCACCGAGTTGCGCGAACTGGTTTTTGCCAAGGCCACTGAAGGGGCAACCCGGCACATTGCGTTGCAGGTGTTTGAGCACTTGCACCAGCTCAGCTTGCGCTTTCACTTGGAGCGACAAACCGGCGGCATGACGCGCGACATCGAACGCGGCACGCGCGGGGTGCAATCGCTGATTTCGTATTCGCTCTACAGCGTGCTGCCCACGTTGATCGAAGTTGGCATGGTGTTGGTGGTGCTGGGTACGCAATTCGATGCCGGCTACGTATGGGTGACGCTGCTGGCGCTGGCTTGTTATGTGGTGTTCACGGTGGTGGTAACCGAGTGGCGCACCAAGTACCGCCGCGAGTTGAACTTGCTTGATTCCGAAGCGCATACGCGCGCGGTGGACTCGTTGTTGAACTACGAAACCGTGAAATACTTCAACAACGAAGCCTTTGAGTCACGGCGCTACGACGAACGCCTGCATGCGCTGCGGCGCGCCCGTATCAAAAGTCACAACGCGTTCATGATTCAGCTGTACATCCCACTGAATTTTTTGGGGGTGTTGTACCGCGAGATCAAGCAATCGTTGACCGACTTGGACCGCATGTTCGCGTTGCTCGACAAACACCGCGAGGTGGCCGATGCACCCAACGCGCCGCCCTTGGCGCTGTCGGCGCAGCCATCGATAAGCTTTGAATCGGTGGGCTTTGCGTACGACCCCAAGCGCCCGATTTTGCGTGGCGTGAGCTTTCGCATTGAAGCGGGTCAAACGGTGGCGGTGGTGGGCGCATCGGGCGCGGGCAAGAGCACCTTGGGGCGTTTGTTGTACCGCTTTTACGATGTGCAACAAGGCCGCGTGCTGATCGATGGGCAAGACCTGCGGTCGGTGCAGCAAGACACTTTGCGCCAAGCCATTGGCATCGTGCCGCAAGATACGGTGTTGTTTAACGACACCATTGAGTACAACATTCGGTACGGCGCGCCGGGGGCCTCGCACGAGGCCATGGTGGATGCGGCCCAACGCGCCCATGTGCACGATTTCATAGTGGGGTTGCCGCAAGGCTATCAAACCATGGTGGGTGAGCGTGGCTTGAAGTTGTCGGGCGGTGAAAAGCAGCGCGTGGCGATTGCCCGAACGTTGTTAAAAAATCCGCCGGTGTTGATTTTTGACGAGGCCACTTCGGCCTTGGATTCCGCCAACGAACGCGCCATTCAGGCCGAATTGCGTGCCTTGGCCGCGGGCAAAACCACCCTGGTGATTGCGCATCGTTTGTCCACTGTGGTGGATGCCGACATGATTTTGGTGCTGGCCGATGGTGCCGTGATCGAGCGCGGCCGTCACCCCGAGTTGCTGGCCCAACAAGGCGCGTACGCGCGCATGTGGGCGTTGCAGCAAAGCCGCAGCCAAGCCTCTTCATCACCTTCAACCCAGTCATGAGCCAAGCCAGCGACACCCTTACCCTCATCCAACCCGACGATTGGCATTTGCACGTGCGCGATGGCGCCGCTTTGGCCAGTGTGGTGCCGGCCACCGCGGGGCAGTTTGCGCGTGCCATCATCATGCCCAACCTGCGGCCGCCCATTACCCAAGCCGACGCTGCCTTGGCGTATCGCCAGCGCATACTGGCTGCGGTGCCTGAAGGCGTGGCGTTTGAGCCGCTGATGACGCTCTACCTAACCGACCGCACCAGCGCCGACGACATTGCCCGCGCCAAAGACGCGGGTGTGGTCGCCGTGAAGCTCTACCCCTCGGGCGCCACCACCCACAGCGACGCCGGTGTGACCGACTTGCGTCACGTTCACGCGGCCTTGGAGGCCATGCAACGGGTGCGCATGCCGCTGCTGATCCATGGCGAGGTTACCGACGCCGAGGTGGATGTGTTTGACCGTGAGGCGGTGTTTATTGATCGTCACTTGCAGGCCCTGCGCGGCCACTTTCCCGAGTTGCCCATGGTGTTGGAGCACATCACCACCCACGAGGCGGCGCAGTGGGTGGCGCAGGCCAGTGGCCCCACCGCCGCCACCATCACCGCCCATCATTTGCTCTACAACCGTGGTGCGTTGTTTGTGGGTGGGCTGCGACCGCACTGGTATTGCCTGCCGGTACTTAAGCGCGAACACCATCGGCAGGCGTTGGTGGCCGCCGCCACATCGGGCAACCCGCGCTACTTTTTGGGCACCGACAGTGCCCCGCATCCGGCGCACCTAAAAGAGCACGCCGCGGCTTGCGCCGGGTGTTACACCGCGCCACAGGCCATGGCGTTGTACGCGCAAGCGTTTGAAGACGCCGGTGCGCTGCACCACCTGGAGGGTTTTGCCAGTTGCCATGGGCCAGATTTTTATGGCTTGCCGCGCAACCCGACCCGCCTAACGCTCAAGCGGCAAGCGCAGCAGGTGCCCGAGTCGTACCCACTGGGTGAGCACCACATCAAGCCGCTGGTGGCTGGGCAAACCTTGCGTTGGCGCGTGGCCTAATCCCTATTGGGGCAGGGGATTATTGGTGGGCTTGAAGCATCGCCTGCGCGCCCCCATATCATGTCACGCCGACGCCCCAGGGGGTGACGCGTTGGCGGTTATTTAAGCGAGGAATTTCATGAAGCGCATCGTGCTGTTTGTGTTGACCAACTTGGCCATTGTGTTGGTGCTGGGCGTCATGGCCAGCGTGCTGGGGCTGAATCGATTCATCACCGCCAACGGCTTGGACCTCACCACTTTGCTGGGGTTTTCGTTGCTGATCGGTTTTGGGGGCGCGTTTATTTCGCTGTTGATCAGCAAGCCGGTGGCCAAGTGGAGCACCGGCGCGCAGGTGATTGACCGCCCCAGCAATCAAGACGAGGCGTGGTTGGTGCAAACCGTGCAACGGTTGGCCAGCCAAGCCGACATCGGCATGCCTGAGGTGGCGATTTACGAGGGGGCAGCCAACGCGTTTGCCACGGGGGCGTTTCGCAACAACGCTTTGGTGGCGGTCTCCACCGGTTTGCTGCAAAGCATGACCCACGAAGAGGTGGAGGCGGTGCTGGCGCACGAGGTGGCGCACATCGCCAACGGTGACATGGTCACCATGACCCTGATCCAAGGGGTTATGAATACCTTTGTGGTGTTCCTCAGCCGCGTCATCGGCTACGCCGTGGATACCTTTATGCGCCGTGGCGACACGCAATCCAGTGGTCCCGGCATTGGCTACTTTGTGACCACCATCGTCATGGATATTTTGTTGGGTTTTGTTGCGGCAATCATTGTTGCGTGGTTCAGCCGTCAGCGCGAATTTCGTGCCGATGCCGGCGCGGCCCAGCTGATGGGGCGGCGTCAACCCATGATCAACGCGTTGGCGCGTTTGGGCGGCTTGGAAGCCGGTGCCTTGCCCAAATCGGTGGCTGCGCTTGGCATTGCCGGTGGGCTGGGCAGTTTGTTTGCCACCCACCCGCCGATTGAGCAGCGCATCGCGGCGCTGCAGCAAGGGCGCTGAGTCAGGCGTATCATGCGCGGGTGATGCCAGCCAGGCCGTCGCTGGTGCATGGTGCCGAAAGGCCGCACTGGAGGAACGTCCGGACTGCACAGGACAGCGTAGGAGGTAACACCTCTCCACCGAAAGCCGCAAGGTATAAGGTGCGGATCAGAGCAACAGAGACGAGCCGCTTAAGTGCGGGTGAAACGGGCAATCTCTACGCGCAGCAATACCAAATAGGCTAACACGCGGCGGGCAACCGCTGCAACGCGTGGTCCGCGTGGCGTTAGCGGGTAGGTAGCACCGAGCCGAGTGGGCGACCCTTGGCCCAGAGGAATGGCGGTCACGGCGCGGCTTGCCGCGTCGCACAAAATCCGGCGTATCGGCTGGCTTCACATCTTTTTTTGCTGCGTGCCCATTCGTTGCAGTCGTTGCACGTGCGCCAACAGCGAATGGCGCGCCACGGGCCAAAGTGCCGCCGGGGTGTCGTTGTAGGCCAGTGGCAGCCAAGCGTCCAGATCCCCCTCGGGCAGGGCCTGCATGGCTTGCGCCACCTTGGCCTCGCGCGCCAAACGGTGGGCGCGCAGGCCAGCAATGACCGCCAAAGGCTGGTGCAGCACGTGGCCGTGCGCGGGCAAAATAAATTGCACCGCGTGCGCCTGACAGGCTTGCTCCAACAGTTGCAGCGACGTGAGGTAGTCGTCCATGTCGCCATCGGGCGGATGGATCACGGTGGTACTGCCGTTCAAAATGTGGTCGCCGGAAAACAGCAAGCCGTCTTCTTGTAACACCAAGCACACATGGTTGGCGGCGTGCCCCGGGGTGTGCAACACCCGTAGCGTGTGTTGCACCAGCGAATCTGCGCCGCGCAGCACCACGCAGGCGTCTGGCGCCAGCGTCTCGTCGGGTGTCCATTGACTGTCGGCTCGGGCATGCGGGCCGCTGGCCACGCCCAAGATCGGTGCCGGGGTGCCCAAGGCCAACTGCAACGGACGTGCGCCTGGGCTGTGATCGGGGTGCGAATGGGTGCACACAATGGCGCGAATGTCGCCGCCGGTGGCCGTGATCAGGCGGGCGCGGTGCTCGGGATGATCGGGCCCTGGGTCAATGACCACGTAACCGGTATCGGGCTCGCCCACCACGTAGGTGTTGGTGCCCGGGCCTGTCATGACGCCAGGGTTGCCCACGGTCAGACGCTGCACGTGACGCAGCAGCGGCACAGGACGCTCGTGCTGCCATTGCAGGGGATGCACGATTTGGCCGTCTGGACAGACCAAGGCCAATTCGCCGTAGGGCGGCTCGTGTTCCATGAACCTGGCCTCTTGGCCGTTGTTGAGGCCAGCACGCGGACAACTGACAAACAGAGGCTGCTCGCTGCCGCAAGCTGCCAACACCTCCTCGGCGCTGCTGTAAGCCTGCAGCTTTTGCAGGGTACGCACGGTAGGAAAAACCATGTTGAATGCACCTTGCGCGTGGCGCGCCAAGGCCTCGCTTGGCTTCACCCACTGCGGTTCAAACTGCTCTTGTTCATCGGCAATCGGCTGTTGGTTGGGCGGCATGAAAGCGCTTGGGCAAGTCTCGATCGGTGATCCAGTGGGCCAGCAGCCATACCTTGTCGGCCGCCGGCGTAACCCCGTGCGCTTGGCATTGCGCGTAAAACGCCGCGTCACGCCGCCAACTTGCCAACGCCTTGGCGTCAACGGGCTGGCCATCGGCACCGTACGCCAACAAAATACCCAACTCCTCGTAACACTCGCGAATCGCGGCCAACGCCGCCGCGCGCCAATGCGGTGGATGACTGGGGCGAAACCGTGCGCTGCGTGCCGCGTCATGGTCTTGGTCGTCAACCACGCCACCCGGAAACACATACGCACCCGGGGCAAACGAGGCGTTCATGGCACGCCGTGTCATAAGAACTTCCAAACCTTGGCTGCCATCGCGCAGCAGCAGCACGGTGGCCGCCGGGCGCAAGGCGGCTGGGGTTTGGGGTGGGTGCAGCTGGGTGTGCGGTCTAACCATGGCGGCACTTTAACTGCTTTGGCTGCAAGCGTAGATAATGCCGACATGCGGGTTAGGCTTAGCAAAATGCACGGGGCGGGTAACGATTTCATCGTGCTCGATGAAACCCGCGGGTCTTTGGGCCTAAGTGCTGCGCAACGGCGCTGGCTGGCCGATCGGCACCTGGGTGTGGGCGCCGACCAACTGCTAACGGTGCGACCGCCGTCGGCCGCAGACGCCGACTTTGACTACATCATTCACAACGCCGACGGCCAAGAGGTTGAGCAATGTGGCAACGGTGCCCGTTGCTTGGTGCGTTTTGTACGCGGCAAAGGCCTAACCAACCAACGCGTGGTGCGTGCCCGGGTGCGGCACACCACGTTGGTACTTGAAGAGCGCACCGATGGCTTGGTGCAGGTGGACATGGGCGCGCCGTTGTTTGAGCCGCAGCGCGTGCCGTTTGATGCACTGGGTCTCAACCCTGAGCCGATTGGCCAGTGGCTGCGCTGGCATCTGGATGGTGAGCCGCCGCTGCCTTGTGGACCGTGGGGCATTTTGTCCATGGGCAACCCGCATGTGGTGCAGTGGGTGGACGATGTGCAGCATGCGCCGGTGGGCGTCATAGGGCGCTGGGTGCAAGCGCATCGGCGCTTTGGTCAGGGGGTCAACGTCGGGTTCATGCAGCGTGTTTCGCGGCATCACATTGCACTGCGGGTATACGAGCGTGGCGTGGGTGAGACCTTGTCGTGTGGCACCGGCGCCTGCGCGGCGGCGGTGGCCGGCATGCGCTGGGGCGAATTGCAAAGTCCGGTGACGGTGGATACCCGTGGCGGGCGCTTACAAATTGAGTGGGAAGGGGGGCAGCGGCCGTTACGCATGGCGGGCCCCGCCGAGTTTGTGTTTGACGCCGACATCGACATTCCCGATGATGACCACCTGCCCGAGGCATTTCGTTAGCCCCATCGTTTCGCATGACAACTTCCAACAACCGCCCCCTAACCGAAGACGACATCGCCGCCTATTTGCTTGGCAACCCCGACTTCTTTGAACGGCACGCCGATGTGCTGGCCACGGTGCAGTTGACCAGCCCGCACAGCCGACGCGCCATCAGCTTGCAAGAACGTCAAGCAGAAATACTGCGTGCCCGAATACGCGAACTCGAGCTGCACGGTGCCCAAATGCTGCGTCATGGGCAGCACAACGAACGGGTTTTGGCGCAACTCGACGCCCTTACGCTGACATGGTTGGCGCAGCCGCAAGCCAGTGCCTTGCCTGAGCAAATCGAACAAGGTCTCAAGCAGGCCCTGCAATTGCAATGGGTGGCGTTGCGGGTGTGGGATATGCCAAAGGCGGCAGGCTTGGCGCACACGTTTGAGCCAAGCCCGGCGTTGCGTCAACACGTCAACGCCATGCAGCAACCATATTGCGGCGTGCGGCGCGACGACCCCACCATGGATTGGCTTGCTGAGCCCGAGGGCGTGGCCTCCATGGCCTGCGTGCCGCTGCGTTTGACATCAAGTGAGCAGGCGATTGGCGCGATGGTGTTGGCATCCGACGACGCCCAGCGGTTCACCGACGACATGGGACTGGCTTTGTTGCAGCGATTGGGGGCGCTGGTGGCTGCGGCGTTGCAACGCTTGGCGTGAAAGACGAGGCGGCCCCCCAGCCACCCAGCCTGACCGACCCGCAGGGGTGGGTTGAGTCCTATTTGGCCCACGTGACATGGGTCAAGCGTTTGGCGCCGCGTACCTGTGCTTTGTACCGTGCGGACTTACTTAAGCTCTTGGCGCATGCACAGCGGCTGGGTTTAACCCTGGCGCAGCTGCAAAGCAGCCATGTTCGCCAAGGCGTGGCGCGCTTGCATGCCAGTGGCTACAGCGCGCGCGGCGTGGCCTTGGTGTTATCGGGCTGGCGTGGGTTGTTTAAGTGGCTCACCCAACATGGCCACATGGCACACGACCCCACCCAAGGCGTGCGCGCCCCCAAGGCGCCGCGCCCATTGCCCAAAGCGTTGGCGGTGGACGATGCAGTTCGTTTGGCGGCACACCACAGCCCGCAACATCCCACGCGTGAAGCCCGCGATGCAGCCATGGTTGAGCTGCTGTACGGCTGTGGGCTGCGATTGGGGGAGTTGCTGGGCTTGGATGTATCGGCGGGCGGACTGGGCTGGCTTGACTTGCACGACGGCACAGCACACGTGACGGGTAAGGGCAGCAAACGCCGCAGCGTGCCGCTGGGGGCGTCGGCGCGGGTAGCCATTGGTCAGTGGTTAGCGCTTCGACCGCAGTGGGCGCAACCCGATGAGCCCGCGCTGTTTATCAATGCCCGTGGTCAGCGCTTATCGCCGCAGCAAACCCGCAGTCGCTTGCGCCAACGGGCCAGCGCCGCGGGCCTGGATGGACACGTGCACCCGCATATGTTGCGCCACTCGTTTGCCTCTCATTTGCTGCAAAGCAGTGGCGATTTGCGTGGGGTTCAAGAGCTGCTGGGCCATGCCAGCATACAAAGCACGCAGGTTTACACCCGGCTGGACGCCCAGCACCTAGCAAAAGTTTATGACGCTGCGCACCCAAGGGCCAAAAAAAAACCGGCGCCATAAAACATTGTTGCTAACATAACCGGTCTTGCCACACGACACCACGTAGGGAGCCATCGAATGACACGTTATTTGCAAGCCATGGTAGCCACCTTGGCCTTGGTTGCCGCCAGCGCCTATGCCGATGGCGTCAAGGCGGTGTACCACTTCAATCTGGGGGTGGCGCAGGCCGCTGCCGGACTGCGCAACATCAGCAACCACCTCAACGCCGACCCCACAGCCAAAATCGTGGTGGTGGGCCACGGCAAAGGCATCGACTTTTTGTTACCTGGCGCCAAAACCCCCAACGGCGGCGAATTCGCAGGCAGCATTGCAGGATTGGCGGCGCGCGGGGTTGAGTTTTTTGCGTGCAACAACACCTTAAAGGCGCGCAACATTGACCCCGCCAGCCTGCCGCTCGAAGCCAAAATTGTGCCGTCAGGCGTGGCAGAAATTGCCAATCTGCAGGCCAAACAGGGTTACGTTTACGTCAAACCCTAAGCCCAACCGCTTAACAAGATAGACCGCATGGCACTTATTCCTGTCACCATTCTCACCGGCTTTTTGGGCTCGGGTAAAACCACATTGCTGCGGCGTGTGCTCACCGAGACGCACGGCCAAAAAATTGCCGTGATCGAAAACGAGTTTGGTGCCGAAAACATCGACAACGACATCTTGGTGAACGACACCCAAGAAAACATTGTGCAAATGAGCAATGGTTGCGTGTGCTGCACCATTCGCGAAGACCTAAGGGCGACGCTGGCCGACTTGGCGCAGCGTAGGCGCAAAGGCGAGCTCGATTTTGAGCGTGTGGTGATTGAAACCACCGGTTTGGCCGACCCCGGACCCGTGGCCCAAACGTTTTTTATGGACGATGAAGTGGCCGAGCAGTATTTGCTCGACGCCGTGTTAACGCTGGTGGACGCCAACCACGCGCCGCAACAGCTCAACGATCGTCAAGAGGCCAGGCGGCAGGTGGGCTTTGCCGATCAGTTGTTTATCAGCAAAGCCGATTTGGTCACCGCCGAGGCGCTGGCGGCGTTGCAGCACCGGCTTAAGCACATGAACCCGCGTGCGCCGCAGCAGGTGGTGCATTTTGGTGAGGTGGATTTGGCGCGGGTGTTTGATCTAAAGGGCTTTAACCTCAACGCCAAACTCGATGTTGACCCCGAGTTTTTGCAAGACGGGCACGCTGGGCATGACCACAGCCACGATCACGACCATGATGGCGAGGCCTGCAACCACCCCTCGCATCAGCACGGGCACGAGCACGGACACCACCACCACCACGATGACGATGTCAAAAGCTTTGTCTACCGAGCCACTCGCCCCTTTGATCCTGCCAAGTTAGAGGACTTTCTTGGTGCGGTGGTGCAGATTTACGGACCTCGTATGCTGCGCTACAAGGGCGTGCTGGATATGAAAGGCACGCCGCGCAAGGTTATTTTTCAGGGCGTTCACCAGCTGATGGGAAGCGATTTGGGGGCGCCCTGGCGAAAAGATGAGCCACGTGAGAGCCGTATGGTCTTTATTGGTATTGAGTTGCCAAGAGAAATCTTGGAGCAAGGCCTGGAGCAGTGCCTGGTTTAACCCCCGTGGCGCCCCTGGTAGGCGTCTTGGCCTGGTGGGAGATGCCCCAAACGTGGTGGCGGCTTTGGGCCGACTCTACGGGTTTGCCCTTGGGGGGTGGTGTGCTTGAGGGTATAACATCGCCGCCTGCTTCAAATCAACCCAGCCGGAGAAACCCGCCAGTGAACGCCACCGCAAAGAAGAAGCCCACTCTGAAGAAAGCCGCGCCGGCCAAGAAAGCTACTCCGGCCAAGAAAGCTGCTCCGGCCAAGAAAGCTGCTCCGGCCAAGAAAGCTGCTCCG
>RFXW01000120.1 GCA_009921245.1 Candidatus Fonsibacter lacus | reverse complement strand
CCTCCGGGGTGGTAGCGGCCATGCACATTGGCAAGATGGCACCAGCGATTCCGGTGCTTCAAGACGCGCTGGGTATCAGCTTGGTGCAGGCAGGTTTTTTGCTGTCGGCCATTTCTTTTGCCGGCATGACGGTGGGTATGCTGGCCGGCTTATTTGCCGACAGCATGGGGATTAAGCGCTGCTTGGTTTGGGGTCAAGCACTGTTGGCTGTGGCGGGCCTGGGCGGCGCCACCTCCACCGACCCTCACACGTTGTTGGTATGGCGAGGGTTGGAGGGTGCTGGCTTTTTGCTGTCGGCGCTGCCCGTGCCCAGTTTATTAAGGCGCATGGTGGCGCCCGAGCGATTATCGATTTACTTGGGTTGGTGGGGCGCCTATATGCCTATTGGAACCGCCAGTGCCATGTTGGTTGGGGCGGCTGTTCTGGCCGCTTTTGGCTGGCCATGGCTGTGGTTGGGGTTGGCGAGTTTATCGGCGTTGATGGCGATTTTGCTGTGGCGTTATTTGCCTTCTGACACGCCAACCGCTGAACCGAACGCAGCGTTTTGGCGCCTTTGGGTTTCAAGGTTGGCCACGACGCTGAAGGCGCCCGGCGTAAGGCGCGTGGCGCTGGCGTTTTCTTGCTACTCCACCCAATGGATCACCGTGATCGGTTTTCTGCCGTCGGTCTACGCGCAGGCTGGTATAGGTGGTGCCCAGGCGGGGATACTGACTGGCTTGGCTTCTTTGGCCAACATGACGGGCAACGTGGCATCGGGTCGGCTGTTGCACCGGGGCTGGCGCTATGAAACGCTGTTGTCGGTTGGGTTCATCACCATGGCGGTGGCCACCTGGGTGGCGTTTCAGTTGGGCGATCAAGTGCCCTTTGGCTGGCGGTACGCCGCGGTGGTGTGTTTTTCGGCGGTGGGTGGCTGTATTCCGGGTGCCTTGTTCTCTTTGGGGGTTCGCTTGGCGCCATCCGATGATTTGGTTGCCACTTCCATGGGGTTCATTCAGCAATGCATGGCCGCTGGGCAGTTTTTGGGGCCACCACTGGTTGGTTGGGCCGTGGCCACCGGCGGCAGCTGGGAGGCGTCTTGGTGGGTGCTGGCCGCGGCCGCAGCCATTGGTCTATGGGCTAGCGTGCGAGGTAGCCGCTGTCTACCGGCAGCGTGTGCCCGGTAATAAAACGCGCCTCGTCGCTGGCCAAAAACAACACGGCATGTGCGATATCGGCCGGTTCGGGTAGACGACCCAAAGCGGCGGTGGCCATGACCGCCTTCATCCACTCATCATTGGCAAAAAGGGGCGCGGTGAGCGGTGTTTTAACAAAGGTTGGAGCCACCGCATTCACTCGAATTTGACGGGGCGCCCATTCCAGGGCCAGCGCCCGAGTCAGGTTGACCACCGCCCCTTTGCTGGCTTGGTACACCGCGTGTGGGAAGATGCCGCCAGAGAGCCCCATCACCGAGGCCATGTTCACAATCACGCCGCCGTGCTCGGGCATGAGCTGCGCTGCCAAACGATTGCAATAAAACACCCCATTCAGGTTGGTGTCGATCACTTTTTCAAACTCGTCAACGGTGATGTCAACCGCTGGCACCCGCTTGCCTACGCCAGCGTTGGCCACCATGACGTCGAGCCCGCCGATCGCGCTGTGAACGTTTTTTAGGGCATCTTGCAACGCGTCGTGGTTGGTTACGTCTACCGCCACACGCACCTGCGGCGTGGTGGCCTCTTGCGCCCAAGCGGTGTTGAGTGCCTCGTGGTCTAGGTCGAGTGCCGCAACCCGTGCACCCTCTTGAAGAAACGCCTGCGTAATGGCAAAACCCAAACCTTTTGCCGCACCGGTTACAACCACACAGCGATCTTTAAACCGCGCCATGTTCAGTCAAAAACCGGGGTTTCCACACCCAGCACTTTGTGTAGCTTGGGACTGGTGGTGGTGTATTGCAGATGGATTTTTTTCTCAGGAAAGATAAAGGGCGCCGCGCCAAAGGCGGCCAAGGCGCATTCATGAAAGCCCGACAAAATGAGTTTTTTCTTGCCTGGGTAGGTGTTGATGTCGCCCACCGCAAAAATACCCGGCACGTTGGTAGAAAATTTTTCGGTGTCTACCACCAACTGTTTGCGCTCGATATCCAAGCCCCAATGGGCAATCGGGCCAAGTTTGGGCGAGAGTCCAAAAAACACCAACATGGCATCCAGCGGCACCACGCGTGTCACGCCGTCGCTGCCGGTTACTTTGGCGCCTTGCAATACGTCGTTGGCAACATCCAAGCCGGTGACTTGCCCCACCAAAAACTGCATCTCCAGGGCCTCACACAGCTCGCGCATTTTGGCCACGCTGGCCGGTGCGGCTTTAAAGCCATCGCGGCGATGCACCAAGATCACGCTTTCGGCGCGGTGCTCTGACGCGGTAGCGAAATTCAGTGCCCAGTCCAAGGCCGAGTCGCCGCCACCCACCACCATCAGGTTTTTGCCAGCAAAGTCGGCCGGGTTCTTGACTCGATAAAAAACTTGCTTGCCTTCAAAGGCCTCAATGCCTTCAACCTTTAACGTTCGGGGCTGAAAAGCCCCCACACCGGCGGCGATAAAAATGGTGCGTGTCAGCAGCACCGTGCCTTTGGAGGTGGTTACCAAAAACCGTCCGTCGGGCTGCGGTTGCACCGCACTGACTTCTTGGCCCAAATGAAACGTGGCGCCAAAAGGTTCGATTTGTTTCAGCAGCGCGTCGGTGAGTTCGCGCCCGGTACAAACCGGAACCGCTGGAATATCAAAAATGGGTTTGTCGGGGTAGAGCTCAACCGGCTGGCCGCCTGGATAGGGCAGGGTGTCAATGACGTGGGCTTTGATTTCTAGCAAGCCAAGCTCAAAGACCTGAAACAAACCAACCGGGCCGGCGCCAATGATGACGGCGTCGGCTTCGGTGGCGGCGGAGGTTGCTGGGGTGTGGTCGGTCATGGGGGCGTCAATGGCCGCAGCCAAGGAGCAGGCTTAGCGCTGCAGGTGTTGCAATTTGTCGCTGACGTCTTGCCAGTCGTCGGCGTCTGCCGCCGGTGCTTTGCGTCGCGTGATGCTGGGCCAGTTGGGCAAACGCGCAAGCTCAACATTCAGCGCAATCATGTGCTGTTGATCGGCGGGTACGTCTTCTTCGGCGTAAATGGCCGACACCGGACACTCCGGAATACACACCGCGCAATCGATGCATTCATCGGGGTCGATGGTGAGAAAGTTGGGCCCTTCGCGAAAACAATCCACTGGGCAGACGTCGACGCAATCGGTGTACTTGCAGTTGATACAGGATTCGGTAACGACGTGTGTCATGGGCGTAAACTTGAGTTAACAGTTGACAGGGTGATGGTACCAGGGTTATTTTAATTTTGAAATAACCAACACAATGCTTTCATTGTAGTGGCATGCATGGCGTGCCCCAGCCAAACTCGGGGCACGGGATGTGGGTACTTTGGCACCCACCCGTTCGGCAACCACGTGTCGGTCGTAGGCGGTGTATCGATACATCAAGCAAATACCAGTTTGATACCAGCCAAGGCCAGAAGCGTGGCCATCAGCGCGCGCAGCCCGCGCGCCGGCGCTAGGTGTTGAAGTTTAAGGCCAAGCCAAATGCCGGGCACTGAGCCCATCAGCAAGGTGCCCAAAAGTGTTCGATCGACATGACCCAGTTGCCAATGTCCCAGACCAGCCAGGGCAGTGAGTGGCACAGCGTAGGCAAGGTCGGTGGCCACCAGTCGCGTCACGGACAGGTGGGGTAGCAGCAGCATCAGTACCAACATGCCGACGGCACCGGCTCCCACCGATGTCAGAGTGACCAGTGCCCCAACGGCCAGCCCCAGTGTGAGCAGTGCAAGGCGGCGAGGTGGTCGGGTTGGTGCGGTTGATTTTGCGCTCGGCAGCGGCCGTGCCAAGCGCCACGCATTGGCCACCGCCGTGAGCACCAGCGCCAGCCCCAAGCCTGTTGTGATAACCCGCTGCAGTTGCGCCGGGCTGTGCCCGAGCGCTTCAACCGCACGCAAAGTAAACCACGCTGCGGGCACGCTACCGGCGCTTAGCCACGCCACGACCGGCCAGGGCACCATGGCCTGTCGCAGTGTGCCAAGTAACCCAGCGCTTTTGGTGATCGCGGCAAACAACAAGTCGGTGCCTACGGCGATGGGGGCCGGTACGCCGTGCCAAAACAGCAGCGCGGGTGTCATGAGTGAACCCCCACCGATGCCGGTCAGGCCAATGGCAACGCCAACAAGTAAGCCAGTAAGTGTGATTGAGGGGTCCCACATGGGCTGCAACTGTAGTCAGAAAGCACCCCAATGCATACGATAGTTTTGCTATTTGCTTATGGGGTCACTGAATAAGCCGGTGGGGGCGCCGCTGCGCAGTTGTTTGAGCCACGCCCGTGCCAAGTGGGCGGCAACGATGTCGGCGGCCAGGGCATGGCTGGTAAGCCCGCGCGAACCCAATGCCAATAACGCCAGGGCCTGGGGCAGGCGCGGCACACTGGCAAGCGACACGCGGCGCCTGGCTGGTGCAGCGGCTTGGGCTATGGTGCCCACCAATGGCAACCGCTGGGCGGTGGTGCAGCGCACACCCGGCCACGCCTGCAGGGTGTGGTTGGCTTGCGCACGATCGAATTCGGCCAGCGCTTGAGGCTGAAGTCGCGCCAGTTTGGCGCGGTTGGTGGTGTGGTCATCGGCGATGACCTTGGCCTCGGCTTGCCCGCGCCGGTAGGTGGCGCCCACGCTCCAACGCGGCCCCAGGCCGTCGGCGTCAAAGGCATTCACCCACACGCCGTGGTCGCGGCGCACCTCGGCGGTACGGGGCGTTGTGCAAGGTCCCATGGACAACTGCCCGGCCACCGCTTGCAACGCCACGGCCACGGTGGGCAAATGGCTTGCGGCGGCCATGGCGTTGGCCCACACCACCGCATCGCCTTGCCATTGTGTGCCTCGTTCGCCGGTTAGACACCACCCCGTGTTCTGTGCATCGAGCTGCGCCGATTCAACCGCCTCACCCAAGCAAAGCGCAAGGCGCCCGCTGCACTGCGCTTGCTGCACGTACGCTTGAACCCAGTGCGCGGGCGAGACCACGTGCGCCATGGCGTGGTCTTTCAGTCGGCTGTCATGCAAGGCCATCTGTTGCCAGCCTGGGCCGTTGGGCATCAGTTGCAGCAAGCGTTGTATTGCCACCGGGTAGGCCAAATGCAACCACGCCAGTGCCACAGGCGCCAACGTGTGCTTAAGAGGCGGCGGTGGCGCCAGCACGCCAAACGGCAGCCCCGACGCACCCGCGGCAAGCTGCGGGGCGGCATCGATGAGCGTGACACGCCAGCCCGATTGGGTAAGGCGCCAGGCCACGCCCGCGCCTGCCAAGCCGGCCCCCACCACCAAGGCGTGGCCGGACGGATTCAAAAATCAGCCTTGCGTCGGTGGCACGTAGCCTTGGGCCACATCGGCACCACCACCAAAAAAGTGGTTTTCCATTTGCCGCGCCAGGTATTGACGCGCACGGGCGTCGGCCAGGTTAAGGC